>CAYRDY010000093.1:1634-8054 GCA_964423195.1 uncultured Catenibacillus sp. | reverse complement strand
AGTCATTCCTTTCATAAAAATTTTAAAATTTATCATTTACCCCCCCCCCGCAGGGGGCAAAGACCCATCACATATTCAATTTTTAAGTCTTGATCATCTATAAAAACATTGACAGATAAATCACAAGCTACAAAATGACGATGAAAACCGCCATGACAAGGATTATTTTCGATCCTATAAGCGCCAGCAGCTTGGCTGAGTCACTAATGAAGCATCTGCTCTATGGTTGCTAAAACCTGATTTCTTAACTTTGAAATCAACCAGTAAACCAAGTCGTAACCATAGATCATCAGAAGCATGAAAAACTCAAAGATTGGTTATTTTATTTGCCATCAGGTACTGTCCATTTATCATCTGAACTAGACCATGTATACGTACCAATTTTTGATAATTTTGCACCCTCATTACCTGTCATAAATTCTTGATAGAGCTTAAGTTGATCTGGAGAAATAGGAATATTTTGATAAGTTTTATCACTTATATAACTTACTTCCGGATTATTTAATGCCCCGTCACTTTCCGTGGTTACCCTGATATTTGTTATAGTGTAATTTTCTTCCGCATACGCTGCTTCTACCGCTGTCTTGACGGCAGCCAGTATCTCCATATCCTTTGCTTCCTGCGCTCTTGTGATGTATCCTCTGTATGCCACGGCTCCAACGCCGGCGAGGATGGCAAGAACGGCGATGACGACGACGAGTTCGACAAGCGTAAAGCCTCTCCTCGACTTCATCTTCTCTTTAGTTTTCATGATCGTCATTCCTTTCATAAAAATTTTTAAAATTTATCATTTACCCCCCCCGCAGGGGGTAAAGACCCATCACAAATATTGATCATACACCTTGGTCATCTGGAGCATCGGCAGATAGATCGCGAGCACCAGGATGACGACAAAGACCGCCATGACAAGGATGATCATTGGCTCCATGAGCGCCAGCAGCTTGCCTGTCTGGTCGCTGACCTCCTGATCGTAGAAGTCAGCCAACTTCTCAAGGGAGCCCTGCAGGTCACCGGAGGACTCTCCGATGGATACCATATTGATGACCAGCGGCGGGAACATATTGGTGTCGCGCAGACCCACATACAGTGGCCAGCCCTGCGTGACGAGCTCACGCGCCGTGATCAGTGCTTCTCTGAAATAAATATTTGACATATTCGCGGCCGCCAGATTGATGGCGTCGAAGAGCGAGAGGCCCGAAGCGAGCAGCATCGAAAAGATTCGGCTGAATGTCGCGCAGGCCGACCGCACGACCAGCTTGTTGACGACCGGTAATTTCCTCGTGATAAATCCGTAGACGTGCTTTCCGCGATTGGTCTTTCCGAAAGCCGTCAAAGCTGCGACCGTGGCCGCCAGAATGGCTGCCAGCACCCACCACCAGTGTCCGATCCAACCGCTGACCGCGACCACGCCCTGCGTGATCTTCGGCAGCTCAATGCCGGAGTCGGCGTATGTCTCCGTGAACATCGGCACGATCTTGACCATCAGCACGATCGTGACGATGATCATGACGATGATCAGAATGATCGGGTAGATCATGGCCTTGGTCACGGTACTCTTTGTCTTCTTGATCTTTTCAAAATAATCCTCCATCTGGGAGAAGACGCTCTCCAGATTACCGGATTCCTCGCCGGCCGCCACCATGCTGATGAGCATATTCGGAAACAGCTTGTTGTGCCGGCCCATGGACATGGCAAGCGTGTCGCCCTTGGCCACGTCGCGCTGCATCTCGGCGACCGCCCGCTGCAGCTGCTTGTTCTCGGTCTGCTGCTCCATCATGCCGAGCGCCGATGTCACCGGCACGCCGGCGCGCAGAATCGACGACATCTCGCGGCAGAAGATGGACATATCCTTCTCCTTCGGCTTCCCAAATAACGGGATGTCAAAGCTGCGCTCGTAAAAGCTCTGCCCGCGCATCTCGTAGACCGTGTAACCGGCGTTGCGCAGGGACGTCTTGGCAAGCTCCATGTTGGCCGCCTCGATCGAGGCGCTGACCATCTTGCCGGTCGTATTGATACCTCTGTATGTATAAGTCGGCATTGACGCGCCTCCTCAAACTATATATATCTACAATTTCATGCGCTGCGTGCCCATGATCGTATCCGGATCATTTGCCGCGGTGATGGCGTCATCGATCGTGATGTCGCCCGACCGCACAAATCCGATCAGCGCGTCGTCCAGTGTGATCATGCCCTGTTTGCGGGATGTCTGGATGACCGACGAGAGCTGAAACGTCTTGTTCTGCCGGATCAGGCTCTTCACGGCCGGCGTGCCGACCATGACCTCAAAGATCGCCCGGCGGCCGCCGCGCGTCCACGGCAGGAGCGTCTGCCCAATCACGCACTCCAGCACCTCCGCCATCTGCATCCGGATCTGATCCTGCTGTTCGGACGGAAACACGTCGATGATACGGTCGACGGTATTGACCACGCCCTTGGTGTGCAGTGTCGCGAAGACCAAGTGGCCCGTCTCAGCGGCGGTGATCGCCGTCGAGATCGTCTCCAGGTCACGCATCTCACCGACGAGTATGACGTCCGGATCCTGCCGGAGCGCCGCCCTCAGGCCCGCCGCGAAACTCAAGGTGTCCGCGCCGATCTCGCGCTGATTGATGATGCACTTGACGCGGGTGTGGACATACTCGATCGGGTTCTCAAGCGTGATAATGTGACGCCTGAAATTCATATTGATATGGTTCAAAAGCGCTGCCAGCGTGGAGCTCTTGCCGGAGCCCGTCGGTCCGGTGATCAGCACCAGCCCGCGCGGCTTCTCCGCCATGCTGACCAGCACCGGCGGCACCATCAATTCCTCGGCCGTCGGCACGCGCAGCGGCAGGAGCCTGAGCGCGATCGCCGTGTGATTCTGCTGGCGGAAGACATTCACCCTGATGCGGGATCCGCCGGCGGTCACCGCGAGGTCCATCTCGCCCACGCGCCGGTACTCATCCATCTGATCCTCACTCATCAGGCGCTTCGCCGCGGCGTCGAGATAATCGTCATCCAGCGGCTCCTCGTCCACATCCGTCAGCATACCGTCGATGCGCAGCACCGGCGGCAGTCCGTATGTCAAATGAATATCGGACGCGTTTTTCTGCCGCGCCATATCCATCAGTTCAATCAAGTCCGTCATGGCTCGTCAACCTCGCAGTCTCTCAGACCCGTCATCGCTTGTCTACCTCGCAGTCTATCAAAACTCTCATATCTATACATCTCCTCGGTTCGGCAAAGCTCACGTCTCATCCTCGATGACGTCGACCTCGTCGCTCTGGACGTTGGCCGCTCGGAACATCTCCATGATGTCCGTCGTGCCGTCCAGCACCAGGCTTCTGGCCCGCTCCCTGAGCGTCTCCATGCCGTCCTCGATGGCTGCCTTCCTCAGCTCGTCGCTCGTCGCGCCGGCGGAAATCATGTGCCGCAGCCTCGGCGTGATCTCCATCATCTCGTAGACGCCGATTCGGTCATAATAACCGGTGTTGCCGCACTGCTGGCAGCCCACAGGCTCGTAGACCTCGGTGCCCTCCGCGACATTCAGATAGGCCGCCTCCTGCGGCTCCAGAATGCGCTTGCGCTTGCAGTCCGGGCACAGCCGGCGCACAAGCCGCTGTGCGATGACGCCGATCGTGGCGTCGGCGATGAGGTAACTCATAACACCCATATCCAAAAGGCGCGTGATCGCGCTGGAAGTGTCATTGGTGTGCAGGGTGCTGCAGACGAGATGGCCGGTGATGGACGCCTGAATGGCGATCGCCGCCGTCTCCGAGTCGCGGATCTCGCCGATCATGATGATGTCGGGATCCTGCCTCAAAATGGAACGCAGCACACTGGCAAATGTCAGCTCGGCTTTCGGGTTGACCTGGACCTGATTGACGCCGACTATATTGGCCTCGACCGGATCCTCAACGGTCACGATATTCACCGATTCTTTATTCAAACCGCTGATGGCGGTGTACAGCGTGGTGGACTTGCCTGACCCTGTCGGCCCGGTGACGAGAATGATCCCGTATGGGCGGGAGAGCATGCGCTCGAAGATCTCCATCTCCTGCGGACTCATGCCGAGCTCCTGCTTGTCGCGGTGCAGCGATTTCTGCTGCTGCAGACGCAAAACGCATTTCTCGCCGTTCGTCGTCGGCAGCGTGGAGACACGCACATCGTATTCATTTTTATCCACCATCATCGTAAACTGGCCGTCCTGCGGCTTTCTCTTTTCTGAAATGTACATCCCGCTCATGACTTTGATACGGGTGACAATGGCCGGCAGCAAACGCGGCTCATAGGATGATCTGTCATAGAGCAGGCCGTCGATGCGGAACCTGACCCGCACCAGATCCGGCAGCGGCTCAATGTGAATATCCGATGCCCTCTGGCGCACCGCCTGCTCCACAAGGGAATTGATCAGCATGACCACCGGCGAGTTGTTGACCTCGCCGCGCATGACCGTGTCCTCGATGTCCTGGTCCACCGTCGGCGCCGTCGGCGCGCTCGAATACTGGCTCGCCGCATACTGCAACTCGCCCGCGCCGAAATTCCGGTCGATGGCCAGCAGGATCTCACTCGTCTTTGCCAGCCGGATGCGCACGCGCCGCCTGCACGAGGCCTGGACCACATCGCGCGCCTTCATGTTGAGCGGATCACTGACCGCCACCAGCAGGCACCCCTCATCGTCCGGATCAACCGCAAACGGAATAAAGACATTACTGCGCATCAGATCCGGCCTGATCAGCCGCCTGATGTCCTGCGGCACACGCGCATCATACAGACGCGCCACAGGCACCGAGTACATCTCCGACAGCGCCTCGATGATCTGATCCTCGGTCACAAGACCCTCGTCAATCAAAATCTCCCGCGCCGTCTTCCCCTGCACACACCTGGAAAGCACATCCCGCGCTTTTTCTCTTGTCAGCAGCCCGTGAGCCACAAAAAAATCAAGTAACTTCTCGTTCAAACCATACTCCTTAAAATCAAACCTATATCACTCATGCATTCGACGCCAGCCCGCGTCTGCGGGCGACTTTCTCTATTCCACACCGTCTGCGACGGACTCGCTCCCGCTCATGTCCTCAACGTCGAACGCATCGTCGTCACTGTCTGTGATCTTCTTCGCGACGACCACCATGCGGCCGTTATCCCTCGAATACTCACAGGTCACCAATGTAATCAGCTCGTCGCCGTACTCGGCGGTCACACCCGTGTCATAGAGCTGCAGTTCCTTTATATTCTTGATAAAATCATCATATTCTTCTTTATTATCAGCATCATAAAACTTGTAAAACTTAAACACGTCGTCTTCCACGTTGTACACCTGCGATACAAACACTGAGACAATCTCGTACTTCGCTGCCTCATACAGCGAGTCAAATCGAATGATGTTGCGGTCCTTATAGTAATTGTAATCCTTGTAATTGTGCAGGTCACGGAATCTCAGACCGCTGTTCGTGTAATGGCCATAGATGATCAGGTTGTCGTCGCGCGGTTCCAATGTGTTGCGCTTGTCCACAAACAGGCAACCCTCCTCATCCTCCTCGCCCTCGAAATTCTTGTACAGGTATTCGTCCTCGCCCTTCGTGTAGACGACCGGCCCGTCAATGCGCGTCCCCTCGATGTGCATGTAGCCCACGACGTCCGGATTCTGCTCGTAGAGCTCCGCCATGTACGGCAGCATCTCGCGCTCGGTCTCTGTCTCCGTCTCAGACTCGGAATATGTTTCTACTTTAATCGTATCGGGAAGCTCAACATGAACGTCCGGTGTCCTCGGCCTCCTGAGCCAAATGGCATATGTAAATCCGACCGCCGCAACAGCGAATACGCTGACACACACGAGCAAGATGATCAAACTTCTCTTGGCCCTGCTCAAACTCTTCTTCTTTTTTCTGCCCGCGTTCTCGTTCTTCGTCAGCCGGAAATCCTGGTGTTCGTCCACAGGCGCCCCTCCTCAAAAATCTAGAGTCGGTCCTTTTAACAAATTATTAACAAAATCCAAATAAATTCTTAAAAAAATCCAAACTTTTGCTCTTTATGTAAAGAACCAGATATTTCAATCTGGTTCTTTACTTTTATTCATGCAATTTTCTAGTCAAGTCTGTAAATTATGCTATGATCATTCGTACTTATCCGTACTCAATTATGCGTGACGTTTCTTCACAACAAGAACAGCAGCGCCAGCCGCTACGATCATCACAGCCGCAAACGGCCATACTGGAACTGGCATATTACCTGTCTGAGGGACATCATCCTTGCCACCGTTCGCGCCACCCTGGCCTGGAGTTGAGTCGCTAGGAGTGGTGTCTCCAGTTGGAGGTGTGGTATCACCAGTTGAAGGTGTGGTATCACCAGTTGAAGGTGTGGTATCATCTGTCGAAGGGGTAGTATCACCGGTTGGAGGAGTTGTCGGTCCAACTGTTGTGCTTGAGCTATAAGATGTCTGACCTA
>CAYRDY010000093.1:0-1624 GCA_964423195.1 uncultured Catenibacillus sp. | reverse complement strand
TCTGTGAATCAGTCGGAGGTGTCTGCGTGTCTGTTGGAGGGGTCTGGGTATCCTCGGTTGGAGGCGTAGTGTCATCTGTTGAAGGTGTCGTATCAAGTGCTAAATCCACAGAATGGTTAGCCTGTACATCAATAACCACTGGGGTAATACCATCGGCCTCAGTTGAAGCACTTGTTGCGTGCAAATAATTTACTGAAAAGTTAGGCGTGCCATTTCCATTGACAGTGTAAGTGTAGGTAACTGACATGGTCTGGGAGGCACTCGCAGAATCGGTAGCGATCGCAAAAGAATCAGCATTCGTTGTACCGATAACGCTGCTCTGTACACCAACATAATCCAAATTCGTTGCAACGACCTGGCCACTTATACCGGCAACACCTGAAGTATCATATACAGAAACTGTAAAGCTAACCGTGTCACCAGCTTTGACTGATGTCTTATCCGGTGTGACAGAAGCCGACGCCGCAAATGAAGTTGTCGTCATGCCCAGCATCAAGACTAATGCGAGAGCAAGACCTAAAAACCCTTTAACATTTCTCTTACTCATTTTAAAATCTCCTTCGCTAAATTTTTAATAATAGTGATGATTATTTATTGGTAACATAAATAGTCTTAATCATGGTTGCATCTGCCTCGTTAATCACGTCGTCAGGTTTTGCATTCGCAGACATTGCCGTCGGATTTGCAGCTTTCCACTGCGCATAAGTAGGGAACAAGGTAGCAGGATCAATTGGGCTGTTTGTTTGAGGATCTGTTCCTAAAGCTAAAGCCTTTGCTGTCGCATTGAGGACCATAACGGCATCGGCTTCATTAATTAAGCCATCACCGTTGCCATCACCTTGGACAATGAGCGTTGCAATAGCAGCACCATCTATAGTCACCTGATCGCCAGTGCCGACTGGATCAGTATCCGCTAATACAGTCGTGCCGCGCATAATCTGTGCATTAGTACCAAACAAAGCCTTCACAACTGAAGCTGCAGCACCAGTTCTGCCTGTTCTGAGTGTAGCACTTGTAAAGTAACTATTATTATCACCCTCGACCTCTTCTAACTCAAGTCCTGAATTAGCATCCATCACTGAAGCTTTTGGTGAGACTGTAGTAACCGCCGTGTGATTCTCATCACGAACTTCTGTCGATGTATTCTCGGCAATTGCATTCAAATCCAAATCTCCCAATTTTACTTTTGCAGCATCGCCATCTTTTACCTCAATGCCGTTTGCCTTTGCAACTTCTACACCTATATTCTTTGCTTCCTCCACAGTTATCTCTTCTGTTAACGGAATCAATCTTTGATATGTACCACTCTTAACAAGAACCTCTGAAATGCCAGCTTCGATGGCTTTTGTTCTTACTGCTTTAAGCTGAGTCTTATATGGTTCTACAAAAACTTTATTCATAATATCAGCTATAGTAATTGTAGGATCAAGAATAAGGGCGGAAATATTGCCATCAGGCGCGACAGCCAATTTTGCAAATCTTACTTCCTTCTCCCCAACATCACCCATTTTCCTTACCAATGCAGGATTGATAATATCAACAGCCTCCTGCATGATCTCATTTACAGTCTCCTGTGTCGGAGCAGCTCCTGCTGCAAACGCCGTCATCGGGATGACCGACAAAG
>CAYRDY010000092.1:0-8125 GCA_964423195.1 uncultured Catenibacillus sp. | reverse complement strand
ATTGACATGTTTCCTCATTAATATGAAAAACGCCTTGTCCAGTCACCTAAACCTAAAGTGAAAGACACCCATTGGCCTATTTTCTCAGCTCTATCCCCAGTTTCTCAAGTTCACTGAGTATTTTTTCCATCACGCCGTTGACGTCCCTATCCTCAAGCGTCCTGTCCTTTGCGCGGAAAGTGATCGTATATGCCACAGATTTGTAGCCTTTCTGAATCTGCTCGCCCTCATAGATATCAAACAGTGCGAAACTTTCCAGATGACTGCCGCCGTTCGCGCGGATGATATCCTCAATCCTGCCCACAAAAATACCTTCAGGCACCACCATGCTGATGTCACGGCTGATGGCTGGATATCTCGCGATACCCTCATACTTGCGGTCAAATGTCGCCAGTGCCGTCACCTTCGGCATATCCAGCACCGCAACATAGACTCTGGTGCCGATGTCATAGCGGTCACACACCTCCGGATGGATCTCGCCCAGATACCCGATCACATCGCCGCCGTAGACAATATTGGCCTGACGTCCTGGATGCAGATATGGCCTTCCGGCTTTCGGATCGTAAATCTTTCGATCCTTCATGCCGAGTTTCTCAAGTACTTCCTCGACCACGCCCTTGAGCGTGAAGAAATCGCCCTTGCCGTACATGCCGAAAGTCATCTGGACGCGCTCATCGGGATATTCCGTCAGCGGCAGAGCCTTTGGCAGATAGACGGATGCCAGTTCATATAATTTGACATTTTTATTGCGGCGATTATAATTATTTGACAGCGAGGTCAGCATGCCATTGAGCGGCAGCGTCCGCATGATGCTGAAATCCTCGCCCAGCGGATTCATAATGGTGATAGCGCGCCGCAGCGGATCATCGGCCGGAAGCATCAGCTTATCGAAGACTTTCGGGCTCTCAAAGGAAAAGGTCATCGCCTGCGAGAAACCGCAGAACTCCGCCGCCTGTCTGGCCTTCTCCTCCACGGTCAGTTTAAATGACAACTTCCCCGCGGAGGCAACACCGCCCGGCAGGGTCATTGGGATATTGTCATAGCCATAAAATCTCGCCACTTCCTCCGCCAGATCCGCGGGTCCCTGCAGATCCTGCCTGAAAGTAGGAATCAGCACCTCGCCGGTCTGCGGGTTGTATTTAAGCTCCAGCTTTTTGAAATAACCGAGCATCGTCTCAGGGGAGAGCTCCGTTCCGAGGAGCCTGTTCACATAATTCGGGTCAAACGGTATCGTCCACGGTTCCTTGACATGGGTATAGACATCCACCGTACCGCCGACGACCTCACCGGCGCCCATCTCAACGACCAGCTGGCAGGCGCGGTCGATGGCCGCTCCGGCGTTGTTCGGGTCGAGTCCCTTGGAGAACTTGGCCTGGGCATCCGTGCTCATGCCCAGCTTCTTGCCGGACAGGCGGATATTGGTGCCGTCAAAACAGGCCGCCTCAAATAACATGGTGTGCACATTGTCCGTGATCATGGAATTTTCACCGCCCATGATGCCGGCAATGCCGACCGGCTTCTCGGCGTCGCAGATCATCAGGATCGAGCTGTCCAGCGTATGTTTCTGTCCGTCCAGCGTGACAAACGCCTCACCGTCGCCTGCACGGCGCACAATGATTTTGTGTCCGGCGATCATATCCAAATCGTAGGCGTGCATCGGCTGGCCGTATTCCTCCATCACATAGTTCGTGATATCGACGATATTGTTGATCGGGCGGATGCCCTGGGCCGCCAGACGGCGCTGCATCCATTTCGGCGACGGGCCGATCTTGATATTTTTGACGACTCTGGCGCAGTAGCGGGTGCAGAGATCTTTATCCTGTATATCGACACTGATATAATCGCGGACGTCCTCATCATTTTCCCTGACCTCCACGACCGGCGGCGCGAACGGTTTGTCAAATGTCGCCGCGGCCTCCCTGGCCAGTCCGATGATCCCGAAACAGTCCACGCGGTTTGAGGTGATCTCGTATTCGATATTGGCATCGTGCAGGCCGAGGACTTCCAGGGCATCCTCGCCCGGCGTCAGATGCTCCTCGCCGAAAATATAGATGCCGTCCTCCGGCGCCTCAGGGTACATCTCCCTGCTGGAGCCAAGCTCCTCAATCGAACAGAGCATGCCGAAACTCTCGACACCGCGCAGTTTGCTCTTCTTTATGGAGATGCCGTCCTCCGGCATCGGGCCGCCGTCATGACCGCCAGCCACCTTGCCGCCCACTAAGACGACCGGCACATAGGCGCCCTCAAACACATTGTCGGCGCCGGTGCAGATCTGCAGCGGCGCGTCCCCGCCCACATCGACCTGACAGACGACCAGCTTGTCGGCATTCGGATGAGGCGCTATCTTCAAAATTTTGCCGACCACGATCTTTTCCAGATTTTTATCGAATTCCACATAGCCCTCCACCTTGGAGCCCGACAGCGTCATCGCGTCCGTAAATTCCTGGACGGTCACGTCAAGGCCCGGCACATAGGCTTTAATCCATGATAACGGTGAATTCATAGATATAAACTTCCTTTCTATCTCTAAACTTTCACGCGCCGCCTGCGCATCGTTTCAACCGGAAATGAAAGTTGAAAGTTGATTGCTTCATATGCCTAAAACTGATTCAGAAAACGGATATCATTCTCATAGAGCAGGCGCATATCATCGATCTCATATTTCAGCAGCGCTATGCGCTCAAGGCCAACACCGAAAGCAAAACCGGTGTAGACATCCGGGTCGATGCCGCTCATCTTGAGCACACGCGGGTGCACCATGCCGCAGCCCAGGATCTCGATCCAGCCCGAACCCTTGCACATCCGGCAGCCCTTGCCCCCGCACTTGAAGCAGGTCACATCCATCTCAGCAGAGGGCTCGGTGAAAGGAAAATGATGCGGCCTGAATTTGACCTTTGAATTTTCGCCGAAAAGTGCCCTGGCAAACTCCGCCAGCGTCCCCTTAAGGTCGGCGAACGTGATGTTTTTATCGACCACAAGGCCCTCGATCTGATGGAAACACGGTGAGTGCGTGGCATCCACCTCGTCGGCGCGGTAAACGCGCCCTGGAGCGATCATGCGGATCGGCAGCACGCCGGCCTCCATCGCATGGATCTGTGCGCTGGATGTCTGGGTGCGCAGCAGCAGCTTGTCATTGATATAAAATGTATCCTGCTCATCCTTCGCCGGATGATTGGCCGGAATATTCAGCGCCTCAAAATTATAGTAGTCATACTCAACCTCAGGTCCCTCAACGACCTCATAGCCCATCCCGATAAATATCTTTTCGACTTCCTCAAGAGCGATCATGTTCGGATGACTGTGTCCCAGGCTAGCACGCTTTGCCGGCAGCGTCACATCGATGACCTCGGACTTCAGCTGCAGTTCCCTGGCCCTGGCCGACAGAGTGGCCCGCATCTCATCAAGTCTCGACTCGATCTCCGAGCGCGTCTGATTGACCAGCTGCCCGAAGGCCGGGCGCTCCTCCTTCGGGATATCTTTCATTGATTTCATAATCGAGGTCAATTCACCTTTTTTACCTAAAAATGCCACCTTGATATCATTCAAGACATCGAGGCTGCCCGCAGATTCAATCTGCCGCACCGCGTCATCGCGGATCTGAAGCAGTCGCTCTCTCATACAGTGAAACTTCCTTTCTATTTTGCAGAATGTCGTTTTTTTACAGAATATCATTTTTATTTCGCAGAATGTCCCTTTTGCGAAATTCGCAGCAAATTCAAACATATTCTAATCAACCGGCCGAAAAATGTCAAGAGGATTGTCTTGTAATTTTCCCATAAAAGTGATAGAGTATTAACAGTCCGGACAGGTTTGCAAAATGACGGGCCGCATGATATGTCTGGGGCTTCGGGAGGTTATTATGCTCAATTTGATTCAGTGGCTGAAAAAGTTTTTATCAAAAATTCAGTGCGACAGCATCGGCGCTTTCGCCGCCCAGTCGGCATACTTTACCATCCTGTCATTTTTTCCCTTCGTCATGCTGCTGATGACGGTACTCAAATTTCTCCCGATCGAGGAGGAGACGCTGATCACGTCGATCGTCGATCTGGTACCGCAGTCCTCGGCTACGATCGTCATGTCTCTGATGCAGGAGATTTTGAGAAAATCATCCGGCACCCTGATGTCCGTGACCATCATCCTCCTGTTGTGGACGGCCGGCAAGGGTATCCTGTCCATCACCAACGGTCTCAACGCCGTCAATGAGGTCCGAGAGACAAGAAATTATTTCATTCTCAGATTTGTGGCCACAATCTACACGCTGCTCTTTGCGATCATGATCATTCTCACACTGGTGATCATCGTATTCGGCGACCGACTCTATGAACTGATCATGAGTTATTTCCCAAGGCTCAGCAGTGTGGCCGCTTTCGTGATCAGCATCCGCACGGTCACGGCGCTGTTGGTGCTGACCCTGTTTTTCATGTTCTTTTACAGAGTCCTTCCGGCAAGGAAGCTGAGACTGCGCTACCAGCTTCCTGGAGCAATCCTTGCCGCTGTCGGCTGGCTGCTCGGTTCCTACGGCTTCTCCATCTATGTGGACTATTCCACCAATCTCTCTTATATGTACGGCAGTCTGACCGGCATCATTCTTTTAATGCTGTGGCTCTATCTGTGCATGTATATTCTCTTTATCGGCGCGGAATTCAATTTTATGCTCTATAGCCGCAAAAATGCGGGCAATTATTTTCAGCGATAATGATCAAAACCGTCATAAAAAAAGGAACACTGCAGCGCAATGTCCCTTTGTCTTTTGTAAACAGTTACCCGGCATGCCGTTCCCGCTATTTGACGCCTAGCCCAAAGCCAGGTGGGTGTCCTCGTCGGTCTTTCTGCCTTCCACTGCAAAAATCGGAGGCCTGACATATTCCCCGATATGTGAACTCCCGTCAAAATATATGTAGGTTCAAAATTGCGGGATTGTCGCACATCCCAGGTAACTCTCTAAAACTCATTATACAGTAACGGCACCCGTTTTTCAAGCCTAACTTGCGGGCGATCAGCGAAAAAACTTCAATTTTCTGAAAAACATCACAAGTGAAGTGGTGATCGGAAAATGCCGCCTTCTGCGTGACCGCATTTCGCGCGCTCAGCACGGGAGTGCAGGGCTCTCTTCAGGGCTTTCTTCAATAGATCGGATATTTCTCGGTGAGTTCGGCGACGATGGCCGACGCCTTGGCTCTGTTCGCCTCAAAATCGTCAAGCACCATGGCGATCGCCTCCGCGATCCTGTCCATATCCGCCGTGTTCATGCCCCTGGTCGTCACCGCAGGCGTGCCCAGCCTCAGGCCGCTGGTGACGAACGGCGACTGCGGGTCGTTCGGAATGGTATTTTTATTGCAGGTGATATGTACCTCATCGAGCAGTTTCTCCGCCGCCTTGCCGGTGATATCAAATTTTCTCAGGTCGACGAGCATCAGATGATTGTCTGTGCCGCCGGAGACAATATCGACGCCGCGCGCCTTTAATCCGCTGCAGAGCGCCTGCGCGTTCTCAATGATACGTTTCTGATAATCCCTGAAGTCATCGCTGAGCGCCTCCTTAAACGCCACCGCCTTGGCGGCGATGACATGCATCAGCGGACCGCCCTGCGTGCCCGGAAAGATCGCTGAATTGAATTTTTTGGCAAATTCCGCGCTGCTCAGGATAAGTCCGCCGCGCGGCCCGCGCAGTGTCTTGTGCGTGGTGGTGGTGGTCACATGCGCGTAAGGGATCGGGCTCGGATGTAGACCCGCAGCCACCAGCCCGGCGATATGCGCCATATCCACCATCAGATAAGCGCCCACCTCATCCGCGATCTCGCGGAAGCGCTTAAAGTCAATGGTTCTGCAGTAGGCGCTGGCACCTGCGACGATCAGTTTTGGATGTGCCTCAAGCGCGATGCGCCTGACCTCGTCGTAGTCGATGAATCCGTCGTCATTGACACCGTAAGGCACACAGCGGTACAGCTTTCCGGAAAAATTCGCGGGGCTGCCGTGCGTCAGATGGCCGCCGTGATCGAGATTCATCCCCATAAAGGTATCGCCCGGCTCCAAGAGCGCCTGAAACACCGCCATATTGGCCTGAGCGCCGGAATGCGGCTGAACATTGGCGTATTCCGCACCAAAGAGCTCCTTTGCGCGCTCGATCGCCAGGTTCTCAGCGATATCCACATACTCACAGCCGCCGTAATAGCGCCTGCCCGGATAACCCTCAGCATATTTGTTCGTCAGCGGGCTGCCCATGGCTGCCATGACCGCCTTGCTGACAATATTTTCCGATGCGATCAGCTCAATATTTCCGCGCTGCCTGCCAATCTCCAGCTCGATCGCCTCAGCGATCTGCGGATCAACCGCCTTAATCTCATCAAATGCGTACATTCATTTTCCTCCATTCCTATTTCGCCGCGACACAGATGCCGAGTTCCTCAAGCTGCTTGAAGTCGACCACATTCGGGGCATCGGTCATCAGACATGACGCGTCCTTCACCTTCGGGAAGGCGATCACATCGCGGATATTGTCAATCTTTGCCAGCGTCATCACCAGGCGGTCAAACCCATAGGCCAGACCCGCGTGCGGCGGAACGCCGTATTTAAAGGCATTGAGCAGAAAGCCGAAACGGTCATAGGCGTCATCCCTGGAGAAGCCCAGGACCTCAAACATCTTTTCCTGTATATCATCCTGGTGAATACGCACACTGCCACCGCCGACCTCCGCGCCGTTGATCACAATATCATACGCTTTGGCGCGCACTCTGCCCGGATCAGAATCCAGATACGCGAGATCTTCCTCCATCGGCATGGTAAACGGGTGGTGCATCGCCGTATAGCGGCCCTCCTCGTCGGACCACTCCAACAGCGGGAATTCTGTGATCCACAGAAAATCATAGCGATCTCTGTCGATCAGATCCAGCTGCCGCGCCAATTCCAGGCGCAGCGCGCCAAGACTGTCATAAACCACTTTGTTTTTATCTGAGACGAACAACAGAAGGTCGCCGCTCTCGCCGCCCATGGCCTCGATCAGCGCGCCAAGCGTCTCATCGGTCATAAACTTGGCAAATGAGGACTTGACGGTGCCGTCCTGTGAGATGGCGATATAGGCCAGGCCCTTGGCGCCGTAATCCCTCACAAAATTCACCAGGGCATCGATCTTCTTCCTGGGCATCCCGCCCTGCCCCTTGGCATTGATGCCGCGGACACTGCCGCCGGCGGCTACCGCGCCGGCAAAGACGGCAAAACCGCAGTCCCTGACAATCTCCGTCACATCGCACAGCTCCATGCCAAAGCGCGTGTCCGGCTTGTCCGTGCCAAAGCGATCCATCGCCTCCTGCCACGTCATGCGTCTGATCGGCAGGTCTATATCCATGCCCAGAATCTCCTTGAACAGCTTTGAGAGCAGACGCTCATTCACATCGATCACATCATCGATGTCGACAAATGACATCTCCATATCCACCTGCGTAAACTCCGGCTGCCTGTCCGCGCGCAGATCCTCGTCGCGGTAACATTTGACAATCTGATAGTAACGGTCATAGCCGGAAACCATCAGGAGCTGCTTGAACAGCTGCGGTGACTGCGGCAGGGCATAGAAATTTCCGGGATGTATACGGCTCGGCACCAGATAATCCCTGGCGCCCTCCGGCGTCGACTTGGTGAGCGTCGGCGTCTCGATCTCAAGGAAGCCCTCATCGACCAGAAACTCGCGGATGATCATCGCCACCCTGCTCCTCAGCATGAGATTTTTCTGCAGATCCGGCCGGCGCAGATCGAGATAGCGGTATTTCAGGCGCAGATCCTCCTTTGTCTTGCTGTTCTCCTCGATCGGAAACGGCGGCGTCTCGGACTCGGAGAGGATCCGCAGCTGCTCGGCTCGAACCTCGATATCGCCGGTCGCCAGCTTTTTATTGATCCCACCGGAGCGCGCCTGTACGCGTCCGACAACGGCGATCACATACTCCGCCCGAAGCCGCGCTGCCTTGGCAAATATCTCGTCGCTGACCTGACCATCCTCAAAAATGATCTGCAGGAGGCCGGAGCGGTCGCGCAGGTCGACAAAGATAATGCCGCCCTTATTTCTGCTCTTCTGTACCCACCCCATGACTGTCACCGTCTCGCCGACATTTTGAGCGGAGAGTTCCGCACAGCGGTGG
>CAYRDY010000091.1:6112-8148 GCA_964423195.1 uncultured Catenibacillus sp. | reverse complement strand
GAATTTTATTATATAGCGGAGAGCGGAAATAAGAAGATTGCCATGCAGAACCTACAGGACTGTACGGATCTTGGCATGTCGATCAATCAGATCATCCCTGCCTGTGACGGGGACGTTTACAATTATTATGACCCGGATTTTAACCTTCTATTCCAGGGCGATTTCACACACGCGACGCCTGTCAACGCCTATGCTGCCGCGGAAAAAGATGGCCAATGGTTCCTCATCGATCCGGAGGGAAACCGGACAACGACGGAGGCTTATGACGCGGTGATTTTGGACGATAAGGGCATCGCTTTCAGAAATGACAGGGCATTTGTATCGAAGGACGGACAGATTTTCATGATTGACGCGAGCGGAAACCGGATAGGTGAAACCGGATTTGAGGATGCCGTATTGTTCAGGCAGGCCGACAGCTATGCCGCCGTGCAGACGGACGGGAAGTGGGGCTTTATTGATAAGGATGGCACGTTTGTCATTGAGCCTCAGTTTGAGAACGCCCGCTCTTTCTGCAACGGCTATGCCGCGGTGAAAATTGACGGGCTATGGGGATTTATCGATGAGACGGGCACCGTGGTCATTGAGCCACAGTTTTCAGATGCAAAAGATTTTAACGAAAATGGATGCGTTTTTATTCAGCAAAATAGTCAATGGAATTGTCTGAAATTGCTCAAATATAATTATTGATGGCGGGGAGGTAAAAATGTCATGACTTTTACATATGAGACTCAGGGCACCAGCACCTATCTGGTCTATGAGGTCAGCGCGGAAGATCAGTTGGATACCATGAGTCTGGGAATGATCACGAATAATAAGATTCCCGGACTTGCGGCGACTGTCTTCACGCAGATGAATACAACAAAATATATCAAATATAATATCACCGCGAGGATTTCGGTCAGTCAGTTTTTTAAGGGGACGGTCAATAAAAAACGGCTTGTCAGCGTTTTTTCCGGAATCATCAACGCCATCCTTGCGGCGGAAGAATATATGATTGATATTCAGTCGATGATACTGGATTTAAATTATATTTTTGTCGATGTCTCGACCTGTGACACGGTGATGGTCTGTCTGCCGCTTGCGAATCTGCAGCCAGTGGAGACGGATCTCGGTGCTTTCTTTAAAAATATTATGTTCAGCACGCAGTTCGATCAGAGCGAGAACTGCGATTATGTCGCAAAAATCATCAGTATCCTAAACAGCACGGCTTCATTCTCAATCGAGGATTTTAAGGCCGTGTTGGATCAGATATCCGGCGGCATGTCTCAGGGCGCAGGGCAGAGTGTGGGATCTTCTCCGGCGAATATGTATCAGTCTGGGTCGGTCGCGGCGATGCGTGGGAATCAAAACACTGCCGGTTCGCCTGTTTACGGTCCCGCAAGTCCGCTGTCCGGTTCCTCTGTCCAGCCCTCCGTGAATCCACCGGGCGGGCATCGTTATCCGCCGCAGCAGGGATATGAGAACATGAATCATACACCGCAGCAGGCGAAGATGGTCGGCGGGCGACAGCCGCAGCAGGCACAGATGAATGGTGGTGGGTTTGCGGTTTCGGGAAGAGACGGCGGGTCGCAGCAGGCGCAGATGAACGGCAGGCGACAGCCGCAGCAGGCACAGATGAATGGCGGTATGTTTGCGGTTCCGGGAAGAGACGGCGGGTCGCAGCCAGCGCAGATGGTCAGCGGGCGACAGCCGCAGCAGGCACAGATGAATGGTGGTATGTTTGCGGTTCCTGGAAGAGACGACGGGTCGCAGCCGATACAGATGAGCGGAGAGATGGCCGCGGATGAAAAACCGGTTTCCTTCTTTTATCTCCTCCAGCACTACAATAAGGAGAATGCGCAAAAATACAAGGATCAGAAAGAAGTGCGCAAATCTTCGGGCGGAAAAGAAAAGAATAAGGTGAAGGAAAAAGAAAAGGGAAAAGAAAAAGTAAAAGATAAAGGAAAAGAAAAGGGGAAAAAGAAAGCCTCTGATAGACGTGGCGCGCAAGGGTTTGAGGTTCCCGGCGGCGCTCAAGGGTATGGTGTACCTGGCAG
>CAYRDY010000091.1:0-6012 GCA_964423195.1 uncultured Catenibacillus sp. | reverse complement strand
GCGCGCAAGGGTTTGAGGTTCCCGGCGGCGCTCAAGGGTATGGTGTACCTGGCAGTGCGCAGGGGTTTGAGGTACCGGGTGGCGCGCAAGGATATGGTATACCCGGCAGAGCACAGGGGTTTCAGGTACCCGGCGGCGCGGGCGTGATGCCACCGGCAGGCGGCAGAGGTCAGGCCTATGGAGAGAATCAGCGCGGCTATCAGGTTTCTGGCCAGGTGCGCGCGCCTGAATCTCCAGGATCGATCGAGCAGGTTCAAAATCTGGATTTCACGTCGCCCGCAAGGCGCGCAAATTCTGGAGTGGTTCAGTCTGTCCCCGTCTCAGGAGCGAATTTCGGGGATACGAATTATTATTCCTCAGGCGATTTAGATTCGGACGCGACGGTGTCCTTTGAGGAGACAACGTCCGGCGGCGCGCTGAGCCCGTTTCTCATTTATAAGAAAAACGGCGAGCGGATACCGATCAATAAAGATGTCTTTTATATCGGCCGGGATGCCGGATTTAACGACTATGTGATCAATGACAATCGCTATATCGGGCACTGCCATTGTCATCTGATCACAAGAAATGGTGAATATTATATCGCGGACGATCACTCAAAAAATCACACCTCGGTCGACGGTGAGCGCATTCCTGCCGGAGTTGAGATAAAGCTCAGACACGGACAGAAAATCAGTCTGGCGGATGAGGAATTTGAGTTTGTGTTAATGTAGGAGAGCGGTTTATGGAGTTTTTTGTGTCCGCCTCGACAGATAAGGGTATCAAAAGATCAATCAATCAGGATCATTTGTTCGTGCGAAAGATAGAGACCCGAACGGGGGAGATGGCCTTCGCAGTTCTGTGCGACGGTATGGGCGGACTGCAGCACGGGGAGGTGGCGAGCGCCTCGATTATCTCGGCGTTCACGGAGTGGATGTACACCTACCTCCCGGAGTTGTCGAAGGAGCCGATAAGGGATCATGTGATCCGTGAGCAGTGGGGCACGGTCATCTCGGATGTGAATCGGAATCTGTATCAATTTGGGATGGATCGTCACTGTAAAGTCGGCTCCACGGTCACCGCTCTGCTGCTGACCCAGTATCGCTATTTCTTATTGAATATCGGCGATACGCGGGCCTATGAGATTGGCAGTGCTGTCAGGAAGATGACCGTTGACCACACGGTCGCGGCGAAGGAAGTCGCGCTTGGCAATATGACGGAGGCGCAGGCGCAGGAATTGCCCGCGAGCCATGTCCTGACGCGCTGTGTTGGCGTCAGCGAGAAGACTTATCCGGATATGTTCTTCGGCGATACAAAAGCGAATACGACCTATATGCTGTGTTCTGACGGTTTCAGACACCATTTGACAGAGCAGGAGATGCGGGAGTGCCTGTTTGAGCGGGTCAGAGTGCGCGCTGATGTGGTGAAGCAGCAGGAAGAATATTTGATCGATCTGGTCAAACGACGGGGAGAGACGGACAATATATCGGTTGTCACGATTTTTGTGAGATAAGGAGTATCTGTCATGGATTTATTTTCAATCAATTTCTGGCTGTACGGCGGGATTGTGCTGATGGCCGCGGCGGTAGCCGCTGGAGTGATTTCAGCCGTTCTGCTGCACGCATCCGGCAAACGGCTGGAGAAAAAGTATCAGGAGGAATACGGCGATAGACGCCATTAGAGGAACTCATTTTTATGGCGATTTATACCGTCAATCGATAGGCGGTGTTTATACCGTCAGTCGATAGACGGTAGAATGGAGATTTTTATGTCAGTGATCATTGCCTCAATTTACAGAATTGACGAGCGAATCGGTTCGGGTGGCGGCGGGATTGTCTATCTCGGTTGGCATATGCGGCTGAACAAAAAAGTCGTTCTAAAGGCGGACAGGCGTTCGCTCTCGACACAGATGGATAAGCTTCGCCAGGAAGTCGACGCGCTGAAAAATCTGAGCCACATGTACATTCCTCAGGTGTATGATTTTGTCGAGCAAGACGGCGTGGTCTACACAGTTATGGATTATATCGAGGGAGAGACACTGAAGAGTTTTCTTGATCGAGGTCAAAGATTTTCACAGGCGCAGGTCATTGAGTGGGGATGTCAGCTTCTTGAGGCGCTGGTCTATCTGCACAGCCGTCCGCCGCATGGCATCCTGCACAGTGACATCAAGCCGGCTAATGTCATGCTGACGCCCCAGAATGAGATACGCCTGATTGATTTCAATATCGCGCTTGCCCTGGGAGAGGCAGGTGCTGTGCAGGTCGGTTACAGCCGTGGGTATGCATCCCCGGAACATTATGGCAGCAGAGACATATCGCCTGTGCAGTTGGGCGACGAGACGGCACCTGTATCGGATACTGAGACAGAAACATTCGTTGAAGAGGATAGAGAGGTTTCGGAAGGACCATCTGTAAAGATGACAAGTACGCTTCCTTTGAAGACAGACGTGAGTTCGAGGCAGGGTAGTTTTGTTACACACAGCGGCAACAGGCTGATCGTGTTGGACGTGCGCTCGGATATCTACAGTCTGGGAGCGACGCTCTACCATCTGCTGACAGGCGTGCATCCGCCGGATGATGCGCGAAAGGTGGTGCCTGTTTCTGGTCGTGATTACAGCCAGGCGGTCGCGGATATCATCAATCGGGCGATGAATCCGGATCCTGACCGGCGCTTTCAGACGGCGGCGGAGATGCTGTACGCGTTTGAGCATCTGCGGGAGAATGACATTCGCACCCGAAAATTAAGGCGAAAGAAGATCGCGGCCGTATCCGTCGCGTCCGCGCTGTTTATCGCGGGCGGGGCGATGACCCTGATCGGGCTGAAGCAGTCGGAGCGCCTGCAGAATGCCTATGCGCTGGCGGAGTATTCTGAAAATGCGCTGCAGGATGGAAATGTCCCGCAGGCGGTCCAATTTGCGATGGATGCGCTGACGATGACTCCAGGGCTTATGGATCCGCCGAACACGCCGCAGGCACAAAAGGCATTGACGGACGCGCTTGGCGTCTATGATCTCTCGGATGGATTCAAAGCGTATGCGACAGTGACATTGCCGTCCGAGCCTCTGAAACTGGCGATGTCGCCGCAGGGCAGCAGGATCGCGGCGATTTACGCGTTTGAGGCGGCGATTTACGATACGCAGACGGGGCAGCAGATGGCGAAACTGCCGGTGATCCCGTCGGCGATGGCGGACATCATTTTCCTGGATGAGGACAGGATTGTCTATTCCGGCGAAGGGGGCGTATGTCTGTATGATGTCAGCGCCGGAGAGACGCTGTGGACCGGCGATGCGGCGACGCAGCTCGCCTGCGCGGCGGACGGCGGCAGAGTCGCGGCGGTCTACAGAGACGAGGACAGGGCGGTGATCTATGACACCGAATCCGGAGAGATCGTAAAAACCATTGATTTTGACGGGAAAAGCCAGAGGGTGATGGCCAATGACACATTTGCCGACCCGGAGGACAATCTCCTGGCGCTCAGCGCGGACGGGCGTCTGCTCGCTGTGAGTTTTTCTGACGGCTCGCTGGAAGTGTTCGACCTGGAGGCGGACGGACATGAGATCGAACTCCTGCCGTCCGGTGACTATACCTATTTTCAGGGCGGCTTCTGCGGAAAATATTTTGCGTTTTCCGCCGGCGGGGCAGAGGATGAGATCTTCGTGGTGGTGGACACGAATCGCTGGGAACAGACGACAGGGTACAGTTCGCGCCAAAGGTTTCTATTGCAGGCGGATGCGCGCGGGATCTATACGGCCGTGGACAATGTCCTGGTCGAGGTCGACCCGGGAAGCGGCGAACAGACGGAGATGGCGAATCCGGCCGGGAGAATCACGGCTTTTAGCTGCGGCGGGGATTTCACATATGTGACCACGGACGACCAGAGATGTATGTTTTATGACAGGGGCGCGAACCTGATCTCGTCGGAGGAGATGCGCGGTGACAGTCACTTCCTGTGTCTGGCCGGAGATTTCGCGGCGGTCGGCGCCATGGATTCGCCGATCATCCGGCTTTCACGGCTTGAGAGTCACGACGAGGCCGATGTGCTGACCTATGACCCGCTTGACGCGCACACCGAGGCGCGGCTCAGCCCAGAGGATGGGACGGCGATGCTTTTTGATATCCACGCGCTCACGATCTATGGCATGGACGGCACTGTGTTGGCGGAGGCAGAGATTCCTGACAGTGATCGGATCTATGATCAGCAGTTTGTAAGAGACGACAGCGGTGCAAGGCTGGAAGTGACCTATTACGACGGGAAAGTCCGCGCGTGGTCCGCGCGGGACGGCACCGCGCTGCAGGAGCGGCAGACGGATTCGCCGGACACCTCGGCGTCGGAGGAATTTGAGACGGATCACTTGCGGATTGTGGCTCCGCTGCACGGCGCGGCGACGGTCTATGACAAGGAGACCGGCAGGGAGATCAAGACGCTGGAGACCGAGGATTATCTGACCTATGTGACCCAGGTCGGCGAGAATATCATCACGGAGTATATGACCGCGGACGGCCTGCGCTACGGCCTTCTGCTGAATGGCCGGTGTGAGGTCCTGGCGCGGATGCCGTATCTGTGCGATGTCGTGGACGGCGAACTGATTTTTGATTATCCGTCCGGAAACCTGCGGTCAAGTCCGATCTACACGCTGGAAGAACTGTATGCGATGGGAAAATAAACGCTGTGAGCGATGGGGGCGCGACTGTATCGGAAGAGATTGAACGGCAACACGCGGGTGCCGCGCCCATCATCACAGCATGAGATGGATATTGTAATAGAAAAAATGAGATATTGTATTATAGAAAAAACTGCGAAAGAGGGTATAAAAAAATGAAAAAGAAAGTATTGCCACTGTTGTTGATTCTGGCCTTGGCCCTGAACACGATCTGTGTGTGTGCCTTTGCCGAGGAGACGGACACGGCACCGGCGGAGCGTGCCGTGCTAGAGGATGTGGAAGCGGCAGATGTCGATGCGCCAGAGACAGAGATTGAGTCGCGGGCAGCTGAAGCGGCGACAGAGACAATCGAGGCAGGGGATGAGAGCGGTTTGCCGGTAGTTGGAGCGGCGGCGACAGATGTCAGCGAGGTAGAGAATGAGAGCGTTTTGTCGACAGCCGAAGCGGCTGCGACGGAGACGAGCGAGGCAGAGGCTGAGAGTGAATCGACGGACGATTCGGGTGAATCGGTCATAACACCGGTTCCCGAAAGTGATCTTTCGGAAACCCAGCCGTCAGATTCGGATGGGGAAAATATAACCCCGATCGAGGGCGGTGATACCACTGTTGATGGACAGACTGTAGTTGATTCCGGCACTTGCGACGAAAATCTGACTTGGACGCTTACGGAGGATGGCACATTGATGATCTCTGGAAACGGGCCGATGGAAGACTACGACGTTAGTTTTCATGAAGGTCAGTATTTTCCAGCATGGAGCGCTCCTTATAATCCTGATATAAAAAATGTAATTATTTCCGAAGGCGTGAGCTGCATCGGGAATAGGGCATTTTACGGCTGCACCAGTCTGACCAATATAGAAATACCTGAGAGCGTGAACAGCATCGGGGATAATGCGTTTTATAACTGTGCTAGTCTGGTTAGTATAGAAATACCTGGGAGTGTGACTAGCATTGGTGACTGGGCATTTATGTACTGCACGAGTCTGGTTAGTGTAAAAATACCTGGGAGTGTGAGTAGCATCGGGGGGACCGCATTTAGAGGCTGTACCAGTCTGGTTAGTGCAGAAATATCTGAGGGTGTGAGTACAATCGGGGTGGGTGCGTTTATGGAATGCACCAGTCTGAACAATGTAGAAATACCTGGGAGTGTGAGCATAATCGATGACTACGCATTTCAAGGTTGCACTAGCTTGAGCAGAGTTAAAATTGCTGAGGGCGATGGTTGCTCCATTGAGGAACGTGTTTTTGGAAACTGTTCTAATCTAGCAAGTGTAGAGCTTGGGAGTGTGACAAACATCGGGTATGAAATGTTCAGTGGTTGCACCAGTTTGACAAGTGTAGAAATACCTGAGAGCGTGAGTAGCATCGATAAC
>CAYRDY010000090.1:0-8167 GCA_964423195.1 uncultured Catenibacillus sp. | reverse complement strand
TGCGAGGGCAAAAAAATTGCCACCCTCTTTTATGAGCCGAGCACGCGCACCCGTCTAAGTTTTGAGGCGGCCATGCTCAATCTGGGCGGCAATGTTCTGGGTTTTTCCAGCGCTGACTCAAGTTCCGCCGCCAAGGGCGAGAGTGTGGCGGATACGATCCGCGTGATCTCCTGTTACGCGGATATTGCCGCCATAAGGCATCCCAAGGAGGGCGCTGCGTATGTCGCATCCCTGCATTCACTGATTCCGGTGATCAACGCCGGCGACGGCGGACATCAACACCCGACCCAAACCCTGACCGACCTGCTGACCATTCACTCGCTCAAAGGCCGCCTGGAAAACCTGACCATCGGCCTGTGCGGCGACCTCAAGTTCGGTCGCACCGTCCACTCTCTGATCAATGCCTTAGTGAGATACACGGGCATCCGCTTCGTCCTCATCTCTCCGGAGGAACTTCGGCTGCCGACCTACATCCGAAAAGATGTGCTTGAAGATAAAAATATTCCGTACAAGGAGCTGGAATCCCTCGAAGAGGCCATGCCTGAGCTGGACATTCTCTACATGACACGCGTTCAGAAGGAACGCTTTTTCAATGAGGAGGATTACATCCGCTTGAAAGACCGCTATATTCTCGATGCGGCCAAGATGGCCTACGCCGGTCCTGACATGCTGGTGCTGCATCCGCTGCCGCGTGTCAATGAAATTTCCGTTGAGGTCGACAAAGACCCCCGCGCGGCCTACTTTAAGCAGGCTCAGTTCGGCGTCTACGCGCGCATGGCGCTGATCATGATTCTCCTGGAATTGAGTCTGTAATCCAGAGCGGGAAAATATTTTCGCATTTCCGCGAAGTTACTTTTCAGCGCAATATCTTGAAACATTCCCGCGCCACAGGCGCGGCGCCATATACAAAATCGGTTGCCCGCGCAATCGCGGCACCAGAAAGGATTTTCAATCATGTTAAATATCAGCGGCATCGACAACGGCGTTGTCATTGACCATATCCGTGCCGGCCTGAGCATGGATCTCTACAATTACCTGAATCTCGGCAAACTGGACTGCCAGGTCGCCATCATCAAGAATGCTGTCAGCAACAAGATGGGCAAAAAGGATATCATCAAAATCCAGGGCGATATCGATCTCGACCTTGATGTCCTGGGCTTTGTCTCCAGCCATATCACGGTCAATATCATCCGCGACGGCAAGATCGTGGAGAAAAAGAACCTCAAGATCCCTGAGACCGTCACCGGCATCATCAAGTGCAAAAACCCGCGCTGTATCACCTCGATCGAGCAGGAACTGCCGCACATCTTCAAGCTGACAGACCGAGAGACCAAGACCTATCGCTGCATCTACTGCGAAGAAAAATTCAACAAGAAAATCAGTCTGAGCTAAATGGCACGGCGCCTGGATCTTTTAAGTGAACTGCGCGTTGTAGAGTGTGCTGTAAAATCCGCCCAGTCGCATCAGCTCCTCGTGGCTGCCCTGCTCGGTGATCTCACCGTCGCGCACGACGAGAATCGTGTCCGCGTTCTGAATGGTGGACAGGCGGTGCGCGATCACAAAACACGTCCGCCCCGCCATCAGCGCCGTCATGGCCTCCTGAATCTTTATCTCCGTCCGCGAATCGACATTGGAGGTGGCCTCATCGAGGATCAGCATCGGCGCGTCGGAGAGCATGGCACGCGCAATAGTGATCAGCTGGCGCTGTCCCTTGGAGATATTCACGCCGTCGTCGGAGAGCACCGTCTCATAGCCGTCCGGCAGGCTCTCGATATAGCCGTCGATGCGGGCGGCCTTTGCCGCCGCGCGCACCTCTTCCATCGTGGCATCCTCCCGACCATAGACGATATTGTCATAAATCGTCCCATGAAAAAGCCAAGTGTCCTGCAGCACCATCGTGTAGGCGCGCCTCAGATCGGCGCGCTTTATTTTCAGCGTCGGCACAGAATCCAGGCGAATCTCCCCCGATACCGGATCATAAAAACGCATCAGCAGATTGATGATCGTCGTCTTCCCCGCGCCGGTCGGCCCGACGATCGCGATCGTTTTTCCGGGTTCGGCCTTTACCGTCACATTTTTAAGGATCATCCGACCGGTGTCATAACCGAAGGTCACATCATCGATCTCGACGTCCCCTCTCACGTCCGTCGCGGCGACCGCGTCCGGCGCGTCCGCCGGTTCAGGCGCCTCGTCCAAAATCCGGAATACGCGCTCCGCGGCCGAAAATGCCGACTGAAACTCGTGGAGAATATTGGAAAACTCATTGATCGGCCCCGCAAACTTGCGCGAATACTGGACAAACTGCGCCACGCCGCCCAATGTGATGTAAAACAGCGACCCCTCCGCCACCCGTCCGCTCTGCGAATACATGTAGAGAATGCCGCCAAAAATGGCGACGAAGGAGATCGAGATATTATTGATCAGGTTGATCGCCGGAAAGAGCAGCGCCGCATTATAATCGGCATCATAGTAGGCGTCCATCGCCTCATGGTTGCGCTTATTGAAGCGCTCCGATATGACATCCTCCCTGCCGTAGGCCTGGATGCTGCGGACGCCGGAGAGCATCTCCTCCGCGTAACCGTTCAACTCGCCGTATTTCTGGGAACGGCGCCTGAAGAGCGGACGCACTTTTTTCGAGCGATAGCGCGTAAAGAGGAACGCCGCCGGAACCGTAAATACAAAGAGACCGATCATCGGCTTCGATATCCGCCACATAAACAAAAGCGAGCCCACTACCGTGTAAATACTGGTCATCACCTGGACAAGGTCGTTTGACAGCGTGCTGTTGATCGTATCAATATCATAGGAAATGCGGCTGATGATATCGCCGGTCGCGTGCGTGTCAAAAAAACCGATCGGCAGCGTATTCAGTTTTTCAAAGACCTGTCTGCGCATCCCGTAGATGATCTTCTGACTGAGCGTGACCATCACCGCCTCCATCAGATACGTCAGGACGGCCGAGAGCGCGTAGCACAGGATCATCTTCACCACATTTTCCCAGACGACAGGAAAGCGCACCCCGCCCGGATCACTGATGGCATCGATGGCGGCGCCGGAATAGCGCGGCCCCAGAAGCGCCAGCTGATTGGCGAGCAGCGTGAAAATAACCGCCGGCACAAACAAGTGCCACTGCCGCAACACATAGCCGCCCAGCCGGAGCAGGATACCGCGCTTTCCCCGGCCGGATTTTTTCACAGATTCACTACTCAACAAAAGCGCCTCCCATCTGCGACTCACTGATCTCACGGTACGCCCGACAATGCGCCAACAGTTCCTCATGCGTACCCTGTCCGATCACGCGTCCCTCATCGAGAACGATAATCTGATCACAGTTTTTGACCGAACTGACGCGCTGGGCAACGGTGATCACCGTCACATCCGACATCTCTGCCGCAAGCGCGCGGCGCAGGTTGGCATCGGTGCGGTAATCGAGCGCTGATGACGAGTCATCCAAAATCAATATCTGCGGATGCGCGGCGAGCGCGCGGGCGATCAGCACCCTCTGGCGCTGCCCACCGGACAGGTTCGTCCCCTTTGAGGACAGCATGTGCTGATAGCCGTCGGTCATTTCCATGATAAAATCATGCGCCTGCGCAATTTTCGCCGCCCTGACCACATCCGCCTCCGACAGATCTCTGCCGAAGCGGATATTCTCCTCGATCGTGTCCGCGTAAATAAAGTCATTTTGCAGGGCAACGCCAAACATCGCCGCCAAATCCTCTCTCGAATACGAACTGATCAGCCGCCCGCCAATCCTGATCTCGCCGGCGTCAGCGTCATAGAACCGGAGCAGGAGCTTGACAAATGTCGTCTTGCCGCTTCCTGTCGCGCCGATCACGCCCAGTCTGCCGCCGCGCGCGAGTGAGAGTGACAGATTTTCAAGATTTGGCTTTTTGCCAAAATAAGAAAAAGTCACATGCTCAAAGCAGATGTGAATTCCCGCGTCGCCTCTCCCGTCATCCGCCGTGACATAAAAAGTGTCGGGTGTTTTCAGCACTTCCGCAACACGATCCGACGATGCGGCAAATCTTGTATACATTGTAAACATGCGCGACAGGGACAGCATTGCCATGGAAACCAGCGTAAAATACTGCATAAACGCGATGACAGTCGCCGGTGAGGATGTGTGATTGGCCACGCGCAGCGCCGCAACAGCGACCACCCCTGCAATCCCCAGGTTCATCAGCATCGTCATGACCGGATTGACGATTCCCATCACCAAATTCGCGTGGCGCTCCTGCCTGGCCAGTCCAGCATTGACGGCGTCATAACGGCGGTTCTCATATTCATTTTTGGAGAGCGCCTTGATGACCCGGATGCCCTGGGTATCCTCCCGCACAACGCGCACCATCTCATCCACCGATGACTGCACTTTCGTGTAGAGCGGGATGCCCTTTCGAGAAATGCCGAAGACGACGATAAAGATCAGCGGCAGGGTGGCGATCATCACCAGCGCCAGCGCCCTGTCCATGATCAGGGTAATGGCAATGCCGCCGAGCAGGAGAATCGGCGCGCGCACGCCCATGCGCTGCATCATGCCGATAAAATCATGGATATGGTAGGTGTCCGTGGTAATGCGTGATTCCAGGGACGGTATGGTGAAACGATCCGTATCGCGGGCGGACAGATAGAGGATTTTCGAAAATAAATCCCGCCGCAGCGCCCTTGAGAAATCCGCCGTGACGCCCGCCGCCATGCGGTTGGCGACAATGTTGCCGATGCAGGCTGCCACGCTGAATAATATCATCACCGCGCCGTAGCCGGCGATCCTTCCGATATCCTGACTGACGATGACATGCTCAAGAATATATGTCAGAATAAACGGCAGGATCAGCTCTGACAGCGTGCCGGCCACTTTCGTGGCAAATCCCGCCAGCATTCGAAAACGAAAAGGGCGAAGATAATTTAAGATAACTTTCATTTGTAAGCGATCCTTTGCAAACTACTGAGCCTTCAGCAGTAAATTCCTTAATTCTTCGACTGAAAATTGATAATCGGTATTGCAGAAATGACATTTGACCTCGATCGGCTTGCCCTCCCGGATCATATCCGTCAGCTCGTCCCTGCCGATACTGATCAGGGCTTTCTCGACTTTTTCTCTGGAGCAGTCGCACGCAAAGCGGGTCGGCATTGTCTCCAGAATCTCATGGTCGAGTCCCTGAAGCACCAGGTCAAGCATCGTCTCCGGCGTGCAGCCCTGATCCAGAAGTGTCGTCACCGAAGGAAGCGATTTCAGATTTTCCTCAAGACGCGCGATCACATCCTCCTCAGCGGACGGCATCAACTGCAGGATAAAACCGCCGGCCTGACCGACTGTATTGTTTTTCTCCATCAGCACGCCCAGGGCGACACTGGAATTGATCTGTTCGCTGGCGGCAAAATAATAGGTCAGATCCTCGGCGATCTCGCCCGATACCAGATGCGTCTGTCCCACATAGGGTTCTTTGAGACCCAGATCCTTGATCACGCTCAGGACACCCAGATCCAGCGCCCCGCCCACGTCCAGCTTGCCCGCCTTGTTCGGCGGCAGCATCACCTGGGGATTTTCCACAAATCCCTTGACATTGGCCTTCGAATCCGCAGTCACGGTCAATCCCCCGATCGGCCCACTGCACTTGATCTGCAGCGTCAGCTTGTCATTGTCGCCTTTCAACATGGCGCCCATCATCGCGCCCGCGCTCAGCAGGCGGCCAAGCGCCGCCGTCGCCACCGGGCTCGTATTGTGCCTCGCCCGCGCCTCCTCCACCATGTTTCTTGTCGTCGCTGCAAAGACACGCACCTGCGCGCCGGCCGCGGTCGCTCTCACGATATAGTCACTCATCATAATCTCCATTCTACTCCTCCGCCTTTCACTTGACAGAAGAAAATCTCATTTCGACTGGCGGCGGCACAGCCACCGCCTTTTAATTGACGGCAGAAATATCTCATTGACGGCAGAAATATCTCATTCTGGCTGGCGGCAGTATCAAGAAATGTCAAATAATCTCAACCTCCGGAAATTTCCTTGCCGCGCTCTCTGGCGACCACGTAAACCCGTTCGCTGTCCGCCCTCGGCGCATCATAGCTAAAAGCGTCATAGGCCGCCACGAAAGTCATCCCCGCGGCCTCGATCAGCCCACGGATCGTGTCCAGCGCATAGGCCCGCTGATAATGCGTCTCAGAAAAACGCAGAAAAGGCTCACCCGCACCGGAGCTCTCCCGCACCCGTTCGTCCCTGATAAACAGGTTCAGGTCATACTCATTGATCCGCGCATCCGCGTCATAAAAATTGTCCCAGATAAAGCTGCAATTCTCGCGGTTCTCCGCGATCGTGCAGTCGCCGAGCACTTCATATTTATACGGCATATTCAGGTCGAAGATCAGCACGCCGCCAGGGTCGAGATAATTGTTGACCAGCCGAAAGACACGCAGAAGCTCCTCCTCCTCCAGGATATAATTGATGCTGTCACAGACACTGATCACGGCTCGCACAGTCCCGTACAATTCAAAATCGCGCATATCCTGCAATAAATACAGAATGTCCATCCGATTTTCCTCTGCCTTTCGCGCGGCGACCGCCAGCATGTCTGCCGAGTTGTCGAGTCCGATCATATCATAACCCGCCGCGCATAGAAGCTGCGTCATCGTTCCCGTGCCGCAGCCCATGTCCAGGACAAGTCCGTCCTCAACGCCATACCGCCTCAGCAAAGACGTCAGGTAGCCGCACCAGTCACTGTATGGAATGTTGTCCATCAGGGTGTCATAAACCTCCGCAAAACTTGTATAAGGATCCATCTCAATCTCCATTCCGCCGGCCAGGCGATCAGCATGGCTTTGGCAAATCGTTCAGATACCAGCACTACCCTTGCTTTCCGCTATGGCGCCCCTGCGCTCTTTCTGCTCCTCAAGCATCGCCAGAACCTTGGCTGCCCCCTTCCTTGTCTCCGCTATTATTTCTTCAGACGTCATATGCATATAGCGCATTGAATCATATTCCCGAAGTTTTCTGATATCATCGACATCAAATCTCGGACTAAGTTCAGGTTCCTCCATAAAAAAATTCAGCTCCCTTCAATAACATCGACGGTGAATAAATAAGAATTTCTTTATATCCTTCCATAGACGCAATCGCATTCGCTCCCTCCACTGTTTTCGCATTTACAATATGTTTAAAATCCCATGATGTAATGATATGACAGCCTGACAACATTGCAATTGCTATATGCCTGCAATCCGCAAAATTTTTTTGTTTTAAAATACCATTTTCTATGAACTTTAAGGCCAGGCGATCAGTCTTTTCGTTTGCATTTACTATAGTATAATCTATTTGCCCTAAATAATACAACAGATTTTTTAATTTTATAGGATTGCACTTACTCATTTCCTGCATCACAATATCCGAAATGTAGACCTCATACATCTTCTGCCGGAACAGTGTCCACAATTCCAGTGTTTCCAGCATCTGTTCCGGTGCATCCCGCTGATCTAAATAACTGATGACTGAAGTATCCAGATACACGCTCGGTTTATCCATGATTTTTCTTCATTGCTCTGCGCCGCGTCGTCATGATGCCGCCGATGCGCCCCGCCTCGCCTGGTGTCAGGCAGCGCCAGCCGCCCTTGAGGACTTTCTCATAGAGTCCTAGCTCCTCGGCAATCTCATATTTCATCCGCTCTTTTTCTGACAGCTTCTCAATCTCTTCGCGTGTTGGTATTTTTTCATTTTTTTCTTTCATTTGAATCCCATCCTTCCAAAAATCATTTAACCAAACCAAACGACATGGATGACACAGGCGTCATCGGCAGAAAACCCTTGGATGCCTGTATCACAAAACTACTTTGCTACAAGGAAATACGTTAGCGCCGATATGGCCATAGAAATGCCTCAGAGAATACCTAAGGAAATATGAACTTGCATATGCAAAAAAGAAAAATTTTTCAGACCCGTTATGATTAAAGTCCGAGAAACAAAAGTGTCCGCACCGGCCGGCTGTCGGGCGCGGATCCACCTGCCCGCTGTCCGACCGCCGTCTGCGCCTCACCAAGTGTTCCCATGGTATCATAAAAAATTTGAAATTTCAAGGGGTACAGACACAAAAGTTTTCGACAAATTTCGCGGAATTCGCAGCCGGATATGACGTCTACGGGTTCGCAAAACTCCTGATCTTCGGCAGGCTCCTCAATCCCG
>CAYRDY010000089.1:0-8188 GCA_964423195.1 uncultured Catenibacillus sp. | reverse complement strand
CAGACCCCGTCACTCTCCGGCCTGTAATCTGACCTGGTATCATACAGATCGAGATAATATCCGAGATTCTCCGTCAGGATCGGCCCGTGCAGAGGGCAAATCTTTGAGATCTCAAGTCCAGCCGCTTTTTTGAGGACATTCTGCACCTGTTTGCCGTATTTGCCGACGATGCCGAAATAGTATCTCCTGGCCTCGCAAGCCCAATCCTCATCGGCGTCCAGGGCGCCGAATTTTCCGAAGCCATCCGCGGAGAACAAAATTTTCTCGCTGGATTCATAAGTCATCATGACCTCCGGCCAGTGAACCATCGGCGCGAACACAAAATTGAGCGTGTGCTCGCCGAGGGACAGGGTATCGCCCTCCTTGACAGCCAGGGTATGCGCCATCTCAAGTCCAGGGAAAAACTGACCGATCATCACAAACGTCTTTGTGTTGCCGACCACCGTCGCGTGCGGATATTTGCCGACAAATGCCGCGATGGACGCGGAGTGATCCGGCTCCATATGCTGGACGATCAGATAATCCGGCGTCCTTCCATCCAGAGCCTCCTCGATATTCTCCAGCCACTCCTCCGTCTTGGACTGGTCGATAGTGTCCATGACCGCGATCTGGTCATCCATGATCACATAAGAATTGTACGCCATGCCGTTCGGCACGACATACTGGCCTTCAAACAGATCAACCTCGTGATCGTTGGCGCCGACATAAATGATCGAATCTGTCACTTTATTCATTACTTTTTGTGCCTCCTTAACATAGATTTGATTTAATTATGATACCACATAAATGAACAATATCCAATATCTTTTTTAAATTATTGGCAATTTTGTCAAAATCTCCGACCGCGCAGGCTCCGGCGTCACGCGGATATTTTTCTGAAATGATAGACGTTGCTGATAAAATCGCCGTGCTCGCGCTGGATGACGAACCCGCCGTACATCAGCATCTCGCCGCTGTAGACATCCTGGGTGCCGACCAGACGGTACTGTCCCTTCGGGTCAAGTCCGGGGAGCTTCAATTTGTAGCTCCTGCGGTTCGGCTCAGAGAGCACCTGGACGAAAATCATGAGTACATCACTCTTATTTTTGGAGACCATCTGCCAGCAGTCGTACAGATGATTTTCCTGATAGGACGCCACCCGGTAATAATCCCCCTCTCGGACGATCCAGTGCAGCTCGCGGTATCTGTCGGTCTGACGGCGAATCTCCGCCCGATCAGCCGGGGATATCCTCGTGATGTCGAGCTCGTAGCCGAAAGTGCCGGACAGCGCCACATGGCCGCGGGTCAGAAATGGCGTCTTCCTCCCCACAATGTGATTCGGGCTGTCGCTGATGTGCGCGCCGATCGTCGAGAGCGGATAGAGCATGGCCGTGCCCTCCTGGATCGCCAGGCGCTCAATCGCGTCCGTATTATCAGAGCACCAGATCTGCGGGCTGTAGTAGAGCATGCCCGGATCAAAACGGCCGCCGCCGCCCGCGCAGTTCTCAAGCAGAAGATCCGGAAATTCGGTCACCAGGCGCTCCTGCATCTCGTAGACACCGAGAATATAGCGGTGCATCAGCTCCCCCTGATGATCCCTGTCCAGATAGGTGCTGCCGACATCACAGATCGGCCGGTTCACATCCCATTTCACATAGGAGATATCCGCGCTGCGCAAAATCGACGCCACGCTCTCATAGGCATAATCCACAACTTCGGGCCGTGAGAGATCCAGGACATACTGGGACCGCCCCTGCGTGGCCTCCCGTCCCGGAATGGCGATGGCCCACTCCGGATGCGCCCGATACAGATCAGAATCCGGCGACACCATCTCCGGCTCAAACCAGATGCCAAAGAGCAGTCCCTCATGCCGGATGTCATCCGCCAATTTTGTGATGCCTCCCTTGATCTTCTGCTCATTGGCATACCAGTCGCCTAGGGAACTGTTGTCGTCATTTCGCCTGCCAAACCAGCCGTCATCCATGACCAGCATCTCGATGCCGTGCTTTTTCGCCTCTCTGGCAATCTCGATCAGTTTGTCCGAATCGAAATCAAAATAGGTGGCCTCCCAGTTGTTGATCAGGATCGGCCGCGGTTTGTACAGATACGGGCTGCGGATCAGGTGGCCGCGGTAGACGTCGTGGAAGGTGTGCGTCATCCGGCAGAGGCCCTCGGCGGAATAGTTGAGCAGCACCTCCGGCGCCTGAAAATGCATCCCCGCGTCGAGCACCCAGTTGAATCCCTCCGGATTGATGCCCATGACCATCCGCACATTGTCATACTGCCCGATTTCTGTCAGGGCCATGAAATTGCCGGAATAGACAAAGTGCATCGCATAGACCTCGCCCATCGACTGATTGGTTCCCGGCGAAATGAGCGCCATAAAGGGCTGCTCCTGATGGCTGGACATCCCGCGCAGGGATGCCAGGCCATGCCTGCCGTAGGCGAGCGACCTTCTGGAAATATGACGCTCCCTGGCCCACGAACCGTTGAGCATCAGCAGCTCATAATCCTCATTGTCCATATCCAGGCAGGCGCTGAGTATCTTTTCAATGTGCAGCGTCTCCAAGCTGTCATTGATGATCTCCACGCTCCTGGCAATGATGTCGCTGTCATTAAAAATGCTGTACCTCAGAATCACACGAATGCTCAGGACGGGATCCACACAGGTGATCTCCAGCGTCTGCCCGCCGCTCTCATTACAAAAAGTCGCCGGCAATCCCTCAAGTTTCGGCTTTCCCTCATAGATCCGATGGCTGTCGTAGAACAGCTCGCAGCCCATATAGCCATCGCTGTTTCTGACATTCAGGCAGCTCTCCCTGTAGTCGCCCACGCCCCAGGTCGGATATTCATAGAAGAACCTGTCGGCAAATGCGGCCTTATCCCGCTTATTCTCAGACGGCACATACGGCACCTCCGATGTCCGTAGCAGATAGGCGCCCTTAAAATCATCCATCCTGCGCCCGTAATAGACATGTCCCAGATACTTATCATCAATAATCGCAATTAAATAGCTTGTCCTCAAGGTATTGATCTGAAAAATTTTCTCCGCCTCGTGATAAACAATACTCATCGCTTTCCTCCTGTGCTGCCTCTCCCCTGCTGCACCCAACGAATACTCCCGCATTTTACCATATAAACCGAAGTGGTTCAACCTGTTTTTATTCTTTGGACAGAGAAAAATATATCATTTTATTCTTGACAAACCCCCATACGCGCATTATAATAAAATCCGTAAAACATATTAAACTTATAGGTATTATAGGAGTGGTTAATTATGGCAAATATTTATCATGGCGCTCTGGAACTGATCGGCAAGACCCCGCTCGTGGAGATTGCCAATACTGAGAAAGATTTAAACCTGAACGCCAGACTTCTGGTGAAGCTTGAGTATTTCAATCCGGCCGGCAGTGTGAAGGATAGGATCGCGAAAGCGATGATTGAGGATGCCGAGGAGAGAGGACTCCTAAAGGCGGACTCGGTCATCATCGAGCCGACCTCCGGCAATACCGGCATCGGCCTGGCATCGATCGCCGCGGTCAAGGGCTATCGGATGATTCTGACGATGCCTGAGACAATGAGTGTCGAGCGCAGGAATATTCTGAAGGCCTACGGCGCAGAGATCGTCCTCACCGAGGGCGCCAGGGGCATGACCGGCGCCATCGAAAAGGCAAAAGAACTGGCCGCCGAGATTCCGAACAGCTTTATACCGGGACAATTTGACAATCCGGCCAATCCGGCCATACATAAAGCAACCACCGGCCCTGAAATCTGGAACGATACCGACGGCGAGGTCGACATCTTTGTGGCCGGCGTGGGCACCGGCGGAACGCTCACCGGTGTCGGCGAGTATCTGAAAGAGAGAAAACCGGATGTGAAGATCGTCGCCGTGGAGCCTGCAAGCTCACCGGTCCTCTCCCAGGGCAAGAGTGGTCCTCACAAGATCCAGGGTATCGGCGCAGGTTTCGTCCCTGCCGTGCTCAACACAGGCATTTATGATGAGATCATCACCGTCGAGAATGATGACGCGTTTGCCGACGGCAAGCTCCTTGCCAAGGAGGAGGGCATTCTTGTCGGTATATCCTCCGGCGCTGCCCTGCACGCGGCCATCGCCCTGGCAAAGCGCCCGGAAAACGCGGGAAAAACCATCGTCGCTCTGCTGCCGGATTCCGGCGACAGATATTATTCGACCCCGCTGTTTGTCGAATAGGCACACTCACCTTCTCAAATTGATATTTTTTCAAGGCAGGGAGACCTTTTCAAAATCCGAAATCGAATTTTGATAAGGTCTCCCTGTTGTTATCTTCTGTGTAACAACTCCGGCCGCCATGCCGAAGCACCTCCCGCGGCCCTCACCATAGCACATTTCTAACAGATTTGCCGCAAATCCGTTGACAAAGAATATAGCCAAACCGCCAAAAGAATGATATACTATAACCACTTGACAGATCGAAACTGCATCGCGGGCGAAATACCCGGCAGCTCCGATATCCTGTTGTTGCGTTCTTTACGGAGGTCATTGTCATGCTCGGCAGAATCAAATATCATGTCATGTCAGATGAAGAATTATCTATTTTTACGGATCGGATGGAGCAGCTCCTTGAGAAACGAGGCATTCAGATCGAACACCCGCTGATGGCGGCGGAACTAAAAGCGGCCGGCTGCATCGTCGAGGGTACGCATATCCGTTTTCCGAGAGCACTCATCCGAACGGCCATTCAAAATGTCCCGAAGTCGTTTTCGCTCTACGGGCAGGATGAAACTTTCAATCTGCGATTCCCGCATCCGGAGGGCAGTTTTTACACGAGAACCTGCACAGGGGCGCCAAACTACCTGCCCGCCCGCGGTGAGAAACATCTCGTGACTCTGGATGACCTCAGGGAGTGGTACCATCTGACCAACACCCTTGAAAATATCAGCTATGTGGCGCTGCCATCCGCCTGTGACGAGCGCATCCAGAGCTCGGCCATCGACATCCTTGCACTCGAAAAAGCCCTGATGTATTCCAAAAAACACATCTGGATTCAGCCTTATGATGCCGAGAACACGCGATATCTCATCAAAATGTGCGCCGCCGCGGCAGGGGGTATGGACAGACTTCGCGAAAAGCCGATCGCCAGCTTTATCTCATGCAGCGTGCCGGTGCTGAATTTCAAATATATGGACACCGAGATCATGTACGAATGCGCAAAGGCGGGCATTCCGGTGCAGCCATGCGCACTGCCGGCCGCAGGCGCGAACACACCGGTCACGGCTCAGGGGACGGCTCTGGCGGCCTGCGCGGATGTGCTGGCACAGATCGTGATGCTGCAGATCCTCTGCCCTGGGCTACCCGTCATCGCGACCCCGCTGCTCTTTTCCATGGATATGCAGACGTCTTACACACTTCAATCCAACACGGAGATCACGTTCGGCCGACTGATCTGTATGCAGGCATTTGAAGAGGGCTACGGCATCCCGTGCCACTCCTACGGCACGGGCACGGACAGCCTGACACTTGACGGTCAGAATATGATCGAGCGCACGTCGCTCATCCACATGATGGCGATGTCCGACGCAAGCGTCCTGGGCGGCGCCGGACAGCTTGAGACGGCCAAGACCATCAGCCCGCTCCAGCTCATCATCGACAATGAAATCTTCGGCATCGCCAAACGGCTGCGCAGGGGACTGGCTGTCAATGACGCGGAAACGGACTTTGATGAACTGCTCGCCGGAGATGACGCGAACGGCTATCTGCAGAGCAGCCACACGCTGGCCTATTACAGCCGCATGCACCGGCCGCAACTCTTCTTTAAGGGTCATCTGCAGGGCACGCAGGACGAGACAAGGACGCTGCTCGACCGGGCGCTTGAGACCTACGACCGGCTGATGTCCGAGCCGAAAGCATGTGTTCTCCCGCCGGAGCGGGCAAAGCTGGTTCACCAGATTGCGCTCCAGGCCTGCGCCGATTTAAGCGAGGACGCGTGAGCAAAAAAAGTTTGAAACAAATAATTTGTTTCATAACCCCATTGGTGCCTTTCGCAGAAAGGCGAATATAACAATGATGATTCTTTTTTGAAGTGGGGATTGATGATGATGAAGATCACGAAAACCGAGAAAATTTGGCTGGCCGCGGTCATTATTCTTTATGTTGGCTACAACCTGCCCTTTGTGCCCAAGTACAATGACGCGCCTGGACTGCTGATCCATGCCGCCATCACTCTGATCCCGCTGTGGGTCGTCATCTATGTGGGACTATTCAGAGTTTTCCGAATTTATAAATTAAGGGATAGTGCCGAGGAACCGACAGGCACGACAGCGATAAACGATGCCAATTCGCTGGCTGGCACGGTTGTGGAAAATAATGCTGATGCGCCGGCAGACACGGTCGAGGCGAAGCACGCCGCTACCGGCAAAGGCGGCACGGCCTCCGACAGCCAAAAGGGGGATATGACATGTTAAGTTCAACCATCATCTGGATCGCTTTCGCTATCTACCTCTTTTTTCTGCTGGCGATCGCCGTCATCGACAGCCGCATCACCAGACAGAGAAACGCCCGCGGATTCGCCACGGCGGGCGGCAGTATCAAATGGCCGATCTTGGTCATGACCTACATCGCCTCTCTGATGAGCACATGGGTCTTTTTCGCCGGGCCGGGCGCCTACTACCGCGGCGGCATCGGCTACTGGGCGTCGGAGCTGAGCTATATCTGCCTGTTTCCGGTCATTGTCCATTTTGTGATGAATAAAGTCTGGATCGCCAACAGCATCCGCCATTACACGACCCCGGCGGATTTTTATGATGACCGTTTCAAGAGTCCGCTGCTGCGCGTGATCCTGGCATTGATCTTCCTCAGCGCCTCATTTCCCTATGTGGCCAGTGTCCTCATCGCCATCGCCAACGCGGCGCAGATCGCCACAGGCGGCGCGGTTTCCTATCAGAGTGTGGTCATCATCGTCGGCGTGACCATCATCGCCTATGTGATGATCGGGGGCTTAAAATCCATCGCCATCACCGATACCATCCAGGGGCTGATCTATATCAGCATCCTCTGGCTGATCGTGATCGTCTGCCTGATCATCGGATTCGGCGGCTCGCTCCCTGCGGCGCTCTCATCCATCTGGGAAAATACCAACAGCTGGTTCTCCTATCCGGGGCCTGACGGCTGGGTGCCTTACAGTGCCAGATTCGGCTATCCGTTCAGCTGCGCCATCGGCTGGACCGTGATGCTGCCGCACGTCTTTATCCGCTCCGGATACTCCGGCTCCGATTTGCACACCCAGCGGCGGCTGATGATCCTGACGCCGATCCTGCAGGCTTTCGTCTGGACGGGCACCATGCTCATCGGCCTGGTGAGCGTCGCCCTGCTGCCGGGACTTGGCGCCTCGGACACGGAATACATCATTCCTTACCTGATCCAGAATGTCATCCATAGGATCCACCCGCACCTTGCAGTCCTGCTGATGATCGGCTTTTTCATCGGCGCGATCGCCGTCGGCATCTCCACGGCTGACTCTTTTTTGCTGGTCACAGGCTCCATCATCTCCGAGGATCTGCTGCGCCACACGTTCAAAATCAAGCTGAGCGAGCGCGGGCAGCTCTGGTCTGTGCGCATCGTCATCGCCGTGGTCGGCATCATCAGCATTATTTTCGCGATCCGCCCGCCGGAACTGATCTACACGCTGATCATGTTCGCGATCGCCATGGTCATGCCGCTCTTCCCGATCCTGGTCCTCGGCATTTACTGGAAACGCGCGACCAAGCAGGCGGCGGTGGTCGCCGCCATTGTGGGCACAGTTCTCGTATTGATGACCTATTTTGTCTGGGACATGGGCGGAAACTGGTATGGCGCCTTCGGGTTCCTGGGTTCCTTAGTCTGCATGGTCGTCGTGAGCCTGCTGACCCACCAGGATCCAGATGACTCCAGAGAATTTTTTGCGGCGCTGGAGACGGGAGAAAAGCGCTATTATGAACGGCAGGAATAAAGCACCGTTATTCGGTGAACCCGACAGATAAGCGATTTTAACTTCTTTAGTCACCCCTAAATTTTTAGAAAAAATAACGGCCAATTTAATGTACTAATTGATGCATTTTCTCTTGACAGATACACCCGCTTTGTGTATTATATCCTTGGAGGTAGTACTTTATGAATCCAAACTACAACCAGAATTATACACGGGAAGAAATTGATACTATCCTTGCAAAAATAAAGTCCTGTGTTGAAAAAAAT
>CAYRDY010000088.1:0-8321 GCA_964423195.1 uncultured Catenibacillus sp. | reverse complement strand
TTATCATATTCTCTGATTTTTTCAAGAGAAGATCGTCATCCTGCCGGTCTGAAACGGTGATATGTCTTTCTCATAAAAATAGTGAAATATTCGTGAAATCCCTTGACAAAAAACAAAAATGCAATTATTCTGTAATAGAAATGTAACTATTTCGGGGCGTCAATGAAAAAATGAACCACAGTTCAGGCCTGCCTGACCTGTCACAAAAATCATAAAAAAAATACAATTTACTCTTTATTTTTTGTGTCTTTTGCATTAATATATATGTTAATGATATAGTGTGAGAGGTGTATAATATGATATCCAATCAGATACTTCAAAGTACAATAGAGGGCTTGAAGGCCATTACGAGAGTGGACTTATGTGTGACAGACACGGAGGGCAATCCGCTGGCGTCGACGTTCAATTTTTCCAATGATTATCAGTCGTCTATCATAGCCTTTGCCAATTCTCCGGCCGAGAGCCAGGTGATGCAGGGCTTTCAGTTTTTTAAAGTTTTTGACGAACATCAGCTTGAGTTTATTATTCTTGCCAGGGGTGGCAGCGATGATGTCTACATGGTCGGAAGGATTGCCGCGTTTCAGACGCAGAGTCTTCTTGTGGCCTACAAGGAGCGCTTCGACAAGGATAATTTTATCAAAAATCTGCTTCTGGACAACCTCCTACTGGTCGATATTTACAACCGCTCCAAAAAGCTGCACATCGAGGCGGAGGCCAGCCGGATCGTGATGATCGTCGAGACAAATACGGACAGAGACATCAATGCCCTGGAGACGATCCGCTCGCTGTTTGGCGCCAGGCCAAAGGATTTTGTCACCGCGGTCGATGAGAAGAGTGTGATCATTGTTCATGAGGTCGGTGAGAATGAGTCCTATGACGACTTGATCAAGATGGCCAGGGGCATCAGGGATACACTGGCCGGTGAAAATATGCCGAACGCGGTGATCGCTCTGGGGACGGTCGTGGATGATATCAAGGATGTGTCGCGCTCCTATAAGGAAGCGAAGATGACGCTGGATGTCGGCAAGATCTTTTACCAGGACCGCAGCGTGGTGGCTTACAGCAATCTCGGCATCGGGCGCCTGATCTATCAGCTGCCGATTCCGCTCTGCAAGATGTTTATCAAGGAGATATTTGACGGCAAATCGCCGGATGAGTTCGACGAGGAGACCCTGATGACCATCAACAAATTTTTCGAGAACAGTCTCAATGTCTCAGAGACTTCGAGGCAGCTCTACATTCACAGGAATACCCTGGTGTATCGCCTGGACAAGCTGCAGAAGAGCACCGGTCTCGACCTGCGTGTCTTTGAGGACGCCATCACGTTCAAGATCGCGCTGATGGTTGTCAAATATATGAAATATATGGAAACTTTTGAGTATTAAGGAGGTAATCGCATGATCGCTCTGGACAATGTTTATAAAACCTATTCCACGGGTGTATCTGCATTGAACGGCGTCAGTCTACGCATAGACAAGGGCGAATTCGTTTTTATCGTGGGCACGAGCGGATCCGGAAAGACGACGCTGTTTCGGCTTCTGTTGAAGGAGCTGGAGCCAACGTCGGGGACGATTTACCTGAATAATCAGAATATCGGCAAACTTCGCCGCAGGAAGATCCCGAAGATGCGCCGCGGCATGGGCGTGGTGTTTCAGGATTTCCGTCTGCTCAAAGACAGATCTATCTACGAAAATATCGCCTTTGCCATGCGCGTTGTGGGTAAGAGTTCGCGCGTGATCAAGGATACCGTGCCGCAGCTATTGTCGCTGGTGGGACTGTCCGACAAGGCTTCCTCATTTCCAAACGAGCTCTCCGGCGGTGAGCAGCAGCGCGCGGCGCTGGCACGCGCTCTGGCAAATAATCCGCCGGTGATTCTGGCCGATGAGCCGACGGGAAATCTTGACCCGAAAAACGCGTGGGATATCATGAAGCTCCTTGAGGAGATCAATATGCGCGGCACCACGGTGGTCGTCGTCACCCACAATAAGGATATCGTGGAGAGTATGCAGAAGAGAGTCGTCACGCTGAGCAACGGCGTCATTGTCAGTGACGAGTCAAAGGGTGGTTACTATGAAGATTAGCAGATTTTTTTACTGTGTCAGACAGGGATTGAAAAATTTATACAGAAACCGGACATTCTCACTGGCTTCTGTCGCTACGATCAGCTGCTGTTTGTTTCTGTTTGGCGTGTTTTTCTGCATTATCATCAATTTCCAGGATATCGTGCGCTCGGCGGAGACCTCGGTGGGTGTCTCTATTTTCTTCGACGAGGGCGTCGGCGAGGACAAGATCCTGGAGATCAAGCAGATCGTCGAACTGCGGGACGAGGTGGATTCGGTGCGCTATATTTCCGCCGAGGAGGCCTGGGAAGAGTTCAGCAAGATTTATTTTGACGACGGCGAATACGGCGCTCTGGAAAATCTTGAGATTGACAATCCGCTTGAGGGCAGCGCCAGCCTGACAATCTATCTCAATGACACGAGCAGGCAGGATGAATTGGTCAGTTATCTGCAGACGATCCCGGAGGTGCGCGAGATCAACGCCTCACGGGCGGTGGCTGAGGGCTTTACCAGCTTCAGCCGTCTGCTCGGATACGCATCGCTTGGATTGATCGTGATCCTGGTGGCGGTGGCCATTTTCCTCATCAGCAATACGGTCATGATCGGTATCACGGTCAGGAAAGAGGAGATCGCCATCATGAAATATATCGGCGCGACCGATATGTTTGTGCGCGGGCCGTTCCTCGTCGAGGGTATTGTCATCGGTCTGGTCGGCTCGGCGATTCCGGTGGTGATTCTCAGGTTCCTCTATGTGAAAGTCATCGAGATGGTGAATGAGCATTTTGCCTCGCTGCAGAATATCCTGCAGTTTTCGGATGTGAACCGCATATTTGCCATGCTGATTCCGATCTCACTGCTGATCGGTCTGGGCATCGGCTTTATCGGCAGCTACGGTACATTGAGAAAACATATCCGTGTCTGATGGGCCGGCAGCGGTCTGATTTTCCTGAACGGCATTGGCAAGACAATATAGGTAAAAGAAGGTAACAGAAAGGATGAGGGCATGTTGATGTTGATGTTGACATGCCCTTTAAAACGTTATAAAGTATATCTGAGAAAGCGCGGAGCAATCGGCTTTCATCCGCGGTACTGCGCCGTGCGTGCGGCGCGTGTGGGTGATAGGGATATTTTTCGGAGGCTGATTTGATGAAGAAAAAATTTTTGAAAAAAATCATTCTGGCAGCGGCGGCCGTTTCAGTGATGTTGACCTTGAGCGGCTGTAATGTGATCAAGGGATACCAATACCTTCTGCGCAACCGGGGAAAAGAGCCGCAGGACACGACGACGATACTCGATGAGGACCGCAGCGGCAGATATAGTGAGATTGAGGAAAAGCTGGAATTACTGGATCAGATCATCGGGACCTATTATCTCAACGAGGATGACATCGACCCGCAGGCGCTTGAGGATGGCATTATGAAGGGCTATATCGAGGGCCTGGACGAGGATTATACGACGTATTATACGGCGGACGAATATGCTTCTCTGATGGAGGATACCTCCGGCGAGTATGAGGGCATAGGCATGATGGTCTCGCAGAATGTCGAGACAAAGCTGATCACGGTGCTGCAGGTATTTGATGGGGCTCCGGCGGCGGAGGCAGGCATGGCGGTCGGGGATATTTTATTTGCCGTCGAGGGCGAGGAGATCTCCGGTATGGATATCGACCTGGTGGTCGGGAAAATCAAGGGCAAGGCCGGTACCAAGGTCAATGTGACCGTGTACAGGCAGGATACGGACGAGTATATCGATTTGGAAATGGAGCGCAGGCATATTGAGACGCCGACCGTCGAGCATGAGATGATGGCGGATCATATCGGCTATATTCAGGTGACGTCATTTGACGAGGTGACGGTCAAACAGTTTGACGAGGCGATCAGTGATCTGCAGGACGACGGCATGGAAGGTCTGGTGATCGACCTGCGCAATAATCCCGGCGGGATGCTGACGACGGTCTGTGAGATGCTCGACAGGATCCTTCCGGAGGATCAGCTGCTCGTCTATACGATCGATAAAAACGGCACAAAGGAGGAGTCGCGCTCTGAGGATCCGGATACGCTGGATCTGCCGATGGCGGTGCTTGTGAACGGTGAGAGCGCCAGCGCGTCGGAAATTTTTACGGCGGCGATGCAGGATTATGACAAGGCGGAGATTGTCGGGGAGACGACCTTCGGGAAAGGGATCGTGCAGGTGATCATTCCGCTGAATGACGGCTCGGCGGTGAAGCTGACCACTTCGAAATATTACACGCCAAACGGGATCTGCATCCATGAGATCGGCGTGACACCGGATATCGAGGTCGCCGCGGAGGAGAGCGAGACGGATGACAATCAGCTGGACGCGGCGGTGGATGCCGTGAAGCGACAGATTTCGGAGTGAGCGCGTGGCGGCGAAATACTGAGGAGCGGCAGGTTTCGGAGTGAGAAAGGATAAGAAGATGACATGAAAAAGATTGCGGTAATGACAGATACGAACAGCGGTCTGACGATGGAGAGAGCCGAGAAGCTGGGCATTTTCCTGGTGCCGATGCCTTTCCTGATCGATGGCGTCAATTATCTTGAGGGGAAGGATATTACGCCGGAGCAGTTTTTTGAGAAGCAGCGCGCCGGTGCGGAGATATCCACGTCACAGCCCCTGCTCGGCGATCTGATGGGCCTCTGGGTGGACATCCTGCAGAGCTATGACGAGATCGTCTATATTCCGATGACCAGCGGCCTGAGCAGCTCATACGAGAGCGCTGCCATGGCGGCGGAGAGCTTTGAGGGCCGCGTCCAGGTGGTGAATAACCGGCGGATCTCTCTGACCCAGTGTCTGTCGGCCATCGACGCTCTGAAGCTCGCCGCGCAGGGTAAGGATGCCGCGCAGATCAAGGAGATTCTGGAGGCGGAGGCTATGGAGGCCAGTATCTATATCACGGTCGATACCCTGAAATACTTGAAAAAGGGCGGGCGCATCACTCCGGCCGCGGCGCTGGCGGGGAGCGTTCTCAACATCAAGCCGGTGCTCCAGATCCAGGGCGGCAAGCTCGATGCCTATGCCAAGGCGCGCGGCATGAAAAAGGCCGTCCGGATCATGATCGACGCGGTGAAGCGTGACCTGGAGACGCGTTTTGCCGGAAAGGAAATGCTGGTGATGATGGCCTATAGCGGCGACAGGTCGGTCGCCGAGGGCTGGCGGGAGGAAGTCAAGCCTTTCTTTCCGGGGCAGGATCTGTATATGGATCCGTTAGCCCTGTCTATCTGTTGCCATACCGGGGAGAACGCGCTTGGGCTTGGCTGCATCAAGCCGCTGTAAATATGGCGCGGCACGGCGGCGCGACACAGCAAAACGGCCAAGGCGTCACGCTTGACCAGTTCCGGTTGTGAATATGGCGCGGCACTGCGGCACGACATAGGGCGTCAGCCCTGCATGGATTTGATGATTTTAGTGTCAGCCAGCATCCGTTCCTGGGTGACCTCCAGGATGCCGTAGCTGTTGGCGCCGCTGTAATGGGGTTCGCCGATGCTTCCCGGATTGAACAGCAGCAGGCCGTTGTGGTAATCGCAGCAGATGCGGTGGGTATGGCCGAACAGTGCGGCCTCGGCGTGCTGCTCTTTGGCCGCGTAAGTCAGCGTCAGCAAACTTTGTTTGACATGATACTGGTGACCGTGGCAGAGCAGAATGCGGTGCCCCTCGACCTCCAACAGGCAGGTGGCCGGTTCGTCGGAGAAGTCGCAGTTTCCCGGCACAGCGGTCAGAGGGATCTCTGGGAAGCGCCGCGATAACAGCATGGCATCGCTGTAGTGGTCGCCGAGATGAATGATCATGTCTGGCCTTTCATTTTTGACCGCGGCAAACATCGGGTCATTATTTCTGTGAGAATCAGAGAAGACAAGAATTTTCATGGCAAATCGGCTCCTTTCAGGATTTGGATGCAGAGAAATCGCCGCGCGGATATTTCCGGAGGGATGCCGCGTATTTTGCGCATGAGCGTATATTGCGGCAGTTTGTGTTTATCTGGGTTGTCATTGTTATTATTTTGCCGGATTTTATTGTGAAAGTCAAGATGCCGCGAAAAAAACCGCAAAAAATGTCTGTGGAGGGGGGATATTTATCATGGCTCTCAAAATTAACGGTGTCAATCATTTTGCCATCAGTGTGCCGGACCTGGAGGAGACGCTCGCGTGGTATGAGCGTGTCTTCGGATTTACGGTCTATGATCGCTCCGAGATTCCGGGCGCGGGCATCAAAGTCGCCCACATGCGCGGCAAGGGATTTATCCTGGAGGTATTTGCGCCGGAGGGCGCCAATCCGCTGCCGGAGGATCGCAAAGTGCCGAATCAGGATTTGATGACCAACGGCAACAAGCATATTTCTTTCGGTGTGCCTGACGGCCATGCGGCCAAGGCGCAGCTGGAGGCGATGGGTGTGGAGGTCGCCATGGTGGCGGAGGTTGACGGCACTTACGCCGTGTTTATCAGGGATAACACGGGCAACCTGATTGAGATTTTTGAGGAAAAAGGACCTTGGTGGGATGATATCTCAGAGGGATTGTGATCCTGAGGCGACAGTTTGGAAGTAATTTCCATGGCCCGCAAGCGGGGCAACACCATGGATGAAAACCGAATGCAGGGGCTTTCAGAGTAGACCTCCAAATCTACTTTGGTGACGCACTAAAAATGCGTCAAGAAAGGAGGAAAGAATGAGAAGGAAAAAAATATACATAGAAGAAGACATCAGAGAGGAATACAGACTTTTGACAGAGTTTCTGATCGAACGGGAGTGGACGATCACAACGATGGAGAGCGTGACAGGCGGGCAGATCGCGTCGCTGATCACGGACACGGAGGGGTCGTCGGCCATCTTCAAGGGGGCGTTCGTGACCTACTGTAATGAGGCCAAGATCATGCAGGGCGTTCCGGAGGAGATTATCAAGAGGTACGGCGTATATTCGCAGAGGACAGCCCTGGCGATGGCTGAAGCCTGTAAGAAGGCCTATGACGCGGATATCAGCATTGGCGTCTCCGGAACGACGGGAAAGTTGGATCCGGAAAATCCAGAAAATTCTGAGCCGGGACAAGTCTATTACGCGTTCATCTTTCGCGACTACGCGTGGTCCTATAATGCTGAAATGTGGCCACAGCCGACAAGGCTTGCCTATAAGCTGGCGGTGGCAAAGGAGATCTTCGATGCGCTGGTCACGGAACTGTGCATAGGCTAGGTTATTCCGGAAAGGTAAGCGTCGGAATGCGTTTCCTGGTCTGGGTTGACTTATTTTTATCTACGGGGACAAGGATGAGTTCCTCACGGCTGCCGCCGGCGGCGATCAGACGCCCCATCGGATCAAAGGCGCAGCTCTGCCCAAGATAAATATCGGATGTGTATTGCGAGCAGCCGAGTACAAACATGCCGTTTTCAATGGCGCGCGCGCAGAGCAGTGTCTTCCAGTGAACATCTTTTTGGCTGCCCTTGACCCAGGCCGAGGGGTAAATAAAAATCTGGGCACCCTGCCGTGCCTGCCATCTGGCAAGTGCCGGAAAACGCAGGTCATAGCAGGTGCCGAGGCCAAGCACGCCGACCGGCGTGTCTATCGGCACAAATACATCTTTGCCCGCGATCGTCACGTCTGACTCTTTCCAGCTGAAAGCGTCAAAAAGATGGATCTTTCGGTAACATCCTCTGATGTCTCCGTCGCAGTCGAGGACGACGAGGGTGTTATAGCTTTTCTGTGTGTCTGTGTTGTCGGAGCATTCATTCATCCCGAAGACAGACCACAGCCTGTATTTTTTGGAAAGTTCGCCCATACGGGTGACGAACGGGCCGTCCAATGGCTGGGCGGCGGATACATATCGCTTGCGATCCTGAGAATACCTGATCATCATGTATTCCGGGAAAACGATCATCGAAGCGCCGGCATCGCCGGCGCTTTTCATATAATCTTCTGCGGTGCGCAGATTTTCGGAGATATCATCGCCGGAGGCGCACTGCGCAAGAGCAATCAGATCGGACATCATAATCTCCCTTCTATCGCATGGTCAGACAGACCATCTTCTCTTGTCTAAAAAGATACCATATACGCAATAAAAAATCAATTGTGCGGCATCAAAGGATTTTATGCGCAATTGAACCAAAATTTGACGGGATGACATAATTTATGCAAATGTCAATCAGAGAAAATTTTATTCAAATTTCATTTTTTTATTGACATTATGGAATATATTCCCTATATTAATTATATTAAAATATATTGAAGGGGAGAAAGTAAATGCCAACGATCAGCTA
>CAYRDY010000087.1:416-8557 GCA_964423195.1 uncultured Catenibacillus sp. | reverse complement strand
AGCTCTCTCTTCCTAAAATTCGCCGGATCATAGGAGAACAGCCATGTGCGCTCGCTGCCCCAGATGACGCTTCTGTACGCGCCCTGCGGCAGCAGATGGCCGTTGATGTCAAAATCCGCGTCATTGGCCAGGCGCCACGGGTACTCAGACCCATGAGATGACAGCGCCATAAAATCCGCGGCGCCGTCCGACGTTTCCGAGTCGACAAATACGGCCTTGCCGATGCCCGCCTCGCCGATATAATCATAGGCCGTCCATGTGAAATCGCCGAGCACATACGGCAGGCGCTCCACCAGAGGCCAGCGGAAACCGATTTCCTTCGGAAAATTCTCCGAACCCAGCATCACGCGCTCCGGGAACAGCTCATGATCCCTCATATATTTATACTCCATATAATTATAACCGACGACATCCAGGCCGTTGACAAAGGCCTCCGTCGAATATTCCCACGAAAAATCATTCACGCCCGGATCAGAATTCTGGAGATTTCCGGTGCCATCGGCCAGTATCCGGGCAAATTCTTGCAGATTCTCATCTGTCTGCTCCGCGTCGAGGCCGCTCCACATCGAGCAGATGCCGCTGGAAACCGGACGGCTGCCGTCCAGTGACTTCACCAGATGGACCAGCCGCGTGGCCAGTGTATAGCCGTTATTTAGGCCGCCCCGCTCAGGAATCTCATTGCCGGTGGACCACAGGATGACCGACGCCCGGCTCCGATCCCGCCGGATGAATGCCGCGAGATCCCTCTCCCAGTCCGCGTCAAAAAACATGCTGTAATCCCCCGGCTGCTTGGCGATGCCCCAGCAGTCAAAGGCCTCGTCAAACACATAGATGCCGAGACGGTCGCAGGCGTCCAGAAATACCTTCGACGGCGGGTTATGGGTCGTCCGCACGGCATTGAAGCCGAGGTCTTTCAGTTTCTTTAACTTGCGGTACTCCGCGTCATAGAGGGAAACAGCGCCGAGCAGCCCGTTATCGTGGTGTAGACAGCCGCCCTTTAATTTGACCGTGCGCCCGTTGACGCGAAGCCCGTGCCGCACATCCGCCGTCACCGTGCGAATGCCGAACAGAATCTCATCCGCATCCACAGTGCCGCCCTCGGTGTCCAGGCGCCTTGTCTTATACTGTCCCTGTTCCGTCACGCTGGCGCGCAGCTGATACAGGTTTGGTGCCTCGGCTGACCAGAGCAGCGGGTGATCCACGGTCATCGTCAGGTACGCCGTCTCTGCCTTCTGCGGGTTGACCTGAATCACCGCGCTGCGGCAAAGTAAAGCCTCGCCGCTGCCCTCCGCACTCAGGCTGACCTCCACCTGCGCCATCTGATTTTTCAGGGTCAGGTTTTCGACCTCCACCTGTACAGCCAGAATAGCCGTCTCCGGACAGCCGTCTCCGTCATACTCAATGGATTTTGTGTAGGCGTAAATGCCGTCTCCCGCGATGTGGAGCATCGGCCTGTGTGTCAGCGTCACCGATCGGAAAATACCGGCGCCGGTATACCATCGGGAATTGGGCTGCATGCTCGGATTGACGGTTATGCTCACAAGATTTTCTCTCCCATAATAGATGTAGGGCGTGATATCCGCCTCAAACGGCGCGTAGCCGTAGTGCTGGGTCAACACACGGTTGCCGTTGACCGACAGGACGGCATTCATCATCACCCCGTCAAACCGGAGCGTGACCTGCTCGTCCTCCCACTCCCGCAAAATCATGACACGCTTCTCATAACTCGCCACGGCGCCGGTGTAGTATCCCATCGCGCCTCCTGCAGGCGCGTCAGGGGAGACCTCCTGCTCAATCATATAATCATGCGGAAGATTCACCGTCCGGTCCTCGCCCGGACCCGCCACCGGCATCCTGACGCCTGAGCCGTACCTGAAACTCCAGCCCTCATCCAAATTGATGTTTCGCATCTTCATTCTCCTTAAATACACAATTTTCGACCAGGCGGTCTCACTTATGCATCGCCGCCAGCCACTCAAACCGTGTCACCGGTCTGCCATCCACCAAAACCGGCTGGCCGTCAAAATCATAATTAGCCTCATCGCGCAGCCCGATGATCCAGACGCCGTGGTTGACCATCTGATTGAACGGCGGCCTGTCGTCCATGTAGGTCATGTGTACATTCGGGGCGCCTGCCGCAACCAGCCGATGATAGGTCGGCACGGAGGTCTCCTCCGGTGGGACGAGATCGTCGGTCATCGCGTGCAAGAACCAGATCGGCACATTTTTGATGCGCTCGATATCCTCGTCAGAAATCGTTTTTTCATAGAGCGCCTCACACATCGGATAACCTGCGGCAAAATAGTCCGGATGGTCGATGATCAGTCGCATGGTCATGAAACCGCCGTTGGAACAGCCGCCAATGTAAATTCTGTCCCTGTCTATCGGATGGCTCTTCACAAATTCGTCGATCAGGGCAAACAGAGCCTCTGTATACATACTCTGCCCGTCATGTCCGTAAGCATGTGAGCCGTCGTCCATCCACATCGTCGGGCACGTCGGCACAAGCACCCACGCGCCGCCCATGAATGACTGGACAGGGTCCGATGACAATGCCACGACATTGTTGCCCAGATAGCTGATCCGCGGGTCATCTCCGCCCTCGCCCGCGCCGTGAAGCCAAATGATCAGCGGCCTGTCGCCCGCGGCCTTCGGATCATAATAGCTATATTTCAAAGGCAGTTCCTGATAGGAGGAAACCGCGCTGGCATAGCCCTCTTCCTGCGGCACATAGATCTCGCCCGGCTCATCAAAGACAAGGCCATAAAGGTCGCCGATCGGCTCAATCTGCGTCACGCGGTATTCGCAGTTCACAAAAATGCTCTTGTCCAGCGTGCCGACGATGGCTCGCGACTGCGCATCCGACATATCCAGTTCCAAGGTCACGTAATCTCCCTCCAAGAGCGGATTTCCCTTCTCATCCGACGTGTAGGATGCCAGGATCGTCCGATATCCCCTGGTCCACGTCTCACGCGGGGAATCCCAGGTATTTCTGATAAAAAGCAGTTTGCCGTCCGCGTCCTTTCTCTCCACGTAAACGCTGAAACGCCTGCCGGATACATCCGCCATCTTTACGCTCTGCGGCAGATGTAGGATCAGCCGTCTGACCTGTGCGCCGTCATCATTGACATACCATTCCATGTCATACTTGTACATATGTTCGTCCTCCTCATTTCAATCATTTGACGATGTTTGGGTAAACTTCCATGCCCCGCAAGCGGGCACCACAATCCCTAATTTCATTCTATTTATATCAAAAAATCCTGCTAAAATCAAGGGGTAATCGCCTGAAAAACCAGAGGAGAACCGCAACCGGCAGCAGCCGTCCATGTTGTCCAAACGGTAATGCCGGCGAGCGTTTTGTCACGCAAGCATGGGCCATCGGAATTGACGCATTGAAAAAGATGTAGTATCCTCTATCTTGAACTTTACAGGGATTTTACAAAACCTTGGTTACGGATTTGATCATTCATTTTTAAAATATATACAGTGCTGAAATTTATGCATTGAACGCAGGAGGCGGGAAAGGATGATTTTTTGTGTGGAGGATGACACCGGCATCCGAGATTTGATGATCTACACGCTGAACGCCGCAGGATATGAGGCAAAAGGGCTGACAGATGGCGTGGAACTCTATGAGGCTCTGAAAACGGAAACACCACAGCTTATTATGCTGGATATCATGCTCCCCGGCGAGGACGGGATCTCGATATTAAAACGGCTGCGCAGGGATACGGCGACAGCGGATATCCCCGTGATCATGGCCACAGCCAGGGGGACGGAGTACGATAAAGTCATCGGCCTCGATCTCGGCGCGGACGATTATCTCGCGAAACCTTTCGGCATGATGGAGATGGTGTCCCGCGTGCGTGCGGTTCTTCGCCGCACCGAGCCGAAGGGCGCAAAAAAGATTTTACAGATCGGGGATCTGACGGTCAATACAGGCGAACACACAGTTTTTGTGCGCGGCGAGCGGGTACAGCTTACGCTGAAGGAGTATGAGCTGCTCAAAATGTTTCTGGAAAATCCAGGCCTTGTCTTCACCAGAGATCAGATTCTGAACAGCATCTGGGGGGATAGCTACATCGGTGAGACGCGGACGGTGGATGTCCATATCGGAACTCTGCGCACAAAACTGGGGGTTTGCGGGGATTATATTGAGACCGTGCGCGGCGTCGGTTACCGGATGGAGGCGCGCCTATGACAAAACGCATTTTCCGCTCGATCTGCATCGTCGCCATGGGCGTATTTATCTCCTCTGTCCTCTTGTTTCTGTTTGTCCTCTACGACTATTTCGGGGGCACCTTGCGAAATGGACTCCGGATGCAGACGGAACTTGCCGCCCGCGCCGCGGCAAACGAGGGTGTTGATTTTTTTGACGGACTCGACAGCGACACGTACCGGATCACATGGATCGAAAAGGATGGAAATGTCCTCTATGACAACCGCTCCAACGCGAATGAGATGGAGAATCACCTGGAGCGCGAGGAGATCCGGGAGGCGCTCGCAAACGGCGAGGGTGAGAGTGCCAGGTATTCTTCCACGCTGACGGAGCGCTCCCTCTACTGCGCCAAACGGCTGCCGGACGGTTCTGTGATTCGCCTCTCCGTCTCTCAGAACACACTGCTGACGCTTGCTCTAGGCATGATCCAGCCGATCTGCATCATCATCGTCATCGCCGTCACACTCTCACTTGTCCTTGCCACCCGACTCTCAAAAAAGATCGTGGAGCCGCTCAACCATCTGGATCTGGAGAATCCCCTTTCAAACAGCGGATATGACGAGTTGTCTCCACTCCTGCACCGCCTTGACAGCCAGCAGCGGCAGATCAGACACCAGGCGTTTGAACTCGCCAGAAAACAGAATGAATTTGAAACCGTGACGGAAAATATGACCGAGGGCATCATTCTCCTGAACACACAGGGAAACGTCCTGGAGATCAACCGCGCCGCCAAGAAATTGTTCGGTGTCACTGCGCCCTGCATCGGACAGCCCATTCTTTCCTTCAGCGAAAGTCCACAGATCGCAGGCCTCCTGGAGAGCGCAGAGGCGGGATGCCGTGACGAGCGAACGCTTGACATCGCGGGCGATCGCTACCAGCTGCTCTTGAGTCCTGTCAAAAGCGGGGATGTTCCCTCCGGCTCTGTGCTCCTGGTTATCAACGTCACCGGAAAAGAAAAGGCGGAGCGGATGCGGCGGGAATTCACGGCAAATGTCTCCCACGAGCTGAAAACACCGCTGCACACCATCGCCGGCTCTGCTGAACTGCTGGCGAACGGTGTTGTCAGAGAAGAGGACAAGATGGAATTCTATGTCCGCATTCAAAGCGAGGCGCAGCGCATGATCCGGCTGGTGGAGGACATTATCCGCCTCTCCCATCTGGACGAGGGCGCGGATGATATGCGGCGGGAAAGGATCGATCTCTTTGATATTGCAGGGGAAACGGTGCGGTCGTTGCGGTCCGAGGCGGAAAACGCGCATGTCGCTCTGTCGCTTGACGGGGAATCCGCCGTCATGGACGGCATCCCGCAGCTCTTGCAGAGCATTGTCTATAATCTCTGTGACAACGCCATCAAATACAACCATGAGTATGGAAGCGTCTCAGTGACTGTGAAAAATGAGAGCGACGGCATCACGCTCTCTGTCGCCGACACAGGTATCGGCATCCCGCCGGAGCATCAGGAGCGAATCTTTGAGCGCTTCTACCGGGTGGATAAAAGTCGGTCAAAAGAGCTCGGCGGCACGGGACTCGGCCTCTCGATCGTCAAGCACGCCGCGATGATCCATCACGCCCAGATTGATCTGCAGAGTGTGGAAAACGGCGGCACAACGATCACGGTTAAATTTCCCCGTACCCAGAAATAGATGACAAAGAAAGGAATCAAGTATTATGGATATTTTCGATGTTTTGACACTCGTGGGCGGCCTCTGCCTGTTCCTTTTTGGGATGAACGTCATGGGGGAGGCGCTGGAGCGCTGTGCCGGAGACAAACTCCGCTCCATTTTAGAAAAGCTGACCACGAACAGGATCGCGGGACTGCTCACGGGGCTTGGAGTCACGGCTGTGATCCAGAGTTCCTCCGCCACGACGGTCATGGTCGTCGGCTTTGTCAATTCCGGCCTCATGACGCTCAGGCAGGCAATCAACGTCATCATGGGGGCGAATATCGGGACGACGGTGACGGCCTGGATTTTGAGTCTCACAGGGATCGACAGCAAAAATTTATTCGTGAATCTCCTGAAGCCGTCATCCTTTGCACCCATCCTGGCGCTGATCGGCATTATCCTCTATATGTTCATGAAAAATGGCAAGAAGAGAGACACGGGACTCATCTTTCTCGGCTTCGCGACACTGATCTTCGGAATGGAGACGATGTCCGGCGCCGTGGCGGGTCTGCGGGAAATCCCTGAATTTCAGAACCTGTTTATTCTTTTCAAGAATCCGCTCCTAGGCGTCTTAGCGGGGACAGTTCTCACCGCGATCATTCAGTCAAGCTCCGCCTCCGTGGGCATTCTGCAGGCACTTGCAGCCACCGGTCAGGTCTCCTATGGCGCAGCGATCCCGATCATCATGGGACAAAACATCGGCACCTGCGTGACCGCGCTGATCTCCTCCGTGGGCGCGAGCAAAAACGCGAGGAGGGCCGCAATGGTCCATCTCTCCTTTAATGTGATCGGAACAGCCGTGTGGATCTCGGTATTCCTCCTGATACGGACAATTTTCGCCCCCGCCATCCTGGACGCTCCGGCGTCACTTATGGGAATCGCCGTCATCCACTCGGTATTCAATATCCTGTGCACCGCGCTCATGCTGCCGCTTTCGGGTTTCCTGGAAACACTCGTGACAAAACTGATTCCGGATGTCAAAGGGCAGAGGTTTTCAACGCTTCGATGCTGATCGTGCGGACAGCTTTTAACCTGCGACCGCAAAATGATACGCCGAATGCCAGGGCCTGTATCACAGCTGCGTAGAGAGCGTCTTTAGCATCAGAACAGCGTATCGGCGGATCCGAATTTCTTGAAAAAAACATCCCCTTGTAATCATCCGGATCACAGGGGGATGTTCGCAATATCGCATCATTATTTTCAGAGATTTTTACAAAACACTGTCTGAAAATAAATCAATGGAGCATATGGGACTTGAACCCACGGCCTCCACACTGCCAGTGTGGCGCGCTCCCAACTGCGCTAATGCCCCACATAAAATATCATGATAGATAAAAATAAAAGATTCAAGGATAAATAATAAATCCCTGATTCAGTTCATCGGGGTGACAGGATTTGAACCTGCGACCTCATCGTCCCGAACGATGCGCACTACCAAGCTGTGCTACACCCCGACGCCTTGGCACAAAAATTATGATAACACAATTCCGCACACTATGCAAGGCCTTTTTTTAGATTCACCAAATATTTCGCGCCTCACGCATCCGCCTTAATCTGGCAAAAACCTTTCTTCCCTTTTCTGATCATCAGTGCCCCGTTCTCGTTGAAATCTCTGGCGCCGTAGACTGCGTCAAAGGACGGCACTCTCACATCGTTCACCGTCACACCGCCCTGCTGGATGAGCCTTCTGGCCTCAGAGCGCGTCGGCGCCAGCTTTGTATCGACCAGCAGCGTGATGATATCAATGCCCGCCTCAAGTCTCTCCCGCGAATAGGTCTTTGTCGGCACGGAACCGGCCACCCCGCCGCTGACAAACAAGGCTCTGGCGGCCGCTTTCGCTTTCTCAGCTTCCTCCTCGCCGTGCACTAGTTTGGTCAGCTCATAGGCAAGGATTTCCTTGGCTGTATTGAGCTGGCTGCCCTCCCAGTGATCCATCTCATCAATCTGCGAGAGCGGCAGGAAGGTCAACATCCTGAGGAATCTGAGCACATCGGCGTCCGCCACATTCCGCCAGTACTGATAGAACTCAAACGGCGAAGTCTTCTGAGGGTCAAGCCAGATCGAGCCTTTCTGAGTCTTGCCCATCTTCTTGCCCTCGGAATTTAAGAGCAGGGTGATGGTCATGGCGCTGGCATCCTTGCCAAGCTTCCGGCGGATCAGCTCGGTGCCGCCCAGCATATTGCTCCACTGATCGTCGCCGCCGAACTGCAGATTGCAGCCGTAGCGCCTGTATAATTCATAGAAATCATAGCTCT
>CAYRDY010000087.1:0-406 GCA_964423195.1 uncultured Catenibacillus sp. | reverse complement strand
TCTGCATGATCATGTAATTGAACTCAAGAAAGCTCAAACCTCTCTCCATGCGCTGCTTGTAACATTCCGCGGCCAGCATCCGGTTGACACTGAAATGCGGGCCTACCTCGCGCAGCAGCTGGATATAATTCAGATCCATCAGCCAGTCCGCGTTATTGACCATCAGCGCCTTTCCGTCAGAAAAATCAATAAAACGGCTCATCTGCTTTTTAAAACATTCACAGTTATGCTGAATCGTCTCCGGCGTCATCATCTGACGCATATCGGTACGCCCCGATGGATCACCGATCATCCCCGTGCCGCCACCGATCAGAACGATCGGCTTATTGCCGGCCTCCTGCAGACGCTTCATCAGACACAGGGCCATAAAATGGCCGACATGCAGGCTGTCCGCCGTCGGGTCAAA
>CAYRDY010000086.1:2109-8600 GCA_964423195.1 uncultured Catenibacillus sp. | reverse complement strand
CGGGATTGAGGAGCCTGCCGAAGATCAGGAGTTTTGCGAACCCGTAGACGTCATACGTCAGCTTGGTAAATCCCTTATAAGAAGAAAAGAAGGTATTGAGGCCCAATTCCTCCAGGATACGCTCCAGGAGGACATGGGAAAAAAGCTTCGGGTGACCAAAACAGTCGGGGCTGCCCTCCGCGATAGAAAAATGGTAGACTTCCCCGGCGTTCTGGGGCTGGCAGTAAGGCTCCAGGGCGGGGATGAGCGGGGTTCCTGCCTTAAAAGATTTTTTTAGTCTTTCGACATAGTCCGGCTGGCCGTCATCATAACGGGAGAGCGGGCCGATACTAAGGATTAATTTTTTTTGAGAAACGCGGTCACCGTTTTTATTTGTAACCCGAATTCCTTCCACCAATCGCAGATACGGGATTCCGTTATTTTTAACACATTCTACAAACATAATTTTCCTCCTATATTCACGTATGTACCAACATATATATTATACCATAAGATCATAAAAAAAGCAAGCGTTTTTCTTGCAAAATAAGGATTTTTTTCAATTTTTTTCTAAAAATCTATGGGGAGAAAGTGGCAAACTCGGGTGGCATCAAGTACACCGTGGACGAGTCGAAGATAATGTCGCCTTTACATTGAATAAAATCATATTGCACCTTGACAAATGATATTGAATAAAATCATATTGCACCTTGACATATGATAATGATATAATTATGATGATACAGAAGACACGATGCGGAAATGCCGAAAACGGCAAATTTTGCTGAACAAGAGGTGTGTGCGGTCACATGAAGGAAAAGATTAACCTGCTGGCGAAGGGCGTTTTTGAATATGAGAATCCGGAAATCGTGGTTTCCGAGGAAAAGATAGCGTTTGAAGTGGAAGCCGGGAAAAAATATGAGGGGAGCTTTGACGTGAAGAGCGCCAACGGCGTGGAGATCAGGGCGATGATTTTTTCGTCCAGCAAGCTGATGCGGCTTCGCACCAATGATTACATCATGCAGAATATCCATGTGCGCTACACTTTTGACGCCACGGCGCTGGCTGTGGGAGAGATCGTCGAGGGGCATTTCAGCATCATCAGCAACGGCGGGGAGATTGAGGTGCCGTTTCGGGTCACGGTCTGTCAGCCGTTTTGCGATACGAGCATCGGGCCGATCCGGGATCTGACGCAGTTTACGGAGTTAGCGCAGGCGAACTGGCACGAGGCCGTCAAGATCTTCAGGACGCCGAACTTTGAGCGCGTCTTTCTGGTCAACAAAAAATACGCGCATATCTACGAGATGCTTGTCCAGAGCAAAAATATCAATCAGGCCATGGAGGAGTTTCTGTGCACGGTCAAGAAAAAGCGCGGCATCGAGATCCACATTTCTCAGGACTCAATCGAATACGAGGACCTGAGCGAGGTGATCAGCGAGCGCCTGGTGATCGAGAAAAACCAGTGGGGATATCAAAAGCTGTATATCTCCGTGGTGGGCGACTTTATCCATGTCTACAAAAAAGAGCTGACGACCGAGGATTTTCTCGGCAGCTATTATGAATTGGAGTATATCATCGACCCCGCGTTCTTCCGCTACGGCAACAATTATGGGAAGATCATTGTCCGGACGGTCAATCAGGAGATCGCGGTCAATGTCAGCTGTGTCAAATCCTACAAAAGCCATCAAGACAGCCGGCGGCGGTCCATCAACGAGAGTATCTACGAGATTTACGACCTCTTCTCAAAACTGCAGGCCGGCGCGATCGAGAAGGCGGACTGGATCCGAAAGACGCGCGAGGCCATCGACTGCTGCCGCAACCGCAGCAGCGCGCTGATCTATGCGCTCTATGAGGCGCATTTTCATATTTTGTGCGACAATCTGCCTCAGGCGGAGAAGATTCTCTCAGGCATCAACGGCCGGGAAGTCCGTCTCAAATCGGTCGCGCAGTACTGCTATTTCCTCTACTTAAGCGCGCTCTGCCGCGAGGATGAGAGTTACACGCGCTTTGCCAGGGATCAGATCGACGGCTATGACGACAGCTCCTACAGTTCCGGGGAGATCCTCTGGCTGAAGCTGAAAATGTCGGAGAATATCATGCCGTCCAGAAAGTACGCGCTGATCAGAGAGCAGTTTGAGAGGGGCTGTCACAGCCGTCTGCTCTACTGGGAGGCCATCCAGGCGGTCAACGATAATCCGTCGCTGCTCCGTGAGTTTGATGATTTTGAGATTCAGCTCATCGCCTGGGCGGCGCGCAATCATTGTGTCCGGGAGGAGGTCGCCGACCGCTTTGCGGATATCGCGGTTTTGGGGCGGAAGTTCAGCGCCCTGGCACTGCGGACGCTGATTCGTCTCTACGAGACGTATCAGAACCGTCAGATGCTCTCCGGAATCGTTGCCCTGCTGATTCGCGGGGACCGCGTATCGCCGGAGGATCATCTGTGGTACAGGCGCGGCATATTGTCCTCCCTCAAAAATCAGGGCTTGTATGAAAATTATATGCGATCCCTGACCGCGGATCAGAGCGGGGATATTCCGATGGCCGTGCTGATCTATTTCAACTATGACAACCAGCTCTCCAGGGAGCAGAAGGCTTTTCTGTATGCCTATGTGGTGGAACACCGCGAGGCGCATGCCAGAATTTTCAGAGATTACGAGAATATCATCAAGGCATTTACCCATGAGCAGCTCGGCAAGGGCTATATCAATGAAAACATGGCCGTTCTCTACCGCTATTTTATCGATAAGGACAAGATCAGCGCCAAGGTCGCGTCCCTGTTGCCGAATGTCTTGTTCAAGCGGGAGATCATCGTCGACAATCCGTGGATCACGCACGTCATCGTCTCCCATCGGGACATGGAGGGCGCGAGGACCTATAAAATTGTGGACGGGCGGGCCTATGCCGACATTTACATGGAGGACTATTACCTGATCTTTGTCGACAGGATGGAATGCCGTTACAGCGGCACGATCGCCTGTGAGGAGCGGCAGCTTTTGGATACCGCGGATTATGTCAGGGCCTGCGCGGCGCAGAATGTCGAAAATCCTATGGTACTGCTCAACCGGAGCGAGCGCGCCGTCCGCTATCAGAAGAGCGACGAGCACTCGATCGAGATTTACAAACAGACGCTGAGGATCCCGAACGTCGGCAGGCAGTTTAAGAAAAATATCCTGAAAAATTTGATTGATTTTTACTATGACAATTACGAGGGCGAGACGCTGGAGAAATATCTGCTGCAGCTGGACATCAGCATGCTCGACAGCGCCGAGCGCGGCAACATCATCGAGTACTATATCCAGCGCGGGCTGTACGATCTGGCCTACGAGGCGGTCAGAGATTATGGCTACGACAATATCCAGGATAAAAAGATCATGCGGCTGTGCTCAAGAAAAATCAGAGAGAGAAATTTTGAGGAGGATCCGCTGCTGAGGGAGATGGCCTATTACGCCTTTTCATGCGGCAAATATGACGATATGATCCTCGAATACCTGAACAAATATTATCTGGGGACGACGAAGGAGATGTACGCGATCTGGGTGGCCGCCCGCAATTTCGAGGTCGACGCCCACGAGCTGGAGGGGAGGCTATTGTGTCAGATGCTGTTCGCCGAGACGCCGATTCCGGATGCCTTCAGCGTTTTTGCGTCCTATTACCGGCAAAAGCCGGATACGAAGATCGTTCGGGCGTTTCTGGCCTTTTTCGCCTGCAAATATGTCGTCCGCGATGAGGCGGTCGACGATGCGCTCTTCAACTACCTGGAGATCGAGGAGGGGCAGATGCACACCGCCTCCGATGTGTGCAATCTGGCGCTGCTCAAATACTACGCGCGGACGGAGGAACAGGTGCAGGCGCACGCCGCGTGGATTGTTCCCGCCGTCGAAAAATATATGGAGCGCGGCATGACGCTGCCGTTCTTCAAGGCCTTTGCCGGGCTGGAGCAGCTGCCGGGCGAGATGCTTGACAGGACCTATATCGCTTTTAGGACAAATCCGAAGGCCGCGGTGACGCTCTGCTATAAGATCCGAAGCGGCGGCCATGAGCCGGATGCCTATACGGAGGAGGAGATGCACAATGCCTTTGGCGGCATCTTTGTGAAGGCTCTGACGCTGTTTGCCGACGAGCGACTGGAATACTATATCCGCGAGGAGAGCGGCGGTCAGGCGCGTGTGACGGGTACGACCGTGGTCAGGGGAAAAATCCACAAGGAGAGCGGCGGCAGATCGCAGCTTGACCATATGCTGACGCTGGCCGGCGAGGGCCGGATGGAGGAGCTTCGGGAGGCGCTTTGCCGGTATGAGAAAAAGCGCAGCCTGACAAAGAAATTGTTTACACTCATTCAGTAGGAGACGCGGCTATGGAAAATAATCATTTAATCATCGGATATGACCTTGGCAGCCGCAATTCGAGGATCAGCTGGTGCGACGAAAAGGCGGACACGGTCGAAAACGCGGTGTTTGACGGCGGCCGGACACAGCTGCCGACGGCGCTGTGCCGGGTGGCGGAGGACAGCTGGCTCTGCGGATATGAGGCCCAGGAGGCGGCCAAAGAGGGCCGGGGCACGCTTCTGACGAATTTTGTGGATGATTACGAGTCATCACCCGTCATCAGTGCCGGCGGGGAACGATTTGAGAAAAAGACGCTGGTGTGCCTGTTTTTGCGGGAGTCGCTTAAGAGTTTTTCGGCCGCCTTTGAGCACAGCGAGATCACTTACATGACGGTCTCTCTGGGCCATGTGAACAAGGCGATCATGGCCGACATCACGGAGAACGCGGCAATGTTTGGGGTTGACCCAAAATGTCTGCGCGTTCAGAGCAATATCGCCAGCTATGAATATTACGCACTGAGCCAGAAGAAGGAGCTCTGGACGCACGACGTCGGCCTTTTTGAGTATGATGATGACGGCCTGAATTATTGTCATCTGTCGATATCGAAAAAACATCAGCCCGTGGTGGTGCAGGCACAGGTTTATCCCCTGAAAATGTATATGAGCGCACAGATGCTTGATACGGGGAGCCCGGAGGATCTGGATCACAGTTTTGCGGAGGTGCTCAATCAGGTCTTGGCGAAGAAATTGATCTCCACGATCTATCTGACCGGCAGGGGATTTGCCATGACATGGCTCAATGACGCCAAGCGCAGGCTCTGCAGCGGGCGCAAGGTTTTCTACGAGGAGAATGTCTACGCGGCGGGGGCCTGTTACAGCGGGCGCCTCGATCAGAGCGGCGGGCAGTTTAAGCGCTTCATTGCCCTGAACGACGATATCGTGCCGGTGAACATCTATCTGAAGGGCACGATCAACCGGGAGACGGTGCGCCGCGAGCTGGTGTCCGCCGGCTCGGCCTGGTACAATGTGGGCAGCAGCACTTCCTTTGTCATGGACGGCACGGACACGGTTGTCTTTCGGGTGCGTGATCTGACAAGCGACGCCGAGACGCTGATTCCGCTCAAGCTGGAGGATCTGCCTGAGAGGGACAACCGCACGGTCATCATCCGGGCGGAGGCGTCTTTTGAGAGCGCGTCCATCTGTGATTTTACGATGACGGACATGGGCTTTGGAAGCATTTACCCGCCGAGCGGCAAGGTATGGAAGCGCCGCATCAATGTGGCCGAGTATGAGAGCGATAAGCGCTTCAGGGAGCAGGGCCGCCTGGTCTTTCTGCGGGAACTGCCGGAGAGGATCCCATTTTATTTCTATATCAGCCGAACGAAGGTCTATTCCCTGGAGGAGCTCTGCTACTATATCTACAATAATATTTACGCGATTACGGCGGAAGATTTCAGCGAGGAGCTGATCTACTGGATCGACAAGGCGCTGCAGGAGGGCTCGCTGGCAAATGATCTTCGCAGCCTGAAGAGAAATAACGCGTCGGTGAAGACGATGGTGCTTCGCCTGATGAGCTATGCCGACTACTGCAGCAATGAGGATTATATGCGGCTGAGCGCGCGGATGGATGAGATCGAGCACCAGGATCCGCTGGAGACAAAAAAGATTCAGGGCGACAATCTGGTGCGCTTCGGGCGCTATATGGAGGCGATTTCCGCCTATACGGCGGTGATCGGTCAGCTTGGGGACGACGAGCGCATGACCGACGAGTTCCGGGGGAATGTCTATCACAACCTGGGCGCGGCTTGGATGCGGTTGATGAATTTCAGGTCCGCGGCCGCCGCCTTCAGGCAGGCGTATCTTCTGAATAAAAATGTCGAATCCCTGAAGTGCTATCTCTGGGCGCTGAAGATGGGCGGCGACGAGTCCGCGTTTTTCGACGCGGTCGGTGAATTTAAACTGTCGGACGCGTTTGTCGGGGAACTGGTCCGCGCGTATGATGCGGCGGAGGCCGGCATTTCGGTGAATGCCATCACGGATGACCGGAAGGCATTGGCGATGCTGGAACAGCTGAGAGAAGTTTACCGCGGTGGTGATTAAAAAATTTGGCAATTATTTGACAGAAAGCGTGCAGGATAAACAGAGTTTCGACAGAAAGGAAGCAGGATAATGCAGTTAGAGAAGAATT
>CAYRDY010000086.1:0-2009 GCA_964423195.1 uncultured Catenibacillus sp. | reverse complement strand
GGATAAACAGAGTTTCGACAGAAAGGAAGCAGGATAATGCAGTTAGAGAAGAATTATGACCCGTCAAAGATTGAAAAGAAAATTTATGACCGATGGATGGAAAAGGGGTATTTCCACGCGGAGGTGGATGAGACAAAGGAGCCGTTTACGATCGTGATGCCGCCGCCGAACGTCACCGGACAGCTGCATATGGGGCACGCGCTGGACAATACCATGCAGGATATACTGATTCGTTATAAGAGAATGCAGGGCTACAACGCGCTGTGGCAGCCGGGGACGGATCACTCCGCGATCGCCACGGAGGTCAAGGTCACGGAAAAGCTGAGAAGCGAGGGCATCGACAAGGACGCGCTGGGGCGCGAGGGCTTTTTGAAAGAGGCCTGGAAGTGGAAAGAGGAGTACGGCAGCCGCATCATCAATCAGCTGAAAAAACTGGGCTCATCCGCCGACTGGGAGCGCGAGCGCTTTACCATGGACGAGGGTTGCTCCAGGGCGGTCGTGGAAGCCTTTATCAATATGTACAATAAGGGGTATATCTACAAGGGTTCCCGCATCGTCAACTGGTGTCCGGTCTGCCGGACGTCGATCTCCGACGCCGAGGTGGAGCATGTGGAGCAGGCGGGACATTTCTGGCACATCAAATACCCGATCGTCGGCGAGGAAGGCTTTGTAGAGATCGCGACCACGCGTCCGGAAACCATGCTCGGCGATACGGCGGTGGCTGTCAATCCGGAGGATGATCGCTACCGTCATCTGATCGGCAAGACCCTGATGCTGCCGTTGGTCAATCGGGAGATTCCGGTGATCGCCGATGACTACGTCGACAAAGATTTCGGGACCGGCTGTGTAAAGATCACCCCGGCGCATGACCCGAATGATTTCGAGGTCGGCAAGCGCCATCATCTGCCGGAGATCAATGTGATGAATGACGACGCCACCATCAATGAGATGGGCGGCAAATACGCCGGCATGGATCGGTATGAGGCGAGACGGGCGATCGTCGCTGATCTGGACGCGATGGGGCTGCTCGTCAAGGTGGCCGACCACTCGCACAATGTCGGCATCCATGACCGCTGCAAGACCACGGTCGAGCCGATGGTCAAACAGCAGTGGTTCGTGCGGATGGACGAGCTGGCCAAACCGGCCATCGAGGCGGTCAGGTCCGGCCAGATCAGGCTGGTGCCGGAGCGCATGGAGAAGACTTATATGAACTGGCTGGAAAACATCCGCGACTGGTGCATCTCCAGGCAGATCTGGTGGGGGCACCGGATTCCGGCTTATTACTGTGACAAGTGCGGCGAGGTCGTCGTCGCGGCGCAGATGCCTGACGTCTGCCCGAAATGCGGGCACACGCACCTGACACAGGATGAGGATACCCTGGACACCTGGTTTTCCTCGGCGCTGTGGCCTTTCTCGACTCTGGGCTGGCCGGAAAAGACCAGAGAACTTGAATATTTCTACCCGACCAGCGTGCTGGTGACCGGTTATGACATCATCTTCTTCTGGGTCATTCGCATGGTCTTTTCCGGGCTCGAACATACGGGCAAGGTGCCGTTCCACACCGTGATCTTCCACGGACTGGTGCGCGATTCGCAGGGGCGCAAGATGAGCAAGTCCCTCGGCAACGGCATCGACCCGCTTGAGGTCATCGACAAGTACGGCGCGGACGCCCTGCGCCTGACGCTGATCACCGGCAACGCGCCGGGCAATGATATGCGCTTTTACTGGGAGCGGGTGGAGGCCAGCCGCAATTTTGCCAACAAGGTGTGGAACGCCTCTCGCTTTATCCTGATGAATTTTGATGCCGCGAAGGAGAAGGGCATTTCCATTGACGGCGTCGGCCTTGATGATTTGACGCAGGCGGACAAGTGGATCCTCTCGAAGGTCAACAGCCTGGCGCGGGAGGCCACCGAAAACATGGATAAATATGAACTGGGGATCGCGGTTCAGAAGATCTATGATTTTATCTGGGAGGAATTCTGCGACTGGTATATTGAGATGGTGAAGCC
>CAYRDY010000085.1:0-8615 GCA_964423195.1 uncultured Catenibacillus sp. | reverse complement strand
TTTTCTCCCCTATTATAAACCGCGGCGCAAAATAAATCAAATACTATAGACAAATTCGCCGAATGGCATATATACTTGGCATATATACTATAGACAAATTCGCCGGATAGCATATATAATTGGCATATGATATGACCTCACAAATTGTGACCGTTTTACGAGTCTAAACTGTTGAATCTCCGCCGGCGCGGCAGCAGAAAAAAATTCGAATGGAGATGGCGCCAATGATCATCAGCGCAAGCAGAAGGACCGATATCCCGGCCTTTTTTTCGGACTGGTTGATAAAAAGAATTGAACAGAAATATGCTTATGTCAGAAACCCGATGAACTTCCACCAGGTCAGCAGAATCGACCTCTCACCGGATGTCATAGACTGCATCGTATTCTGGAGCAAGAACCCGGAGCCGATGATTCCAAAGCTCCGGGCGCTCGAAAAATATATGTACTATTTTCAATTTACGCTCAACGCCTACGGCGATGACCTGGAGAGAAATCTCCCTCCCCTGGGCTCAAGGATCGATACCTTCAAAAAGTTGTCGCGTCTGATCGGCAGACAGCGCGTCATTTGGCGCTATGACCCCGTCATCATTCATTCGAGATACACTGTTGAATGGCATATCGCAAAATTCGCCCAGATGGCAGAGCAGCTGACACCCTTTACCGAAAAATGCACGATAAGTTTTATCGACATGTACCCTCATATCCTCAAAAACATGAGAAATCTAGGCATCGAACCCCTGCGAGAGAGTGACAAGCTCACTCTGGCAAAAGCATTTTCTCTCACAGCCCAGGCAAATCAGATCGCACTCGACACCTGCGCAGAGGATATCGACCTGTCATCTCTTGGCATCGGCCACGCCCGCTGCATAGACGCCGGCCTCATCGAAAAACTCACCGGCAGTCCTCTGAATGTTCAAAAGGACAAGAACCAGCGCCCTGAATGCGGCTGCGCGTCAAGCGTCGATCTCGGCCTGTACAATACCTGCCAAAACGGCTGCCTTTACTGCTATGCCAACCGCAGTCCGGAAGCGAGAAAGCGCAACCTGCAGGCCTATGATGTCAACTCGCCGCTGCTGTGCAGCCGAATCACTGAAGGTGATAAGATCACCGAGCGAAGCGCAACCAGAAAAGGTGGTAGAACATAAAAATCCGTTTATTTTAGCATCCGCTTGACTTCAAGGGCCGCTGAACAGGCCGGACAGTCACAATACAGACCGCCTGCCGCCTTCACCTCTTTGGCATGCGCCAAAACTTCGGCCGCCTTCTCGGCGCCAAAGGCTTTTGCGCCGGCCTCGGAGCCCGCGAATCCGATCACGCCGTCAATAGGCATTACATCCTCGTCAATCTCTGTCAGCAGACGCGCCGTGGCCTCGGCCTCTCTATCCGTGCCCTCGGCCTCAAGCCATGCCCTGCCGACCTCTCTCAGCTCCGCGCAGCAGGAATAGGCATCGATCATTTCCTGTACTTTTGCTCTGACTTCACCCATGATAAAATTACCTCCGTTTTTTCTTTTTTTATATCCAAATATCTCACTTGGAAATATCTGCTTTTTCTATTCTGCAGGTGTGCTTTTGCGTTTTGGGGTCATAGGGTAGATAATCTGAAAAAACAATCACTCAAAACCAAATTTTGTCATTTTTCGCCTGATTCCCGATCATCAGCTGCTCTCTCCTCCAGGAGCTGCTGATAAATCTCACGTTTTTGCATGTCCCTGTCGGCGGCGACGGCCTTCATCGCCTCCTTGGAGCTCAAACCCTTTTCAAGGTAAATATCCATGTGCGCCTGCACAGAAACCTCACGCCACGATCGCTGCGCCTCTCTTTTTGCCGCCTCAGGCGGCGCGCCCTCAACCACAAGTACGAACTCGCCGCGCGGCGTTTTTTCCGTATAATAAGCGACAGCCTCCGCAGCCGTCATGCTCACGCTCTCCTCATAGCGCTTTGTCAGCTCCCTGCAGAAGACGATTTTGCGCTCCCCGATATAGGGCGCCATGATCTCCAGGGTTCTGACCAGACGATGCGGCGCCTCATAAAAAATAGTCGTGCGGGTCTCGCTTTTCAGGCGCTCCAGCACGACTGTCCTCTCCTTTTTATCCGTCGGCAAAAACCCCTCAAAGCAAAAACGCCTGGTCGGCAGCCCGGACATCGTCAGCGCCGTGATACACGCTGACGCCCCTGGGACGCTCGTGACCTCGACGCCAGCCTCCCGGCAAAAGCGCACCAACTCCTCGCCCGGATCAGAGATCCCCGGCGTACCCGCGTCGCTGACCAGCGCAATATTTTTCCCCTCTAAGAGCTGACGCACCAGCTCATGCCCCTTATCAATTTTATTAAACTCATGATAACTGGTCAAGGGCTTTTTTATCTCAAAATGATTGAGCAGCCTGAGCGTATTTCGCGTATCTTCCGCCGCGATCAGATCCACGCTTCTCAGCGTCTCAAGACATCTGAGACTGATGTCCGATAAATTCCCGATCGGTGTCGCGCACAAATAAAGCCTGCCTGTCATAAAACAGCTCCCATTTCTTGAAAATCACGGGGATTTTGCTATGTTTTCTAGCATTTATGATGAAAGATCGCCTGAAAATAAAAAAATGCAGAAGATGGGAGTTGAACCCACACGCCCTTGCGAGCACTAGAACCTGAATCTAGCGCGTCTGCCATTCCGCCACTTCTGCATAGGTGTATCTTATCAGATTTTAAAAAATAAATCAAGTCCAAAATGAGAATTTTTTAATTTCTCAGGGTCATCATAAACGGCAGGTGGCTGTTTTGGCCACCTGCCTTATTATTACAGGAGAAATGCACCCTGCCATTCACCTCATGATTTTGTGTGCCGTCTGCGGCTTCGCCGCCGATCGCAAGCCGAGAAGCCGAGGATCGCCACAATCGCCGAGAATGAACATACCATCAGCATCATCATTAGCTCAGGATGGCTGCCGTCGCCCGTCTTTGGCACATCATCCGGCGGCGGATTGCCGCCCGACGGACGATTCGGAGTCGTCCCCGGCGTCACAGGCGGTGTGTCCGGTGTATCTGGTGTATCCGGCGGCGTGTCCGGTGTATCTGGCGGCGTATCCGGCGTATCTGGCGTGTCTGGCGTGTCAGGCGGCGTGTCCGGTGTGTCTGGCGTATCCGGTTTGCTGTTGACGAAATCCGCTCTGGCTACTCCGTCTTCTCGGATGATTCCCGTCGCACCCGTCGCCTCCGTCGTATAGCCATCCTTGTTGGCCTCCGCCTCTGTCACCGTATAGGTCACACCGTCAGGCAGTCCGGATGCTGTCTTGCTCTCGCCGTCTCTCAGCGTGAACTCGGCGACGCCGTCGGTAAAAGTCATGCCGCCATAGCTGCCGTTCACACTCCTGTCACCGAGCGTCACGGTGAAGTGGAATTCCTTATTCTTATCCCCTGAGCCGGTGACCGTCTTTGTCACGACCAGGGCACCCTTACGAGGTAATGGATTTTCAGGTCTGTCCGTTTCCTGTTCCGGATTGTCCCCGACCTTCACAAATGCCTGATTATAGACGACACCCGCCACCGTCGCGTGCGCGTTGACGCGCACCGTGAGCATGACTGCACCTTCCGCGCCAGGATCCTGCTCGCCGAGATTCCAATTGACTGTATGGGAAGACGCGTCGTAGGTGCCGCCATCTGTAGCACTGACAAAATCCACGCCCTTATCAAGCGGATCACGTATGGTCACGACCGACGGAACGGCCTCGTAGTTCTCCCATGTGATTCTGTATATGATCTCATCCCCGACATTGACGGTCTGCCCGTTCCCAGGCGTGATCTCCTCTTTGTTCGGTCCGCCGCCAAGATTGTTGACAAACTCCGCGCTTGAGGTTTCTCCCTTTTGAATCGAGCCGACATCGCCGACAACATGCGTCTCGTAATAATCCTGATTGGCCTCCGCCTCCTTGACAGTGTAATATGTGCCCGCAGGCAAGCCGGTAGCGAAGAGGCTCTCGCCGTCTCTGAGCGCAAATTCCGCAACGCCATTTACGAAGGTCATTTCACCGTATGTCCCGTTGATCTCGGTATCGCTCAGTCGCACGGTAAAATGGAACACTTTTGTCCGGTCCGCTTCCTTGCCGCTCACCGTCTTCCTGACCAGAAGCGCGCCGTCGTCCCCAACCGGATTTTCCACCCTGTTGGTCTGCTGATCGTTGTTCCCGACGCTGACAGTGGCCTCATTTTCTACCTTGCCCGGCTCCACCGCTTTCTCGTTCACGCGCACGACAAGGCTGACTGTGCCGCGCTCATGCGGTGCCTTGATGCCGAGGTTCCATGTGACCGTATGTGTGGACGCGTTATAAACGCCGCCATCGCTAGCGCTCACAAAATCTACCCCTGGGTCGAGCGCGTCCGTGATGCGGATCTCCGCATCCACCTGCTGGCCGTTCTCATCCGCCGCATTGTTCTGCCAGGTGATGCGATAGGTAATGCGATCCCCGACATTGACATCCGGCCCGATGTAACCGTTCTCATCCGCGACAAGGTCGTGAAGGACATCCCGGTCATCGATATTTGTCTCCATCTTTTCCGGCTTCGTCGGGTTCTCAATGATGCGCGTCTTTGTCTCCGGATTGTTGCCTACCTTTACACCTGCCCGGTTGCGCACATGGTCATCGTTCTCATTCTGGGACGGCCCCCAGTCAGGATGGTCATAGCTCCAGAACTTCTCGGCGTCCTCGTTGACCGTGACGCTTAGGTCTACAACACCTTGCTCGCCAGGTTTGCGAGCCGCGAGTACCCACACGACAGTATGCGCATCGGCAAAATAGTAAATATCAACCTGCCTGCTATCCGAGTCTGTATAGGTCTGCTTCAACGTCGCATCAAGCCCGTTAAAGGTGCCGGCATCTTTGTCAAAGCCACTGCCGTCGCCAAGTGAGATAACGTTCTCCGCATCCGTGGCCTCCGAATCGCCCGGCTCGTCCGGCTCGGACTTCTCGATGACTTCAGCCGTAAAGATGTACGTCGTTTCTTCTATGTTCTCCTGCCCGTCATTCGGCGCTTTTTCAGGATCCGCAGATGTTCCCGTGCCCTGCGAAGCCGTGGAATCTGCAGCTGTCTCTGTGTCTGGCGAAACCGTGGAATCCACTGCCGTCTCTGTGCCCGGTGCTGTCGTGGCCTGCGCGGCTGGCTCCGTGTCTGGCGAAACCGTGGAATCCGCGGCTGTTTCCGTGTCTGGAGAAACCGTAGAATCTGCGGCCGTCTCCGTGTCTGGTGCTGCCGTGGATTCCGCTGCTGTCTCTGTGTCTGCTGCTGCCGTGGCATCAGAAGCTGGCTCTGTCGCAAGTTCCGCGCCGGAACTAATGCTCTGCCCTGCCGCCGATTCCCCGGTCCGCGCGGCACTTGACTCACCGCTCTGCGCGGCACTTGGCTCACCGCTCTGCGCGGCACTTGGCTCACCACTCTGCGCGGCACCTGATTCCTCGCTCTGCGCGGCACCTGGCCCGCCGGAAATCGCCCGGGAAGCCGTGCCTCCCGCGCTCGCCCTCACTTTGACCACGCTGCCGTAAGGCCCGATCTTTGCGCCGTCGGCCGCGCTGACAATGACCTTCTCATCCGCCACCGTTGTGAGTGTAAAGCCCGTTCCGACAGGGAGCTCCTCTACAGTCACGCTCGTGCCCTTCTCCAGCGTGAGCTTTTTATTCGCTGTCGTCCAAATACCGGAACTGATAGCCGCATCATCCTTTGTCCATGTATATCCATCCGGATTAAGTGTCTTGCCCTCCGGTGGGGTCAGCTCAAGCCTCACCTCGACAGGGGTATCAATCTCACCCTCCAGCGTGATCGTAAGGTTCGCCGTCTCCGGTGTCTTCGTGTCAGTGCCGGCCTGCAGCGTATTGCCATTCATGCCCGCGCTATAGAAATCCACGCCCGGGTCCAGCTTGTCCGTGATAATGACATCCGCAACTTTCGTCTCATAATTGTTCCATGTAATCTGATAGTCAATCCGGTCGTCCGGCATGACCTGCATACCCTCGCCAGGACTGATCTCGCTCTTTTCCACGACCGGCGGCGGATTCTCAATGATTCGCGTATCGACATACGGATCCGTGCCGACCTTGACCTGCGCCTGATTTTCCACAGAGCCGACAACCGTTGCCTTCTCATTGACCATGACGACCAGCGTCACAGTGCCTTCATCGTGCGCAGGACGCCTCTCAAGCGTCCAAGTCACGCTATGGCTTGCCTTGTCATAAACGCCACCCGGATCAGCGCTCACAAAATCAACGCCCGGATCCAGTTTGTCGGAGACAATGACATCCGCCGCTTCGTCATGGCCGTTTGTCCAGTGAATCTGATAGGTGATCTCACTGCCCTGGAAGACCATCGGCCCGGTATAGGTATTGTCCTCACCCGGTTTCACAGACAAGGTCGGATTCTCCTGTGTTGTTTCATTTGGATGCGTAACTTGTGTCTCATCCTTTTCCGGAACCGGATTTTCCACAATATTTGTATTGACCTCCGGGTCATTTCCGATCTTCACACGCGCCTGGTTGAACACCTCATAATCATCCGTAGTATCGTTAGAAAAATCGTCGGCCTTGTCATTGTAGGTGTGTCCCTCTTTGGCCTTGTCGTTTACAGTCACGCTGAGCTTCACCTGGCCCGCCGCGAGCGCAGGGACCGGATTCTCTTTGATGCCGATAATCCAGGTGACCGTGCGCGAAGTCCCGTCGTAGGAAATGCTGACCGGAACATCCTTCGCCGCGTCCGTTCCATCCGCATCCTTGTAATTGACCGTGCAAGTCCCGGAGTTTGAAATTTCAGTGGCACTGATCTCAGCTGTGCCGCAGCTTGCACCCGTGAAATTCGCGCCCGGATCAAGGGTGTCGCGAATGGTAACGGTGGCTTCCTCTTCCTTGTAATTCTGCCAGTTGATATCATAGGTGATCGAGTCGCCGATCCCGACCATCACGCCATCGCCTGGTTCCTCCTCAGTCTTCTCCTCGTCAGGGACAGGGTTCTCGACCTCGTTTGTAAATCTGGAATCGTTGTTCACCTGGACACTGGCACGGTTCCGTACCTCGTAATCCTTGCCTTCGCCTTCGGTTCCCTTATTCACCTCGTCATCGTAAGTCCATGTCTGCACCGCATTTTCGTTTACCCTGACGACCAGCGTGACTTCTCCGCTGGTACCGGCTGGGACTTTCTTATCCACTTTTGCATTACCCGTATTGGTCCCAAACGACCAGGTAACCGCATGCTTCTGTGCATCATATTTTACATGAACGGGAACAGGCTTATTGCCGAAGTTAATACTTTCTGTTCTGTCATAATAATCAGTTGTTATCTCGACAGTCCGGTCTCCGTTTTTGTACTGTGCGCTTACAAAATCCACGCCCTTGTCCAGCGGGTCGACAATCTCGACAAAGGAATCCTGATTCAAATCCGCTTCCCAGTGGATTTGATATGTTATCTCATCGCCGACGCCCACGAGTTTTCCGGCACCAGGGCTCTCTTCCGTCTTATTCTCCAGAGGATTTTCCACCGTGTTCGTGTATGTCGCACGGTTATCAATTTTCACTTGTGCGCGGTTTAGAACCTCATAGTCATTGCCCTCGCCCGGAGTGCCTGAATTTTTACCCTCATCGTATGTCCATCCTTTGACGGCACTCTCGTTGACTTTGACTTTGAGATACACATTGTCGTTCAGTCCGACAGGAACAAGTTGTTCTTTAGTACCTATCACCCATGTGACCGTATGCAAATCTGGATTATACGTGATGGTTACAGGGGTTTGCACACCGTCCGGACCGTAAGGAATTCCGGTATTCTCCAGCTTACTCGTCGTTATCTCAACATCTCCGTAACTCGCACTCACAAAATCCACACCAGGGTCTAGAGGATCCGTGACCGTAACAATAGACTCCTTATCCTGGTCGTTCTCCCAGTGGATCTTATAGTCGATCTCCTCTCCAACCAGAACTCCCACACCATCGCCCGGCGTAACTTCTTCTTTGTCCGGAACAGGGTTTTCCACTACCTCTGTATTGACGAAAGGATAGTTGCCCACTTTTACGCGTGCCTGGTTGACGATCTGGTAATCTTCCGCCCCCTTGTTCGGCTCCAGCGCAGATGCGTTATCGTTGTAGACATACCATTCTTTTGCCTTCTCGTTTACCTTTACTTTCAGTATGACTGTCCCGGATGCGCCAGCCGGCTGTTCGCCGAGTTCCCAGCGCACCACATGGTTATATATCACTGTATCACCTAGATCATCCGAAGTGGTCAGCGATTCCAAGTATTCACCTTTTGTTTTTTCGTCATCCTTGACATATGCATCCACAAAATCTACGCCCGGATCCAGGACATCGAGAATCTCAATATCTGCCTTTTCATGTTCAAAATCATAATTGTGCCAAGAAATTTCGTAAGTAATCACATCCCCGATACCCACGAGTTTGCCCTCACCAGGATCTGTCTCCGTTTTGCTTTGCTCCGGCGTCGGGTTCTCTACAGTATTCGTAAAAGATGCCTGGTTTCCAACCTTCACTTGCGCACGATTCACGACCTCGTGATCCAGTACGTCGTCCTCCAGTGTGCCTTTGTTCTCCTTAGAATCATAGGTCCATTTTTTCACGGCTTTTTCATTGACCT
>CAYRDY010000084.1:0-8721 GCA_964423195.1 uncultured Catenibacillus sp. | reverse complement strand
GCGAATATAGAGCCGTCTGAGTTTGAGGAGGGCTACAGGGCTTATCTTGGATGAGTGTCATTGGATGAGAGATGGGCTGGGAGCAATTGCTCATTCCGCTGATCAATGAGATCTTTGCCGGTGCGTGATCAGCCTGCCCTTATCGCCGGAATGCTTGACTTTTTGATGTACAGAATGTATGATAAAAATATCAGCTAATCATAACACAAACATTGGGTGATGGCTTTAAAGTGCTTGAGAAGAATGAATGATCTTACGAGCAGTGGATCAGCCGGAGACCATTTGGCATCAGCCGAGGGGCACAGTATGAGAATGGAGGGTATTTTTATGGCAGGGAATCTGATTGTAGCGATCAACAGACAGTTTGGCAGCGGCGGGAGCGAGATCGGCACGAAACTGGCGGAGCTTTTGGGGGTTAGGATGTATGACTCGGATATTCCGAAGATGGCGGCGGAGAAGAGCGGCATCCGAAAGGATTATTTTGAGAAGGTGGACGAGAAGCCGACGGACAGTTTCTTATATGCCCTGGCGATGAATACTTTCTCTATGAGTTCATCGATGAATCCGCTGGACAACACGCTGTCCAATGACCGCCTGTTCAATATTCAGGCGGAAGTGATACGGGATCTGGCAAAACGGGAGTCCTGTGTGATTATCGGGCGCTGCGGCGAATATATTCTGCGAAATGAGCCGAACTGTGTCAGTGTTTACATCTGCGCGCCGATGGAGAAACGCGTGAAGCGCATCAGCAGGCTGTACAATATTTCGGAGAAGGAAGCGCAGAAAAAGATCAATTCTATCGATAAAAAGCGTGAGAGTTATTACGGCTATTACGCGGGCAAGGACTGGGGCGCGTGCGGCAGCTATGATCTCTCAATCGATACAGACGCCATCGGTATTGACAAAGCGGTGAAGCTGATTAAGGCTTATATTGATCTGAGATTACAATAAAAATCGTGATGGCGTTTGGCTGAGATGGGTCAGACGTGTCTGAGCGCTGCGTCTGGCTATTCCGCCGCCATTACAAAATAAATGATTTATCATATGGAGGGAAGAAAATGTTAGTATCGGCAAAAGAAATGCTGCAGAGAGCAAAAGCGGAGCATTACGCGGTTGGGCAGTTCAACATCAACAATCTTGAGTGGACAAAATCAATTCTTCTGACGGCGCAGGAGCAAAATTCCCCTGTGATCCTTGGCGTATCCGAGGGCGCGGGCAAGTACATGGCCGGATACAAGACGGTCGTCGGCATGGTCAACGGCATGCTGGAAGAATTAAAGATCACGGTGCCGGTGGCCCTGCATCTCGATCACGGCAGCTACGACGGGTGCCTAAAGTGCATTGAGGCGGGATTTTCTTCGGTGATGTTTGACGGTTCACACTATCCGATTGAGGAGAATGTCGCCAAGACGAAAGAACTCGTAAGGATCTGCGCTGAGAAGGGCCTCTCGCTTGAGGCTGAGGTCGGCGCCATCGGCGGCGAGGAGGACGGCGTCATCGGCATGGGCGAGTGCGCCGACCCGCAGGAGTGCAAGGCGATCGCTGATCTGGGCGTGACCATGCTGGCGGCCGGCATCGGCAATATTCACGGCAAATATCCGGCCAATTGGCAGGGACTGAGCTTTGAGACGCTGGACGCGGTTCAGGCGCTGACGGGCGATATGCCGCTGGTTCTCCACGGCGGCACGGGGATCCCTGAGGATATGATTAGGAAGGCCATCAGCTTAGGCGTGGCAAAGATCAATGTCAATACGGAGTGCCAGCTCGCTTTCGCGGACGCGACGCGCAAGTATATCGAGGCGGGAAAAGACCTTCAGGGCAAGGGATTTGACCCGCGCAAGCTCCTTGCACCGGGCGCTGAGGCCATCAAGGTGACCGTGAGGGAGAAGATGGAGCTGTTCGGCTCTGTGGGCAAAGCCTGAATGTATTTGATACAATCCGCGGGTGAGGCTTGAATGCAAGTGGCACAATCCGCGGACATGGTCTGGGCATGGATCGTGTTTCAAAAAATCTAAGATCAGAGGCGCCGGAGAGCGGCGCCTCTTTGATAAATAGTCAAAAAGCGGTTTGAGCGGCAGATGGACGGCCGAAAGGGTGGTCGATGACGAAAAATAAGCGGACGGGCGGCGAAAACGGCAGGGAGGAGCTTTTTATGACTAAAATGTTGATCGTGGTGGATATGCAGAATGATTTCGTAGACGGCGCGCTGGGGACGCCGGAGGCCGTGGCGATTGTGCCGAGGGTGGTCGAGAAAATCAAGAATTTTAAGGGACAGGTGTTTTACACCCGCGACACCCATGACGAGGACTATCTGGAAACTCAGGAAGGGCGGAATCTGCCGGTCAGGCATTGTATCTACGAAACCGAGGGCTGGCAGCTTGTGCCGGAGATCGATGCTCTTGCGAAGTCGGGCAGCGGCATGATTTTCAACAAGCCGACATTCGGGTCCGTGGATCTGGCCGGATGCCTGAAGGGCATTCACAAGGTGTCAAAGATAGACGCGCTGGAACTGGTCGGACTGTGTACGGACATCTGTGTCATCTCCAATGCGCTGCTTTTAAAAGCGGTCCTGCCGGATGTGAAGATCACCGTTGACGCCTCGTGCTGCGCAGGGGTCACGCCGCAGAGTCATCAAAATGCGCTTGAGGCCATGAAAATGTGCCAGATAGAAATCATCTGAGCGGTCATCCGTTAATTTGTGGTTTACGATTGGCCCATGCTGTGTTGGCTTCATTCACTCTGCTGCCAGCGCCCGCTGGCGCCGCACGGAAGTATCAGGCCGCTGTCGGTGACCGGCAGGCCGATCTCGTCGGACAGGACACGGCCGCCGAAGCGGGGAATGATCTCCTCGGACAGCATATAGGTGAGCACGGCAGGCTGCAGTCCTGTCGTGTAGGAGTTGATCAGGAAAAACAGAGGATTTTCGCAGAGGATCTGCCGGCAGAGGCCGATGAGCGAAAAGACGGCATCCTCGATTTTCCAGATCTCGCCTCCCGGACCGCGCCCGTATGACGGGGGATCCATGATGATGGCATCATAGTGGTGGCCGCGGCGGATCTCGCGCTCCACAAATTTGACGCAGTCGTCGACGATCCAGCGGACGGAGGTCTCGGACAGGCAGGAGGCTTTGGCATTTTCTTTGGCCCAGCCGACCATCCCCTTGGCCGCGTCCACATGAGTGACAAAGGCGCCCGCTTTGGCCGCTGCGCATGTGGCGCCGCCGGTGTACGCGAACAGATTTAAGACGCTGATCCGGTGATCCGGATTTTTTTCGTATGCCTTCTTTATTATAGAAGTAAACCATTCCCAGTTCGCGGCCTGTTCAGGAAAGAGACCGGTGTGCTTAAAGGCGAACGGTTTCAGATGAAATTTCAGGTTTAAATTTTCATAATTGATCGTCCATTGTTCCGGAAGGCTGAAAGATTCCCACCGACCGCCGCCCCTGCTGCTGCGGTGATAGCGCCCGTCGGGCTTTTCCCAGCGCGCGTCTCTTCTGGGTGTGTTCCAGATGACCTGAGGGTCCGGACGCACGAGGAGATATCTGCCCCATCGTTCAAGTTTTTCACCGCCTGAGGCGTCTATGACTTCGTAATCGTTCCAGTGATCTGCTGTCCACATATCAAAATCTCCTCGAAAAAATATTTTATGACCATCATGGTTCATCATATCATAGAGAACGGATGTTGGCAATAAATATCTGGGCGGTCTGATTTTGGAGCCTTATTTTAGACTTATTTTGGCGCGATCTCAGATTTTTCTCAGATTTTTTCCATTTTAAAAAAATAATTCTTGCAATCAAATCAGAAATAGTGTAAAATGAACTTTGCGTGTGACATTGATAGCGATGAAGCGTGAGGTTGCTGCAAGGATTTTGCAGGTTTTCCGTGGAGCGAATGTCAAGTTATTTAAACTGGCGGCAAGTCACTGTACAAAGTTCATTCTGTTCAAAATGGCAGAGTCGGTGTGTGGCGGATCAGGACACACACGGCAGAGTGTACAGTCACCACTTGTCGTACTGTTCATAAGTGCGAAAAGGAGGCGGCTTTTTTTATGGCAAGTCAGGTAATGAGAATTACGCTCAAGGCGTATGACCACAAGTTGATCGATCAGGGTGCTTCAAAGATCATCGAGACTGTGAAAAAGACAGGTTCAAAGGTGAGCGGACCGGTTCCACTTCCGACAAAGAAAGAGGTTGTGACCATTCTGCGCGCTGTCCACAAGTACAAAGATTCCAGGGAGCAGTTCGAGCGCAGGACACACAAGCGTCTGATTGACATCATTACACCGACCCAGAAGACTGTGGAGGCATTGTCAAGGCTTGAGATGCCCGCAGGCGTGTACATCGACATCAAGATGAAGCAGAAATAATCCAAAAAGAAAATATCCTTTAGGCATGAGATAGAGTTGGTGAAAACCTCGTACCGGGCGGGCCTGCCCGCCGGGGATCCATATGTCTAGGATGAGCGCGGAAGCGCTCCGCTGTAGATTAAACAGGAGGTGCATTCTTAGAATGAAAAAAGCGATTTTAACGACGAAGGTCGGTATGACCCAGATTTTTGGCGAGGACGGGACCCTGATTCCGGTCACGGTCCTTCAGGCGGGCCCTTGTGTGGTCACGCAGGTCAAGACTGTGGAAAATGACGGTTACAGCGCTGTCCAGGTCGGTTTTGGCGACATCAGGGAGAAGCTGGTCAACAAGCCGAAGACAGGGCATTTTGAGAAGGCGGGCGTGCCTGTCAAGCGATTTGTCAGGGAGTTTCGACTTGAGGACGCAGAGACCTATTCCCTGGGTCAGGAGATCAAGGCTGACGTATTTTCCGTGGGCGATAAGGTCGACGCCACGGCGAGGTCAAAGGGCAAGGGATACCAGGGCGCGATCAAGAGATACGGCCAGTCCAGAGGGCCGATGACCCATGGTTCCAAATATCACAGACACGCGGGTTCCAACGGCTCCGCGACCACGCCGGGCCGCGTATTCAAGGGCAAACACATGCCGGGACATATGGGCGCTGTGCGGGTGACCGTTCAGAATCTTGAAGTTGTCCGGGTGGACGCTGAAAAGAACCTTCTTCTCATCAAGGGTTCGGTGCCGGGTCCGAAGAAATCTTTAGTCATGATCAGGGAAGCAGTCAAGGCTTAATTGCTTTGAGGAAGGAGGAACATACAGATGGCAAAAGTATCTGTTTATAATATGGAAGGCAGCCAGGTTGGCGAAATCGAATTGAATGACAGCATTTTTGGCGTTGAGATCAATGAAAACCTTGTCCATAAGGCTGTCGTCGCCCATCTCGCCGCGAAGCGCCAGGGGACACAGAGCGCGAAGACACGCTCGGAAGTATCCGGCGGCGGGAAGAAGCCATGGAGACAGAAGGGCACCGGCCATGCCAGGCAGGGTTCGACCAGAGCGCCTCAGTGGACGGGCGGTGGCGTCGTGTTTGCGCCGAAGCCGAGAGATTATACGATGAAGATCAACAAAAAGGAAAAGAGGATGGCGCTCAAGTCCGCACTCACCTCCAGAGTCAACGAGAACAAGTTTATCGTGCTTGACTCCCTTGACCTCGGCGAGATCAAGACAAAGAAATTCAAAGCTGTGCTGGACGGTCTCAAGGTCTCCAAGGCGCTTGTCGTGACAGATCGCAAAGATGAAAATGTGATCCTGTCCGCGCGCAACCTTCCTAAGGTGAAGACAGCTCTGACCAACACAATCAATGTATATGATATCTTAAAATATGACACGATGGTGGTTACCAAAGATGCCGTCAACGCGATCCAGGAGGTGTACGCATAATGGCAGATCTGAAATATTACGACGTGATTCTCAGGCCGGTGGTCACTGAGAAGAGTATGAACGCTATGGCTGAAAAGAAGTATGTTTTTTATGTACATCCGGACGCGACGAAGACGCAGATCAAGGAAGCCGTGGAGAAGATGTTTGAGGGCACAAAGGTCGAGCGTGTCAATACCATGAATCTCAATGGCAAGACCCGCAGGCGTGGCCTGGTCTACGGCAAGACCGCGAAGAAGAAAAAAGCCATCGTCAAGCTGACAGCTGAGAGCAAGGACATTGAGATTTACGAGGGCCTGTGATCAAGAGATCGCGGGTGCCGATGAGAGATGTCCCGCGGCAGGGCGGTCGCCTTTGGCTTTTAGAGCGGCGCTGCGCAAAGCGGGAGAGTTTAGCATATACGCACCATGAAGCGTGACAATAAATCAGAAGAATGAGAGGAGTGACATTGATGGGTATTAAGTCATACAGCCCATATACACCTTCCAGAAGACATATGACCAGTTCGGATAAGGCTGAGATCACAAAGTCCAAACCGGAGAAATCACTGGTTGTTCCTTTGAAGGAACACGCGGGACGCAACGCCCAGGGAAAGATTACCGTCAGACACCAGGGCGGCGGCGCCAAGAGAAAATACAGGATCATAGATTTTAAGAGAAATAAAGATGGCATTCCGGCGACGGTGAAAGCCATTGAGTATGATCCGAACAGGACAGCAAATATCGCCCTGATCTGCTATGCGGACGGCGTTAAATCCTATATTATCGCACCGAACGGCCTCGAAGTCGGCATGACCGTGATGAACGGTCCTGAAGCCGAGGTGAGGGTCGGCAACTGTCTGCCGCTCGCTCAGATACCGGTCGGTACGATGATCCACAATATTGAGCTGTATCCGGGCAAGGGTGGCCAGCTTGTCCGTGCGGCCGGAAACGCGGCGCAGTTGATGGCTAAAGACAGCAAGTACGCAACGCTTCGATTGCCTTCCGGTGAGATGCGCATGGTGCCGATCATCGGACGCGCTACCATCGGCGAGGTCGGCAACGGTGACCACGAGCTGATCAATATCGGAAAGGCCGGGCGCAAGCGCCATATGGGTATCAGGCCTACCGTCCGCGGTTCCGTTATGAACCCGAACGACCATCCGCATGGCGGCGGCGAGGGACGTGCGCCGATCGGACGTCCGGGCCCTGTGACACCTTGGGGCAAGCCGGCACTGGGTCTCAAGACGCGCAAGAAAAACAAGAAATCGAACAAGTTGATTGTCAGAAGACGAGACGGCAGTGTGATTAAATAACAATCTAAGGAGGTTCAAATTCATGGCCAGATCATTAAAAAAGGGACCATTTGCAGACGAACATTTGCTCAAAAAAGTAGATGCGATGAATAAATCCAATGACAAGTCAGTCATCAAGACATGGTCACGCCGTTCAACGATTTTCCCACAGATGGTCGGACATACGATTGCGGTACACGACGGCAGAAAACATGTCCCGGTATATATTACTGAGGATATGGTCGGACATAAACTCGGCGAGTTCGTCGCGACCAGGACTTACAGAGGCCACGGCAAGGACGAGAAGAAGGCAAGACGTTGAGCCGGAAGAGTTGAAAGGAGGTTTAATCCATGGCTAAAGGACACAGAAGTCAGATCAAGAGAGCGAGAAACGAGAACAAGGACACCAGGCCGAGCGCAAAGTTGTCTTACGCGCGGATCCCTGTCCAGAAAGCATGTTTCGTCCTTGATGCGATCAGAGGCAAGGATGTAAATACAGCCCTGGCTATCCTGGCTTACAGCCCAAGGTATGCTTCAGGCGTCATCGAAAAATTACTGAAATCCGCGATCGCGAACGCGGAAAACAACAACGGCATGAACAGAGATAACCTCTATGTCGAGGAATGTTATGCGAATAACGGACCGATCATGAAGAGAATCAAACCGAGGGCACAGGGCCGGGCTTACAGGATCGAAAAGAGAATGAGCCATATCACGGTTGTGCTCAATGAGAAATAAGGAGGAGAATCATGGGACAGAAAGTTAATCCTCACGGCCTGAGGGTCGGCATTATTAAGGATTGGGACTCTAGATGGTATGCCGAAGCTGATTTTGCGGATAACCTTGTCGAGGATTACAACATCAGGACATACCTTAAAAAGAGATTATATAATTCAGGCATTGCAAAGATTGAGATCGAGCGCGCCTCCGACAGGCTGAAGGTGATCATCTATACGGCGAAGCCGGGCGTTGTGATCGGCAAGGGCGGTTCCGAGATCGAGAAGGTGAAGGCGGAGGTCGCGAAGCTGACCAGCAAAAAGCTGCTGATCGATGTCAAGGAGGTCAAGAGGCCGGAGAAAGATGCCCAGCTTGTGGCAGAGAATATCGCCTCCCAGCTTGAGAACCGTGTTTCTTTCAGACGTGCCATGAAATCCGCGATGCAGAGAACCATGCGCGCCGGCTGCAAGGGCATCAAGACCGCCGTTTCCGGACGTCTCTCCGGTGCCGATATGGCACGCACGGAGTTCTACAGCGAGGGGACGATCCCGCTTCAGACACTTCGCGCAGACATTGATTACGGTTTCGCTGAGGCCGATACGACATATGGCAAACTGGGTGTCAAGACCTGGATTTATCACGGTGAAGTACTTCCAGCCAAAAGCCACAGGGAAGGGAGCGATAAATAATGTTAATGCCTAAGAGAGTGAAGCGCCGTAAACAGTTCCGCGGCTCGATGAAGGGGACTGCACAGCGCGGGAATAAGATCAACTACGGTGATTACGGTATCGTGGCCATGGAGCCGGGCTGGATCAAATCCAACCAGATCGAGGCCGCCCGTATCGCCATGACCCGTTATATCAAGCGTGGCGGAAAAGTCTGGATCAAGATATTCCCGGATAAGCCGGTTACCACAAAGCCCGCCGAGACCCGTATGGGTTCCGGA
>CAYRDY010000083.1:0-8870 GCA_964423195.1 uncultured Catenibacillus sp. | reverse complement strand
CAATCCGGTCGATTTGCCCGCATGCGGGCAAATCGGCCGGATAATTTTATTTATTACCGCTATTTTACTGCCCCATCTACCCTCGATCAGAAATCAACCAGGAAGATGCGAATACTGATCCGGTGAAAATGTCCGCGTCTCTCAATCTTTGTGATCCTTGCAATCAGGCGTTTGCCGGCGTCCATCAGACGCGCAAAGACAATATTGTCCTTCTCCGGGACATAACCGAGTTTTTTCTTATCCTCCGTCAAAATCATGATGGCGTTGCTGTCAAATTGATTATCCTTCCGCATCAGAGAGAGCCTGTCTCCAATCTGAATCGTCTCCAAGACAGAGGGGTCGGTAAGATGCGTCGTTCCGGCTACATAAGAGTCAAACAGATGGATCTCTTTGGTCAGCGGCTTGATCACGTCTCCGAGATCATGATTTTCTATGAGAGATACAAATTCGTCTTTTTTGATGCTTAATTCATGATCCGTATGAACTCCGTTCCGCTCTTGAGCAATTCATCAATAATCATGTCAAGTTCCCTTTCATAATCTGAAAAACTTTTTAGCTGCGCCTCTAGGTCTTCCTTTTTCTCTCTCACGAGCCCCGGATTGTCCAGCAGGAATTTATACTGGTACGGGTCTGTCTCGCAAATCTCTCTGATCTCCGCCTCAACCGCCTCGATCTTGCCGGAAAGATCAGGGATCTCGATCTCGGTGCAGCCCATTCCAAGACGTTCCAGTGCCTGATTCACCAGTAGCTCCGCCTCCTCCATATCTCCAAGAGAATTACAGTTATAAGCGGTCGTGACGGCATGCCACAATTCAAGAAGTTCAGGTATTTCGCTCGTCTTCGGATTGATATCCGGATGCAGCTGTTTCGCGAGCCTGTGATAGATCTTTTTAATTTTCACGAGATCGACAGCAGGAGCATGATATCTGCTTTTCAAAGACGGACAACATCAGGTCACCGAATTCTTTTACATAAAGTCCATGATAAATATGAGCCTCTTTGCGAAGCTGATCTCTCTGAAGGAGCAATTCTTCGTAGCGGGAATAATCTTTATTTTTTACTTTGATGATCTCCACTTCTGTCCTCACCTCGAAATGATATTTGTGCAAGTCCCATTTCAGTGAAATATCCGCCTGCACAGCCGATGCAGCACCCAGGCGCCGGCCATGACCAGGATCATCCATCCCAAGAATAAGCCCGCGACAGCCGTCAATGTCAGATGTCTGCCCGCAAAGAAAGTGCGCACCAAAAAGATGATCGGCGCGTGGTGCAGCAAAAAGACCTCGTATGAGACAGAGGCGGCGCCGTGGATCATTTTTTTAAAGCATCCGCCGATTCTCACGGACAGCCACTCTCCCACTGTTCTCAGAAACACAAACAGGCCAATGCCGATGCCGGCATAGCGCAGAATCTCAAACCTTCCCAGAGAGTGAAAACAAGCGGTCATCACCGCGGCGAGCGCAAGTCCGGCCGTGCCGTGGTACCATCTGCTCCGTTTCAGGAAGCGCGTCAGATACATGCCGATTAAAAATTCCGGAATCCGGAGGTAAAACATATGGTCGGCCTGTATCGGAAAATGCCATGTCTGTGAGACAGTCACCGCGATCAGCCACAGCGCGAGGACGACCGGCAGAAACAGGCGTGGCGCGCGCGCCATGCCCATTCTGAGCAGCGGATAGACCACATAGAGCAGAATCAGACAGCCGATAAACCACTCGCCCGCCATATAAAAATTTGGGATCCACTCCGAGATCAGGCCATCCAGCCCAAGCACGGTGAAGATTATCGTCCAGGGCTTGATTCCACGCAATTTCGCCGGAAAAAACAGCAGCGTCAGCAGGAAAAAGCCCGCCCAGACGATATAATAGGCCGGATAGATCGTCCGAATCCTTTTCTTCGCATAGGCCGCCAGGTCAAACGGGGCCTCTGAGATCATCAGAGACGCGCCGGACAAGACAAAAAACAGCGATATGCCGATGTGCCCCGCATTGATCTGGTGAAAACCGTCCCCAAAGAAGGGAATCTCGCGAAAGCCCTCTGTATGCTTCCATATTTCCATGTGGAAATGATAGAGCAAAACACAAAACATGGCCACAACGCGAATCAGATCCGGATAAAATAATCTTTTCTGTCCTGTATGAACTGCGCGCACGGATCAATAATTCTCCGCGTGGACCTCAAAATAGCTCTGCGGGTGATTGCAGACCGGACAGACTTCCGGCGCCTTGGTGCCGACGACGATATGCCCGCAGTTGCGACATTCCCAGATCTGCACACCGCTCTTTTCAAAGACCTGCTGTGTCTCCACATTTTTCAGCAGTGCGCGGTAGCGCTCCTCATGTGTCTTTTCAATCGCAGCGACGCCTCTGAAACGGGCCGCCAGCTCGGTAAAGCCCTCTTCCTCGGCATCTTTTGCCATACGCGCGTACATATCTGTCCACTCCGCGTTCTCACCCTCCGCGGCGTGCAGGAGATTCTGCGCGGTGTCGCCCAACTCTCCCAGTTCTTTGAACCAGAGCTTCGCGTGTTCTTTTTCATTCTCCGCCGTCTTTAAGAAAAGCGCCGCAATCTGCTCATAGCCCGCCTTTTTGGCGACAGACGCGAAATAGGTATATTTATTCCTGGCCTGAGACTCACCGGCAAAGGCCTCCCACAAATTTTTCTCCGTTTTCGTTCCTGCATACTTTGACATCACAAATACCTCCGTTAATAAAATAGTAATAATTACTGTTTTATACTAATTGATTTTTATCTGTTTGTCAACATATATTCTTTGTGTTTTGCGTGAAAATATGCTAAACTATTTTCTGAGACACATAAAAAATATTCACATCAAGTCCGCATTGGCGGAAGAATGGAGCTTTTGATGGAACTTTCGCATTTTAACGAGCAGGGAAACGCGAAAATGGTCGATGTCTCTGAAAAAGATGATACACGGCGCATCGGCGTGGCCTGCGCCACGATTTCCATGCGGCCTGAGACATTTGAGCGGATCATGAACGGCGGCATCAAAAAGGGTGATGTGCTCACGGTCGCCCAGGTGGCCGGCATCATGGCAGCGAAAAAGACACCGGAGATCATACCGATGTGCCATCCGCTGCAGCTGTCCGGCGCGGACATCCGCTTTGAGCCGGACGCGGTGACTTCCTCCATCCGCATTGTCGCCACCGTCAAGACCACCGGCAAGACCGGCGTCGAGATGGAGGCGCTTCACGCAGCCTCCGCGGCGGCCCTGACCATCTATGACATGTGCAAGGCCGTCGATCGGGCGATGGTCATCCGTGACATTCGTCTGCTGGAAAAAGACGGCGGAAAATCCGGTCATTATATTGCCAAGGACTATAAAAAATGACATCCACAGCAAAAAAATGTTAATGCCGGAGACGATGTCTGTAAAAACAGTTGCGCCGGACAATGACGCAAAAAGTGGTATGACCGACAAATAAAGAAAGGCGGTTTTGCGATGAATACGATGAAAATGATGAAAGTGGCGTCGGCGTGGAGACAGTTTTGTGACACGCACCCAAAATTTACAAAGTTTATGATGGAGGTGCCCAGACAGACGTTCCGTGAAAACACTGTCCTGGAGATCACGATCACGACCGAGGACGGAAAAACCTACAGTTCAAACATGAAAGTCACGGCCGATGATCTCACGCTGTACGAGGAAATGCGCGAATTGATGAGACAAAGTGACGGCTGAAACCGTCATTTTCCTCTTTCCCAACGCATTTTTAGCGCGTTATCGAGGTAGATTTGGAAGTTTTCTTTCAAACTTTGTATCTTCGACAAATATTCGATTGTACATTCACTATTTTTCTGTTATACTGAATCAGTATGCGAAATCGATCACAGATACATATTCGATGCGGGCGACAGACAAGGTACAAGATAGTCCAGACAAACGCGCAAATCCATCTGCGCTGCCCGTAAAGATACCCAATACCAAATGTAATGGAGAGATGATTTATGAAAAACATTGTTGAAATCCGCTGGCACGGCCGTGGCGGCCAGGGCGCGAAGACAGCTGCGCTTCTGCTCGCCGATGTCGCTTTCCAGACCGGCAAGAGTGTTCAGGGCTTCCCTGAATACGGTCCGGAGCGCATGGGCGCGCCGATCACTGCCTACAACCGCATCAGCGACACGCCGATCCGCGTCCACTCCAATATCTATGATCCGGACTATGTGGTCGTGGTGGACGAAACCCTTTTGGAGACGGTCGAGGTCACCAATGGCCTCAAAAAAGAGGGCGCGATCATTGTCAATACCGGCAAATCCAAGGAGCAGATCATGCCGCACCTGCACGGCTACGAGGGCGGCGTTTACACCGTTGACGCCCACAAAATTTCGATGGAGACGATGGGCAGGTATTACCCGAATATGCCGATGCTGGCCGCCGTCGTCAAGGTCAGCAAAATCATGGATGAGGAGACATTTTTGAGGGAGATGCAGGGGTCATTCAAGCATAAATTCGCCAGAAAGCCGGAAGTGATCGACGGCAATATGCGCGCTTTGAAGATGGCGATGGAGGTTATCGGATCATGAAAATTAACTTAGACAAATTGACTGAGAAATGTGCCTGGACTGACGTGACCGAGGGCATGCAGATGTACGCGCCGGGCACGAGCGAATATTTTATGACCGGCGAATGGTCTTCCATCAAACCGGTCTATCTCGTTGAGAAATGCCGTCAGTGCCTGCTGTGCACGCCGGTCTGCCCGGACAGCTGTATTCCGGTCAGAGACGGCAAACGCCAGCCGTTTGACTTAAATCACTGCAAGGGCTGCGGCATCTGCGCCAATGTATGCCCGTTCGGCGCTATCGTTATGAAGGAGGCACAGTAAAATGGCAAAACGTGACAGACTTTCCGGCAACGAGGCCGTAGCGTACGGCTTAAAACAAATCAACCCTGACGTCTACCCTGCTTTCCCGATCACGCCTTCGACAGAAATTCCACAATATTACGCCAACTATATCGCAAACGGCGAGGTAGACACCGAATTTATCCCTGTGGAGAGCGAACACAGTTCCATGAGCGCCGCGATCGGCGCTGAGGCCGCCGGCGCCAGATCTCTGACGACGACATCCTCCTGCGGCATGGCGCTGATGTGGGAGGAGCTCTATGTGGCAGCCTCCAACCGCCTGCCGATCCTGCTGACGCTGGTCAACCGCGCGCTCTCCGGCCCGATCAATATCAATGCTGATCACTCCGACAGCATGGGTGCCAGGGACAGCGGCTGGATTCAGATTTACGCTGAGAACAACCAGGAGGCCTACGACAATCTCATCCAGGCCTACCGCATCGCCGAGCACAGGGACGTGCATCTGCCGATCATGATCTGCCAGGACGGCTTCATCACCAGCCACGCGGTGGAGAACATCATGCTGCTTGAGGATGACGAGGTCAAAAATTTTGTCGGCGAATACAATCCGGAGCACTATCTGCTCAACGCGGACGAGCCGATGGCCTTAGGCCCGTACTCCGTCTCCAATTATTATATGGAGGCCAAGCGCTCCCAGGCCCAGGCCATGCACAATGCCAAGCAGGTCATTCTGGACATCGCGGATGAGTTTTATCAGCTCTCCGGCAGAAAATACGGTTTCTTTGAGGCTTACCGCCTGGACGACGCGGATTATGCCATCGTGATCATCGGGTCCGCTGCCGGCACCGCCAAGGACGCGGTGGATATCCTGCGCGAACAGGGCATGAAAGCCGGCATCTTGAAACTGCGCGTCTTCCGCCCGTTCCCATCTGAGGAGATCGCCGATGCGCTTAAAAATGTCAAGGCGCTGGCGATTATGGACCGCTCCGACAGTTTCTCGAACGAGGGCGGCCCGCTGGCATCCGATGTCGGCGCCGCGCTGTTTCGGGCAAAGCTGACAATGGATACCGTCAACTACGTCTATGGTCTTGGCGGCCGCGATATCACCGTTGAAAATTTCATTCATGTCTATAGAGATCTGGAAAATCCTGACCCTGCCAACGCGGATCATTTCGGCATGCCGTACCGCTATCTGGGCGTCAGAGAATAGGGAGGTGTCGAAATTGAGTTACAATTTTAAAGAGACAATGAGCAAACCGGAACGTCTGGCACCTGGGCACCGTCTGTGCGCCGGCTGCGGCGCTCCGATCGCCGTGAGAAATGTCCTGCGCGGCCTGCACGAGGGCGACAAGGCCGTGGTCGGCAACGCGACCAGCTGCCTTGAAGTGTCCTCCTACATCTATCCTTTTACGGCATACAGGGACAGCTATGTCCACAACGCCTTTGAAAATGCCGGCGCTACCCTCTCCGGCGTCGAGACCGCCTACCGCGTGCTGCGCAAAAAGGGCAAGGTCAATGAGACGTTCAAGTTCATCACTTTCGGCGGCGACGGCGGTACCTATGATATCGGTTTACAATCCCTCTCCGGCGCCATGGAGCGCAACCATGATCTGGTCTACGTCTGCTACGACAACGGCGCTTACATGAATACCGGCATCCAGCGCTCCTCGGCGACCCCGATGTATGCCGACACGACCACCACGCCGGTGGGCACACATTCCAACGGCAAGCCGCAGAACCGCAAGGACCTGGCCTCGATCATCGCCGCGCATGATGTGCCCTATGTGGCCCAGACGACATTCTGGAAGAACTTTAAGGATCTGCACGTCAAGGCGGAAAAGGCCATCTACACGCCGGGCGCGGCTTTCCTAAACATTATGGCGCCTTGTCCGAGAGGCTGGCAGTACCCGCCGGATCAGATGATGGAAATCTGCCGCCTGGGTGTTGAGACCTGCTATTGGCCGCTGTTTGAGGTGGTCGATGGACAGTGGATCCTCAACTATGAGCCGAAGAATAAACTTCCGATCGAGGACTTCCTGCGCCCGCAGGGCAGATTCAAACATCTGTTCAAAAAGGGGAACGAGGATCTGATCGCGGCATTCCAGGCTGAGGTCGACCGCCGCTGGAAGAATCTGACGGATTTGGTCAATATCGGGTAATCTACCGAAGGGGGTTTTAGTGATGAATACGCATGATCCGGCTGTCTACACCAATGAGCAGATGCTCAGATGGGTCAGCTATATGTCTGAGAAAGTATCATTCAATGTGGAGCATGTCAAGCTCCTGAATGTGTGCCAGAAAAAGAAAAACGTCATTCCGTCCGTGGAATCGAACAAGCGCGTGCTGATTTTTGCAGACGAGACGCACACCAATCTCTGCTATGATATGTGGAAAGCCGGCCTCGGCGACTGCGATGTCTGGTATGAGACCGGCCTGGAGCCGGGCGGCAGCCTCAAAAGCGCCAAGATCAAGGATCTCATCGGCAACGGCATCATGGAGCCGACGGTGCTTCTGGTCATCAACAACGGCGCGCTCGACGCCTACAAGATCGGCATCAAAAATGAGAATTTTGCCCACGGCCCGATCCGCTATGTGGGCAGTGAGATCCGCGCCGTGATCATGAGCATGCTCAATATCTCCTCTCAGGACACGGTCTGCATTGTCTCCGGCGAGAGCATCGCCATCGAGGCGGCCATCATCGCCGGTGAGGGGACAGTCATCGCCGTGGAGGACAATCCGGGCTCGATGGCCTCCATGGAGGAGAACGCCGACAAATTCGGCGTCCACAATATTGAGATCATTCCGCGGCTGTCAGAGGCTACGCTTGCCAATCTGCCGGTGCCCCGCATCGCCTTTATCGTGGCCTCCGATACACTGGAGGAAGATATCCGCGCGCTGCTCGCAGTCAATCCTGAGCTTCAGCTCGTGATCTACACGCTGGAGCTGAACATCCTCGCCGGCATCAAGGAGATCTTTGCCAAATATCACATCCGGGATATGGAAGTCATTCAGATCGCGCTCTCCAAGCTCAACAGCAAGAGCGAATTTGTCTGCCAGCCGGTACCGTGGCTGATCAGCGGCACGGCGGTGAAGTCATGATTTGGAGCGCCTTCGCGACGCTTCCGACGATTGCTTCACGCGCCATATTAGCCACGTCTCTGCGATGAGATGATTTGCAGCGCCTCCGCGACGCTCCCGACGATGTGATCCGCCCTCTCCCGCACGTCCGCCGGAGCATACGGGAATGTGAAGCCAACATCCGCACTTTCAATCATGGGAATGTCATTGTAGGAATCACCGATGCCACCGATGCGGTCGATCCCGAAATAGTTCTTGACGACTTTGATGGCATTCCCTTTTGAGCATCCCGCCGGGACAACATCAATATGCGTGTTGTTTTGAAAGGCTGCCAGCCGGTCGCCGTAGAGTCTGACAATCTCCCGGCTGATGTCTCTGGCCTCCTGTGTGGATCGGGCGGCGAGCGACAGCCCGTAGATATCATCGCCCTTGATATCATCAAGAGAGGTAATCTGTGTTATCGCCGGAATGACCTCATTCAGGCTGAACGTGTCATCGGCCTGGACGACAGTCTCCACCTGAGCCTTGTACCGCTCATAGACCTCAGAGAGCAATTGTCGGTCAACGCAGTGCCGCGCAATCGGTTTCAGGGATTTGTCCAGAATGAGGGCGCCGCTGACCACGATATAAAAATCAAAAGAAATATTCTGCGCAAACAATAGAATCCCCTGCAGCGACCGTCCCGTGCAGATGCCGAACAGGCCGCCCGCTTCCTGAAACGCTTCGATCGCCCGCACATCCGCGGGCTTCATTTTTTCTTCTTCCTGATAAAAATAGAGCGTCCCGTCAAAGTCGCTGGCCAGGGCCGATTTAAAACGATTCATCGCCATTCTCCTTCAGATATTCGCCTAAATATGCGTGAACACAGGATTGTACCTCGTCAATCAAGTCCTCACACAGTTTCTTCTTCAATCCCGCCGCGCGTCCGACAGCCAGAAGCTCTTTTCGGCCGGGATTCCTGCCGTTGCC
>CAYRDY010000082.1:0-9041 GCA_964423195.1 uncultured Catenibacillus sp. | reverse complement strand
GGAGGTTTCACTATGATTAAGATTGCCTGTGTCGGCGACAATGTGGTCGATATCAACTATATTGACGGATTGATCAATCCCGGCGGAAACTGTGTCAATGTGGCTGTATACTGCAGCCAGCTCCTAGATTGCGCAGCCTACGTTGGGGTCCTGGCCGACGACGGCTACGCGAGGGTCATCGCCGATTCGCTGACGGCCAACGGCGTGGACATCAGCCACTGCGTTTACAGACATGGTGAGACCGGCCGCTGCTCGTGCCGCCTCGTTGACGGTGAACGGGTGCTCACCGATGAGAATGACGGCGGTCTCGTCAAATCGGATCCGCTGCTCATCACCGATGAAATGCTCGATTATCTCAAAGGCTTTGACATCGTTCACACGAGCTGCTACAGCTATATCGAGAATCAGATGGTCAAGGTGAGGGCCGCCGGTATTCCAGTGCTCTATGATTTCTCTGTCGTCTGGGATGAGGCGTCTGTCAGGAGGGTGTCGCAGATCGCGGACTATGTGCTGTTCTCCAGCATCGACGCGCTCTCCGAGGCGCAAAATCTGCGGATGCTCACCGATGCCGTCGACCGCTTCGGCTATAAACTCTCCATCATGACCATGGGCATCAGGGGCGCCTGGGTCTATGACGGAAGACAGGTCTATTTCAAGAAACCTTACAACATCGAGGACGGCGCCGTCGATACGACCGGCTGCGGCGATTCGTGGCTGAGCGGCTTTATCACCGGCTATATGGGCTGTAAGCTGCGCCTCGAAGCCATGAAGGCCTCCGCCAATGGCCCGCTGATCACCGACGAGAATGAGGCCGACTTTATGTCACACGCGATCGAGGCCGGTATGTGTCTGGGCAATCTCAAGGCCCGCCACACGACGCAGATCAAAGGCGCCTACGGCTGCGGCGTGCGCATCGGAGATTTGTGACGCCTGAGCCGATGAATATAGGCGTTCACTCAAGGCGGACACTTAATGATACTTTCCCAAATTCACTTGACAAGTACCCGAGTCAGGACTATACTCAACTAGGAAGTCTTTGCTAGGGTATTTTTTTCAAGAGAGAAATTTTTCCCGATTACTTCTCATTCGCTCGGAGGTTCAACATGGATAAAAAACCGACTAACAGAAAAATTTTGACGATTCCCAACCTTCTGTCCTTTTTCCGGATCATTCTGATCCCCATTTTTGTATGGAGTTATATCGGGAAAAAAAATTACACACTGACAGCCGTTCTCCTGCTGCTGTCCGGCATCACGGATACCCTGGACGGCTATATCGCCCGACATTTCAATATGATCAGCGACCTCGGAAAAGTGCTTGATCCGATCGCGGACAAGCTGACTCAGGCCGCCATGCTGTTTTGCCTGGTGACACGGTTCCACCTCATGCTGATTCCTTTAATCGCGATGTTTGTCAAGGAATTATATATGGCGATCAGCGGATGTCTCATCATCAAAAAGACCGGTGTCGTGTTATGGGCTGACTGGCACGGGAAGATTGCCACCATTCTTCTCTATGCGATGATGATTCTCCACGTCCTGTGGCAGAATATTCCGGCGGTGATCTCCAATCTATCGATCATCATCTGCACAGTGATGATCCTCGTTTCCTTCTGTTGCTATGCCATGAGGAACAACAAGGCATTAAAGGGAACTGACGACCACATCAAGCAGTGAAAAGGAAGTGCCAAAGCGTGAAAAATAAATTGAACCATCCGTTTTTTCTTGTTGCCTTCGGCGTCACACTGTTTGCCGTTTTTATGAATCTCAAGCCGGTGCTTCAGTTTATAAGCAATGTGCTCGAACTGATCTTTCCCATTCTACTGGGCTTGCTGATCGCATTTATACTGAATGTCCCGATGACGGGTTTTGAGCATCTGCTCTCCCGCCTGTTTCCAAAAGCAAAACACAGACAGCCGATCGCGATCCTTAGCCTCCTGCTCACGCTGGCCAGCATCGCGCTTGTCCTTGTGATGGCCTTCACGCTGCTGGTCCCTACGCTGATCTCCTCGGTTCAGTCCATCAAGCCGTTGATCGAGAAAAATCTACCGCTGGTGATCGATGCCTTAAACAAGCATGGCTTTGACACCTCCAAGATTGTGGAATGGCTCTCATCCCTTGATCTGGAGCCTTACTATGAGAATCTGAACGGCATCCTTGGGACGGTCGTGAGCGGGGTGCGCTCCACGATCTCCGGCTTCATCAGCACGGTGTTCGGTCTGGTAATCGCCTTCTATATTCTGCTGACCAAAAAGAAACTGGCGCCTCAGATGAGAAAGCTGTGCTATGCCTACTTAAAGGAGAGCGTGGCGGACAAGCTGTACTATGTGGCGCATCTGACACAGTCCGTATACGCGAAATTCCTCTCCGGCCAGTGTGTGGAGGCCATTTTGTTGGGCCTCATGATTACCACGGCTTTCTCCATCTTCCGCCTGCCTTACGCGGCGTTGATCGGATTTCTCACCGGACTGTTTGCCTTTGTCCCTTACGTGGGATCATTTGCCTCGTGCGCGATCGGGGCTTTCCTCATTTTCCTCGTTGATCCGATGAAGGCGCTGATCTCTATCATCGTCTATCTCGCGGTGCAGTTTATCGAGAACCAGTTTATCTATCCGCACGTGGTGGGCGGCTCGGTGGGTCTTGCGCCGATCTGGACGCTCATGGCCACCCTCGTCGGCGGCAAACTGTTTGGCCTGGTCGGCATCATCTTCTTTATTCCTCTGGCGGCAGTTGTGTATAATCTGCTTCGAGTTGATGCCAATCGCCGTCTGGAGGCAAAACAAATCAAAAATAAGAATTGACAAAAGCGGCTGCCCCAAATGGGCAATAACCGTTGACAAAAGCGGCTGTCCCAAAATGGGGCAGCCGCTTTTTCACCGTATCGACCTCTTTCCGCTTTCATCATATTTGCGATCGTTCTCCGTTTACATCAAAAAGCGCAGCCAGTTGAAATATTTCAGAAGATCGACGTTGCGCTTTCTGTCTTTGCTGAACTCCTGGCGCTTGACATTCCCCGGATTTTCATACTGTCCGCCTTTTAGCGCCCTGACGGATGAGGCCTCATAGGATCGCATGATTTCTCTCAGCTGACCGTTCAGCCCCTCGCTGTCGATCACCAGCATCAGCTCCGTGTCCAGATACACGCTGCGCATATCCATATTGAAGGAGCCGACCACCGACAGCCGATCTCCGATCGCGATGCTCTTCCCGTGATAGGAAGTGCCGCCCTCATACTCATAGATATCCAGCCCCGTATCGAGCAAGCGTTCTTTATTTCTCAGATAATCCGATGCGCCGAAAGGATTGCCGCTGTTGGCGGCGGAATTCGTCAGCAGCTTGGTGTGGGATCGCTCACAGATCTCCCTCAGAGAATCATACATCCACTCATTACATATGATATACGGCGTGTGGATCGAGATGTCGCCCGTGGACTGCTTCATGAGTTCTGTCAGGGCATAAAATAATGTGGGCTCCTTTGCGTAAACATGGGTCGGATTTGCCAGCAGCGTGATCTTGTTCACCTCATATGTCATCCCCGCATAGTCCGCCTTTTGGGCCAGATCAGGATACGCTCGCCTGAGCTTCTCGCAGCGCTCCTCCAGCTCCCTGTGCGCTGAGGCTGTCTCTTGATTGTTCCTCGAACGCAGTGTCTCGCAATCCTCCAATGCCCAGACCGACTCAAAATAGCGCTCCAGCTGGTGGATGGAGCGCTCCTCATCTGTCGGGTCCGTGCTGTAGACCAGCACATCCCGGTCGTAATCTTTGTAATCGCTCTCCCCCAGAAAAAAATCATAGGTATTTCTGCCGCCCAGAAGATAGAGGTCATCGTCGACGATCAAATATTTGTCGTGGAGCCGCCCCATACTTTTCCATGGCATCAAAAAATTCAGACAATTATAGAGCCTTATCTCCACATTCTCCATGGCGGCCAGGGCATGAAAATAGGCATTTTTGATCATATTCACCTCAGCGACCGCGCCGTCCGCGATGATGCGGACATCGACGCCTCTCTGCGCCGCAGCGAGCAGCATGGCGAGGACATCCTTGCCGCTCTCATCCGACCGAAACTCGAAGGTGGAGAGAATGATCCGCTCTGTGGCCTGCTCGATCATCCTCAGCCTCTCGATGAGCGCCTCCTCATTATCCTCGATGATATATGCCCTCTCGCAGGAGACATGCTCCGAGTAGCAGTCCCCGGCATGAAAAGCGGCCTTGTATTCCTCGCTGACTTCCGGCTGCCGCCTGTAGGATATGACTACGCCGCCAAAGAAGTACAGCAAAAACACGATCGGCAGCAAACACAAAATAATAATTAATTTTTTTATCAACACAGATGTCCTTCTCTCTGAGTGTTTTCGTGACATTTTTTCTGCGCTCACTCCCTGAGCGCCTTTTTAATATTTTGCTTTCGCATCTCATTCAGTCTCTCATAGATCTCTATCTCCTCAGAGGTAAAGCCCTCATACTGGATCTGCTCAAAATCAAATAGCAAGAACAGCATCTCCGACAGGACCTTTTCCGCCTCCTGCGTGATCACATAAGTCTTCTTGCCGCCCTTTCGCCGCTCCTCCGGATTTTTTTCATCCGCGCCGCGCGTCTCCTCCTGATTTTTTCCCTTGGTCCTGCCGCCCTTCGCCCTGTCCTTCTCCTGCACAGCGATCATCTCCTTCGAGAGCAGCCTCTGAACCGACCCCGACAGTTTCCCTCTGGAGATATTCAGGACATCCGCCATGTCTTTAAAGGTACAGCTCTTGTGGGGCAGGCTCAGATAATACAGCACTTTCACGTCATCCGTCGTCAGGTCGTTTCGCAGCGCCGCGATCTCAATCAATTTTTCCTGCAATTTCCTCTCGTGGTAGATATCAAAGAAAATGCCCTCCCCTTCGAGCATATCCTCGCTGACCCTGGTCCGCTCACTGCCCAGCCTGTAACTTCCCTGGATCCCCGGCAGGGATACGCTCCCGTCGCCGGCGGCGTCGAACAGAAACCGATAGACCTTCCCTTTTTTCTTCTCGTAATCCGTGTCGTCAAAGACATCCTTGTAGAAATCATTGTAGGACGCAAAGACCCGCCGCTTCATCTGGAACGTCTTCTTCATGCTCATCCCCTGTGAGATCAGGGAGCCCTTTGTCTTGACGTAATAATACAGCGGGATCTTCAGCGCGTAAATTTTGCGGGTATGTCGGACATACTCAAGGTTAAAGATAAAATCCTCACACCAACTGACGGAATCATCCATCCTGATCCGGTATGCCTCGATGATAGAGCGCCGGTAAAATTTATTCCAGAGAACGCCATAGTAAAAATCCGCCGGATTCCGCATCATCTCAATGGCATAATCCAGCCGCGCCATAACGCCCTCATTCTCGATGCTTCCCTTCTGCGAGACACGCTCACCGATCACCCTGTAGAAATCGGCGATGACCATATCGCAGTCATTCTCAGCTGCCGCGTGTACAAAGAATCCCGTCGACTCCGGCGTGATCCAGTCGTCGCTGTCCACAAACTGCAGAAATTCTCCCCTAGCCAAGTCAATCCCCTGATTTCGCGTATCTGAAACGCCAGTGTTTTCCTTGTGCAACACTCGGACGCGGCTGTCCTTTTTTGCGTAATCCTCACAGATTCCACCGGAGGCGTCCGTGCTCCCGTCATCCAGCAGGATCAACTCAAAATCGCCAAATTTTTGATTCAGGATACTGTTTATACACTTTTGAATCGTTTTCTCCGCATTATAAATCGGCACGATAATGCTCACCAACGGCATGTCTTCCACGGTCTCCTTATATACAAGATGATGATATCATATTATACTTTTTTCGGCTTTTCTTCAACCTCAAATTTTGACAACCTGTAGATTGCCTGTATATTGCCTGTATTTTGCCGCGCTCATGAAGAGCCCGCATCCGCGAATGTGACCGTAAACCGGCTGCCCTCTCCGAGCTTGCTCTGCACCTTTACATCCCCGCCGTGGTAGCGTGCGATCTCCCGCACCAGTGAGAGACCCAATCCTGTGCCGGTGCCGGTACGGGAACTGTCCGCCTGGTAAAACCGCTCAAAGATCTTCCCCTGATCCTCCTGTGTGATGCCGATCCCGTCGTCCGCGACGGTCAGGCAAATCTTTTGATCATCCCTCTCAAGCGCCACATCGATGTGACCGCCCGCCTTGCCATAGCGGTAGGCATTGCTGATCAGATTTGCCAGGAGTCTCGCGAGCAGCGTGTAATTCCCCTGTATGTGAATATTTTTCTCTGTCTCACAGCGCAGCGCAATCCCGTTCTCCCGGATCAGCGCCATATCTGAACAGACAGACTCGACGAGCTCCGACAGATCAAGGTCCTGCAGGGGATAGCGCTCCGCGCCGTTCTCAAGCCTCGTGAAATCCAGCATGTCATTGATGAGCTTTGACATCCTGCGCCCCTGCCTCTGAATCACCCGCAGCGCATCCACATACTCTTCGGCCGTGCGCGTATCTTCCAGCGTGTACTCGCACTGGGACGTGATCACCGACATCGGCGTGCGCAGCTCATGGGAGGCGTCGGAGATAAAGCGCCGCTCCGCCTCAAAGGCCTTGTCGAGCTTGTCAAACGTGTCGTTAAATGTATCCGCGAGCTGGTGCAGCTCATCGCTGCCGGGCCCAAGCACAATCCGCTTCTTCAGGTCGTTTTCCTGACCGATCTGCCGGGCGGTCTCCGAGATCTCCTTGATCGGGCGAAACGTCCGCCGGACGATCAGATATCCGCCGAGCGACGCGACCAGCACCAGAAGCGGCAGGATGATCAGCGAAGTCCGCGTGATCGAGTCCATCTGCATGGCGCCCTGTTCCTCCGAGACGACACCGCGCATCCACAGCCCGCCCAGGCCCTTTGCCTCCAGCCGAAGGTCAAAAATAAAATAAGTCGTCTCCAGGACTTTGAGCGTCCGAATCTTTGAATCGACAAAACCGATGCCCTGGGTGCTTCGCAAAATCGGGTTTTCCCCGTACAAAAGCGCACCGTCCGAGTCGTAAAGCGCGGTATAGACCTCATTCACCTCGTCGAGAAAATCGCTGTCAACCTCCAGAAATCCATCCTCAAAGCGCAGAAAATGACTGGCATCCTTGTTGAGATCCGCCTCGTCAAGGCTCGCGTAGAAACGCACATCGTCATAATTGCGCGTCACCGCCTCCACCAGATTGTCCCTGATCGTCTTCTGCAGAATCTGATTGCTGACGGACAGAACAATCAAATAGGAGGTGACGGCGACAAGAACCAGCGCCGTTGTGAACCAAACCGTTATTTTAAAGCGTATCGATCGATTTTTGATCATCCCTTTTCCTCTCTCAGCACATATCCCCTGCCGCGGACGGTGTGGATCAGCTTGACATCTGACCCGCTGTCAATCTTCCGGCGCAGATAGCTGACATACACGTCCACCACATTCGTCCCGCCCTCGTAGTCGAAATTCCAGATATGATCCTCAATTTGTTCCCTGGAGAGCACGATCCCCGGATTGTTCATCAAATATTCGAGCAGCGCGTATTCCTTCGCGGACAGGCTGATCGGGCGTCCGCCCCGCGTGACGGTGTGGGCGGCGCAGTCCATCGTCAGATCAGCGACCCGCAGGACATTGCTCACCCTGCCAAAGGACGTCCGCGTCATCGCGCGCAGTCTCGCCATCAGCTCATCAAAGGAAAACGGCTTGACGAGATAGTCATTTGCCCCCGCATCCAGACCCGTCACCCGATCCGCGACCGCGTCCCGCGCCGTCAGTATCAGCACCGGTGTCGTCTTCCCCGCGGCTCGAAACTTCCGCAGCACCGTCAGCCCGTCCATTTTCGGCATCATAATGTCGAGAATCACCGCGTCGTAATCCGTGTATTCGAGAATATCCAGCGCCTCCTCCCCGTCAAAGCAGCTGTCGACGCTGTAACCGTCCGATGTCAGTTTCTGTGTGATGATCCGATTTAAGTCTCTCTCATCCTCCGCCAATAAAATCCGCATAGTCTGTCTCCTCCATAAAATAATAAACGCTTTCACAGCCGGAGCCGCTGTCAGTTCTCACCGGTCTGCTCAATCACAATTTTGGTAGCGTTCAGTTTCTTTATCGTGCGCTTGCCAAGCCGTGTGCGGGGATTCTCCACGATCCAGATATTCGCCGCCTCCCATACGGCAAAGGAGCCGATGATGGAGATGATCTCCACGGGAACCGCGCTGAACAGGCCATCGAGCAGGATAGCCGCCGCCACAAAGACGATGCCGATGGCAAACAACCATATCTGCTTGACCCTGTTCAGCCGCCTCTGATTGGAATTGCGGATCTCCTGCTCCCTGATCAGCTCCCGAAAGGCATCGCGCACCCGCTCATAAGTCACAGGGCCGTCGCACGCGATTTTTAAGATGATTTCGTCGCCGATTTCCTTTTTGGTATATTGTTTCGCCAGATAGTCGGCGACATCGTCGTTCAGCGTCAGACAACTCTCGTCATACGGACTGTACAGATCCCTCTCGTCATGAATTTTCAGATTAATTTCATACATCTTCTCACCCTCAATATCTCAATTAATTTTACCAGCGCTCTCTGATATTAAACATTATATACCAATAACGGGAATAAATCTACAGTCAGTCGGCACAGTTTATAACCTCGCTGATCCAAAAAAGGGGCGTTTAGATTTATCCGAACCGGAATTCAAAAAGCGGAGCATTTCGCTCCGCTTTTTTCACAGTTCAACATTTAAAATTACGGTTCAAGATTTGGCTTGACATCGATGACCCATTCTCGTCGTCGGAATGATCGCTGAAATGATCACCGCGATGATCAATCGTCATAATCCGAGTCATACTCCATGATGGCGCCTGTCTGGGCATTGATCTTGTATTCATATTCAACGCCGTTCTTATAAAACTCAATCTCATATACCGTGTAACCGTCATCGAAGTCGAGTTTCGCCTTTGAAAAATTCACGTCTGAGACAGAGTAGCCCGCATGGCTCGCTGCCGTCGCCTTTGCCGCATCGAGTCCGATATCCGTTCCGCCGGTTGATCCTGCTGAACCGGTCGATCC
>CAYRDY010000081.1:8080-9138 GCA_964423195.1 uncultured Catenibacillus sp. | reverse complement strand
GGCATCCGCACTGTCATTATCGGCCAGCATCCGATTTTTCCGACGGCTTTCAGCAAAATTGTCGAGGGCTACTATTATGAAAATCTGCTTGAGGATGAGGTGCTCTTAACGGCGCTGGGAGATATTCACCGGAAATATCCGGAGAAGAAGAAAATACTGTTCGGGAATACGGATTATTATGTGCGGCATTTGATCCACAATCGTGAAAAAATCATGGAAATCAGCGATACATTTATCATTCCGATCGTGGATGAGCAAATGTTTGACGTGCTTTTTAATAAGGATACATTTTACGGGCTGTGTGAAAAGTATGGCCTGGATTATCCGAGGACAAAGCGGTTCGATTTCGCGGAGGATGAACTGGAGAATTTTGAAATCCCGTTTGAATTCCCAATCTTTTTAAAACCCGCGGATACGGTGGAATACGCAAATTACCAGTTCGCCGGGAAGCAAAAGGGCTATAAGGCGGAGAACAGGACGCAGCTTGAATATATCGTCGGCAATATCCGCGCCTCCGGATTTAAGGGCAAATTTATTTTCCAGGAATACATTGAGGGCAAGGATGATTCCATGTTTGTCTACAGTGCCTATGCCAACAGCAGGCACAAGGTTGTCGCGATATCGGGCGGGAAAATCCTGATGCACGACCGCACACCGGAGCTGATCGGCAATTATAATGCCATTACCTATGCCTGTGACCGCGAACTGTGCGAGAAAATCAGGCATTTTCTGGAAAGCATCCGGTTTACGGGTATCTGTCATTTCGATATTCAGTACGATGAGAGGCGGGGCGGATATGTCGTATTTGAGATGAATATCCGCCAGGGGCGGAGCAATTATTACACAGTGGCCGGCGGCGCCAACATGCCGAAGCTGATTGTCGATGATTATATACGGCATGAGGACAGTGAATTTTTTATTGCCGATCAAGAATTTACGGTCAGCGTGGTGCCGAAATTTTTGCTCAGATACGCGCTTGGCAGGCGCCAGGCAAGAAATGTTCACATGGAGCATTTTTACAGGTTTGGGCTGAGCCCGTATGACCGAAGTTTGAAGCG
>CAYRDY010000081.1:0-7980 GCA_964423195.1 uncultured Catenibacillus sp. | reverse complement strand
ATTCCGGCTGCAGGTTTGGAGGAGATTATGCGGGAAAAGAACACAGAGACAGCGGTTGCGGGCAGTGGCAGGCGCTTAGGCGTCGCCTGGGTCGGTGAGGCGGACGTGGAGTTTTCGGTCTGCTGTGACGGGACGAGAGATTTGATTCTCCATATTTATCTCAAGGATCGGGAGATCGAGCTGCCGATGAATGCGTTTCACGTATTCGGCGATGTGTATTCGGTGCGTCTGACAGGGCCTGGCCGCCAGTATTTTGAGTACGCCTATACCTATGGCGGCGATGTCTACGCGGATGAATACGCGCCCGCGCTCGCGGGGCGCGGCGCGTGGGGGAAGCCCGCCGGCAGCCCGCGGTACTGCTGTTTTGATGGGACATTTGACTGGGCGGGCGATGAGCCGCTTGGCCTGCCGATGCACGAGCTGATCATGTATAAGCTGCATGTGCGCGGCTTTACAATGGACAGCTCGTCGGGCGTGCGCCATAAGGGGACGTTTCTCGGCGTGGCGGAAAAAATCGATTACTTCAAGCGACTCGGCGTCAACTGTGTGGAGTTGATGCCGGCGGTCGAATTTGAGGAGATGGTACCCATCAGGGCTGCCGGCGGGGCGACTTTGGATGCCTCCTGGCTGTTACCATCCGGGGATCCCGCCGGACAGGAGCAGCGGCGGTACCGGATGAATTACTGGGGCTATGGCTGGGCACATTATTTTGCGCCGAAAGCGGCCTACAGCGCCGGAAATGATCCGACCGCGGAGTTCAAGGCGATGGTTGCCGCGCTGCACCGGGCGGGCATCGAGGTGGTCATGGAGTTTTATTTTGACGGCGGTGTCAACCGCAATCTGGTGCTGGACTGCCTGCGCTATTGGGTGTTGACGTACCATGTGGACGGTTTTCACGTCAACCGCGAGGCGCTGCCGGCAGAGCTTGCGGCCACGGATCCGGTGCTGGCGCGGACGAAATTGTTCACGGAGGATTTCGGCGGCGATACTTACGGCTATCGACAGGGATCCCTTAAACATCTGGCGGATTACAATGACGCGTATGCCGTGTGCTGCCGGAAATTTTTGAAGGGCGACGCGGGTATGGTCGGCACATTCAGCCGCCTGCTCCTGAAAAATGACCCTTCAATCGGCAGCGTCCGCTATCTCTGCGGTCACAATGGTTTCCGGCTGGCCGATCTGGTCAGTTACAGTGAGAAGCACAATGAGGCCAACGGCGAGAACAATGCCGACGGCACAGATGAGAATTTCAGCTGGAACTGCGGGGTCGAGGGGCCGACGAGGAAGCGGCGGGTCACCGAGCTCAGGCACCGACAGATGAAGAACGCCTGGGTATTTACCCTGATTCATCAGGGAATTCCGGTCATTTTTGCAGGTGACGAGCTCGGACAGACGCAGCAGGGCAACAACAATCCCTACTGTCAGGACAATGACCTGACATGGCTGAACTGGAATCTCCTGAAGAGGAACCGCGCGATGTTTTCATTTGTCCGCGATCTGATCTGTCTGAGAAGGGACCACCCGATGCTGCACGCCGCTTTGCCGGTGCGGATGATGGATTTCTTAAACTGCGGTCATCCGGATGTGTCTCTCCACGGCGGCAGGCCATGGCGGGTGGAGAGCTCGGCGGAGAGCCGCTATCTGGGCGTCCTCTACTGCGGCAGATACGCGCCGGGCTGCAGCGACAGCGACCTCTATTTTGCCTACAATATGCACTGGGAGCCGAAGATGATCGGCCTTCCGTCCCTGCCGAGGGGACAGGTCTGGCAGCAGGTGCTCTCGACGTGGGGCGGTGGGGATGTGCCCGTCCACGCGGACAGCGCATCAGAGGCGGCGCGGCAGGGCGTGCGCGCGGCGGATGTGGCCATTCCCCCGCGGACGATCGCGGTATTTGTGAGCCGCGGGGAGCGCGAGCTAATGTAGGTGCTGTAGGGTTTTTTGTGTCGCTTTGAGGCGAAGATTTTACAGAGCGTAAGCGCTTGAAACTTGAAAGAAGAAATGTTTATGAATGGTTTGACACTCAAATGTATCGCGGTCGTCTCGATGCTGATCGATCATGTCGGTGCTGTGCTGTTTCCGCAGTATCGCTGGATGCGGGCGATCGGACGCATCGCGTTTCCGATCTACTGTTTTTTGCTGGTGGAGGGCTACAGCCACACCAGAAATGTCAAAAAATATCTGCTGAGGCTGGGCCTGTTTGCCCTGATCTCGGAGATTCCGTTTAATCTGGCGTTTTCGGGGGTATGGATCGACCCCGACGGCACCAACGTCTTTTTCACGCTGTTTTTGGGGCTGCTCGCCATCCACGGCTGTGAGTTTGTGAAGAAAAAATGGGAGAAATACAGTCTTCTCGGCATCGGCAGCTTTGTCGTCTGCGGTGTGGTGGCGGAAGTGGTGCTGGATACGGATTACGGCGCATGGGGAATCCTGCTGATCTTTATTCTCTATGAATTTAAAGACCAGAAGATCTGGGAAGTTGTCTTTTCCGGCGTCGTCTTCTGGTGCATGACAAAGATAGAACTGTTCGGTCTGCTCGCGTTTATTCCGATATTTCTCTACAACGGCAAGCGCGGGCCGAATCCGCCGGCTCTAAAGATCGGATTCTATCTTTTCTATCCGGTGCATTTGCTGGTGATTCATCTGATCTGGCGGATGATTTATCTGATGTAGGGGTGCAAACATGGGAAAATTGTGAGTTTATCCACGCGCAAAACGTTTGTCTTGAAGAATTTTTCGCGGTATGATAAACTATCATTCAGATGAAAATGATTGAAAAGCAGGGGGTGCTGGTCATGGCGAGGAGAAATAAATATGTGGCCTATGTCGGTTCTTATACCCGCGGAAAGAGCAAGGGGCTGACGATATTTGATGTGGATGATCACTTCAATTTTACAGAGCGGGGCGTGTTTGAGATCAATAATCCGTCTTTTGTGACACTCTCCCATAATGAGAAGTTCCTGTATACGACCTGCGACGAGGGTGTCGCGGCGTTCAGGGTGCTGGACAACGGCGATCTTGAGCTGCTCAACAAGGCGACGGTCAACGGCCTGCGTCCTTGTTATATTTCAGTGAACAGGCGGAATACGTTTATGACGACCGCGGGCTATCACGACGGCAAGCTGACGGTGCTGCGCATCAATCACGACGGCTCTGTGGGCGAGGTGACGGATGAGGTGTTTATGACGGGCATCGGCATCGACGCGGGACGCCACTATATCTGTCATGTCAACTGCGCGCTGTTCTCGCCGGATGAGCGCTATATTTTCAGTGTGGATATCGGGCTTGATCAGGTCAAGATCTATGAGTTTGATCACCGCACCGGAAAGATCGCGCTGCATGATATTTTGCGCTGCGAGCTCGGCGTGGGACCAAAGCACATGGTCTTCTCAAATGACGGCAAGATGGCCTATCTGACCATGGAGGATAAGAATGTCGTCGTCCAGTATGATTATGACGCGGAGAACGGCTTTTTCGGTGAGCGCCAGACGCTCTCGACGCTCCCGGACAAGACCGGCGGCTACAGCAACGCGGTGACGCTGAAGCTGACGCCGGATGACAGGTATCTCTACGTGACCAATTCAGGCAATAACAGCGTGGCCGTCTACAGGATTGACGAGGAGACAAAAGAGATGACGCGCATCTGTGTGCTGCCGATCAGCGGCGAGTATCCGCGCGACCTGATTCTCCACGAGGACAGCCACAGTTTTCTCTGTGTCAATCAGTCCTCGGACTCTCTGACCCAGTTTGACATGAATTATGAGAAGGGTTATTTTATTATGAACAAGAAGCCGATCAAGCTGAATTGTCCGACGTCGATCAAAATGAAAAATTATGAGTCAAAAATTGTGAATCAAAAATTGTGAATCAAAAATTGTGAATCAAAATTGTGAAAAAAATGCCGGCGGCACATCTGTGATGTGCCGCCGTTTTGTAAATAGGACCCGCATGCCGCTGCTCTGTGGTGAAAGTCCACATAGGCGTAGCTGCTGGCTAGAGGCGCATGCCGCTGCCGCGCTGGAGAGATCTCTACTCGATGATTCCGTAGATTTTCTTGACATTTTCTATTCTGGCGCCCAGATTTGAGAGTATGAGGTCGGCAAGCGTCAGGGCGGCCATGGATTCGACGACAACCACGGCGCGCGGCACGATGACGGGATCGTGCCGTCCGCTGATCTCGACGGTGAGCGGCTGTCCGTCTCTGCCGACTGTGTGCTGCGGCATGGCGATGGACGGCGTCGGCTTGATGGCGACGCGCATCCATATGTCGGAGCCGTCGCTGATGCCGCCCAAAATTCCTCCGGCATGGTTTGTGGCCTTTGAGATACCGGCATCCGAGCGGATGAAGGCGTCATTATTTTGGCTGCCGAAAGACGCGGCGGACTTAAAACCGTCCCCGATCTCAAAACCCTTGACCGCGCCGATGGAGAACATGGCTCTCGCCAGGGCGGCGTCCAGTTTGTCAAAGACCGGCTCGCCGATGCCGGCCGGCACGTTTTTGATGACACATGCGACCGTGCCGCCCACGGAGTCCCCTTCGCGCATCTGCGCCTCAATCAGCGCCGCCGCCTCCCCGGCCGCCTGCGCGTCCGGCATATAGAGCGGATTTTGCGTGATCTGGTCCTCGTCAAACCGGCTGCGGCTGACAGAGACATCGCCGATGGAGGCGGTGTATGTCAGAAACCGGATGCCGAGTTCTCCGAGGAGAGCGCAGGCGACGGCGCCGGCTGCCACCCGTCCGATGGTCTCACGGCCGGAACTCCGGCCGCCACCGCGGTAGTCCCGGAAACCGTATTTGGCGTCGAATGTGTAATCGGCATGCCCAGGGCGGTAATACGAGGCGATCTCTGAGTAATCCTCTGAGCGCTGTGTCTTATTGTAAACGATCATGGAGATCGGCGTTCCCGTGGTACGCCCCTCGAAAATGCCTGAGAGGATTTCCACGGCGTCGTCCTCCCTGCGCGGCGTCGCGTACCTGGACTGGCCGGGCTTGCGGCGGTTCAAGAATCGCTGCACATCGGCCGCGCTTAAGGGAATGCCAGCGGGGCAGCCGTCCACGACGGCGCCCACAGCCCTGCCGTGGGATTCCCCCCAGGTTGAGACTTTGAAAATATTTCCATAAACAGAACCGGACATGATGACACCTCATTCCTAAAAATTTCCATGCCCCGCGAGCGGGGAGACACCATGGATAAAAGCCGCTTGACGGGGTTTTCAGAGTAAGTATACCACAGGGTAGGGGATAGCCACAATGTGGCAGCCGCGCATAATTCATAGAAAAATATAAATTTTATAAAAATTTTGTTAAATTTTAGCCTGTTCATCATTAAAAAAAAGGTGTATAATAAACTCGGTTGTTTGTTAAAAACCTGACAAGTCAGATGAAAGGGAGGTCATTTTATGTTCAAAAAGTTTACGAACGGATGCGTAAAACTGGTGCAGAGATTTCTGCCCGACGCGTTTGTGTTCTGTATCATTTTGACGGTCATCGTCTTCATCGCGGCCATGCCGGTGACGGGCATGAATCCGGTCGAAGTCGCGAACGCGTGGGGCAGCGGCGTCTGGAAGCTGCTTGAGTTCTCCATGCAGATGGCTCTGGTGCTCGTCCTGGGCAGCGCCCTGGCCAACGCGCCGGCGATCAAGTCGATCATCGTCAAGCTGGCGGGGATACCGAAGAAGCCGGCGACGGCCATCGCTTTTGTCACGGTGGTCTCCGCGATCTGCTGCTTTATCAACTGGGGCTTCGGCCTGATCATCGGCGCTCTGTTGGCAAAGGAAGTCGCCAAGAAGTTAAAAGGTGTTGACTATCGCCTGATCATCGCCGCGGCGTACTCAGGCTTTATTGTCTGGCACGCGGGCATTTCCGGCTCGATTCCGCTGGGCATGACGTCCCTCGGCGCGGACGGCGCTGTCGCGAATACCGGCGGTGCGGTGACCGAGGTTGTGCCGACGTCCCTGACCATCTTCTCGCCTTGGAACCTGATCATGGTTGTCGCGGTGGTCGTCGCTGTCGCCATCGTCAACGCGCTGATGCATCCGGCAGAGAAGGATGTCATCGCGATTGATCCGAAGCTGCTTGTCGAGGAAAAGGTGACCTACCCGAAGCCGAAGACCCCGGCGGAGAAGCTCGAAAACAGTATGATCCTCTCCTATATCGTCGTCCTCGTCGGCGTCGTCTATCTCGTTTATTATTTCATCAACGCGGGGTCGATTCTGAATGCTCTGTCGTTGAATATCGTCAATCTGATCTTCCTGATCCTCGGCATCGCCTTCCACAAGACCCCGATCGGCTATGTGCGCGCGATCACCGAGGCGGCCTCAAGCGCGGGCGGCATTATCCTGCAGTTCCCGTTCTACGCGGGCATCCAGGGGATCATGACGACCGCGGGCGCTAACGGTGTATCCCTGGCAGGCGCCATCAGCAATGCGTTCGTCAGCATTTCCAATCAGAGGACGTTCCCGGTGCTCTGCTACCTGGCCGCGGGTGTCGTCAATTTCTTCGTGCCGTCGGGCGGCGGACAGTGGGCTGTCCAGGGTCCGATCATGATGCCTGCCGGCCTGGCGCTCGGCGTGAGCCCTGCCGTCACGGCCATGGGTATCGCGTGGGGTGACGCGTGGACCAATATGCTGCAGCCGTTCTGGGCGCTTCCTGCGCTCGGCATCGCAGGACTCGGCGCCAGAGATATTATGGGCTATTGCGCCATTGTTCTGATTGTCGGCGGTGTCATCACGGCACTTGGATTCCTGTTCCTCGTGCCGGCGCTGACGTAGGATATTTCACATGCAGAGTGTGACGATCGTCAGCCATCTGACGATGAAAGAGTGGAAAAATTCCTGGCGTGACAAGGTGGTGGAGGACACGCGGGAGAATATGCGTGCGTATCAGATGAAGTCATGTTTCTGGGGTCATTTTACCGATGAATCGGATTTTAGTATCTGCTTCCACAAGGAGTCGGAGATCAAGAGCATGAGCCTTGGCCTGTATTTTAACGGCCATCTTGAAAAATGCGATGAGGGGACACGCGTCGTCGGAAAATTCGGCAAGAAGTGGTCGGCCAATATTTTTCTGGCCATGGGCGCAACGCTTAGCCTGCTGGCCATGATCGGGGCGAGTTTGAGATCCGATATGGAAGTATTTGTGGTCGCGGCCGTGCTTTTCGCGATTCTCATGCTCTGCTATCTGTCAAAGCCGAAAAAGGCGCAGCAGCGGATCCTGGAGCATCTGAAAAAGATCTCTTTCGACGCGGCTTATCACAAAGAGAAACATGGGAAGTGACGCGCTCCGGAATTTGCGAAAGCACTGCCACAAATTTAAAGGAAACCTGTGTATGTTCTTCGGAAGAGGATACACAGGTTTTTAAATAACCCTCAAGAGGGCGGCAAAGCGCCGAAAATTTTTGTTTCCGGTAACGCCATGAAAGTTTTATAAAAAAGATGTTGATTAAATCGAGATTTACAGTTATACTGGATATGTTGTTTTTAAAGGGGCTATGGATGTATGTACAGGCTGATCACAACGGACGGCAGGGCCAAGCGGGCGGAGTTTTCCACAGTACACGGGACGGTGCAGACGCCGGTGTTTATGAATGTCGGCACGGCTGCGGCGATCAAGGGCGCTGTGGCTGCCGACGACCTCTATGCGCTGGGCACGCAGATCGTGCTCTCCAATACCTACCATCTGCATGTGCGGCCGGGCGACGAGGTGGTCAAAAAGCTGGGCGGCCTGCATAAGTTCATGAACTGGGACCGGCCGATTCTCACGGATTCGGGCGGATTTCAGGTGTTTTCCCTGGCGGGGATGCGCAGGATCAAGGAGGAGGGCGTCTATTTCAACTCCCACATCGATGGTCGCAGGATCTTCATGGGGCCGGAGCAAAGTGTGCAGATTCAGTCCAATCTAGGATCAACGGTCGCCATGGCGCTGGATGAGTGCGCGCCCTATCCGTCCACGAGAGAATATATGGAGGCTTCGGTGGCGCGGAC
>CAYRDY010000080.1:6896-9293 GCA_964423195.1 uncultured Catenibacillus sp. | reverse complement strand
GGGAATATGTCAGCTTCACAGAGAAAGTGGGTGAGCATATGGCTGATGAATATTTTGAGGCGAAGGATTATAAAAAGGTTTTTGATGTGGACGTGATCGGCAGCGACAGCGATGAGCTGCCTGCCACGCAGGATTTTACGTCCCCGGAGGCGCTCTATGCGCAGCTGATCGATAAGGTCAAGAAATACCATCCGTCCGCGGATGTCAGTCAGATCGAGAAGGCATTTCATGTCGCGGACGAGGCGCATCGCGGGCAGAAGCGCAAATCGGGCGAGCCGTATATCATTCATCCGCTGTGTGTCGCCATCATTCTGGCTGATCTGGAGCTCGACAAGGAGACGATCATCGGCGGCCTCCTGCATGATGTGGTCGAGGACACGGACGTGACATCGGAGGATATCACGGCCATGTTTGGCCAGGAAGTGGCCCTGATCGTCGACGGGGTGACAAAACTCGGCCAGCTGTCCTACTCCGCGGACAAGATCGAGGTGCAGGCTGAAAATCTGCGCAAGATGTTTCTGGCGATGGCCAAGGATATCCGCGTGATTCTGATCAAGCTGGCGGACCGGCTGCACAATATGCGCACGCTCAAGTATATGAGCCCGGAGAAGCAGAAAGAGAAGGCGCGTGAGACCATGGATATCTACGCGCCGATTGCCCAGCGGCTCGGCATTTCCAAGATCAAGGTGGAGCTTGACGACCTGGCGCTGCGCTATCTCGACCCTGCCGCCTATTATGACCTCGCGGAGAAGATCGCTTCCAGGAAGAGCGAGCGAGAGGAAATGGTCGAGGGCATTGTGGATGAGGTCTCCGAGGTGATGAAGCAGGGCGGCATCCGCTGTGAGGTCAGCGGCCGCGTCAAGCATTTTTTCAGCATTTACAAGAAAATGTACAACCAGAACAAGACACTCGACCAGATCTATGATCTGTTCGCGGTGCGCATCATCGTGGATTCCATCAAGGACTGCTATGCCGCCCTGGGGCTGATACACGAGAAATACACGCCGATTCCGGGGCGCTTTAAGGATTATATCGCCATGCCGAAGCAAAATATGTACCAGTCGCTCCACACGACGCTGATCGGCCCGACCGGCAAACCGTTTGAGATCCAGATCCGCACTTTCGAGATGCACAAGACGGCGGAGTACGGCATCGCCGCCCACTGGAAATACAAGGAGGATCCGCACGGCATCAACAACGAGACCCGCGAGGAGGCCAAGCTGACGTGGCTGCGGCAGATCCTTGAGTGGCAGCGCGATATGTCCGACAACCGCGAATTTTTAAGCCTGCTCAAAAATGACCTCGATCTGTTCTCCGAGAGCGTCTACTGTTTCACGCCGGCGGGCGATGTGAAGACGCTGCCGACCGGTTCCACGCCGATTGATTTTGCCTACAGCATCCATTCCGCTGTCGGCAACAAGATGGTGGGCGCCAGGGCCAACGGCCGTCTGGTCAATATCGATTATCAGATCCAGAACGGCGACCGCATCGAGATCATCACCTCGCAGAATTCCAAGGGGCCGAGCCGTGACTGGCTGTCCATTGTCAAGAGCGCCCAGGCGAAAAATAAGATCAATCAGTGGTTCAAGACGGAGTTCAAGGAAGAAAATATTATCCGCGGCAAGGATCTGATCGACAAATATTGTAAATCGAAAAATATTAATTTTTCGGAGATCTCCAAACCGGAGTATATCGCCGCGGCGACAAAAAAATACGGCTTTCAGAACTGGGACGCCGTCTGCGCCGCCATCGGCCACGGCGGGCTGAAAGAGGGCCAGGTGGTCAACCGTCTGGTGGAGGAGCACAGAAAGCATGTCAAACAGACGGAGACAGACGCGCAGGTGTTGGAGCAGCTGTCCCAGACGAAAGCGGTGGTTGGCGCCAGGCCGCAGCAGGCCAGGAGTCACGGCGGCATTGTCGTCAAGGGTATTCACGATGTGGCCGTGCGGTTTTCAAAGTGCTGCAATCCGGTGCCGGGCGATGAGATCGTCGGCTATGTCACCAGGGGCCGCGGCATTTCCATCCATCGGACGGACTGCATCAATGTGATGAATATTGATGAGGATGAGCGCAGCCGCCTGATCGAGGCCGAATGGCAGGATGACGGCGACAACAAGGAACTTTACAAGGCGGAACTGAATATCTATGTGCAGGACAAGGTCGGGGTGCTGGTGGAGATCGCCAAGGTGTTTTCCGAGCGCAACATCAATGTCAACACGATCTCCAGCCGTCCGGGCAAGAATCAGACGGCGACCATCAATGTCGGGTTTGACGTGCGCGGGCGCAGCCAGCTCCAGAAAGTGGCCGACCAGCTGCGGACGCTGGATTTTGTCTATGACATAGAGCGCACGCGCGGGTAAATGCGTGCACGCGCGGGTAAATGAGCGCACGCGCGGG
>CAYRDY010000080.1:0-6796 GCA_964423195.1 uncultured Catenibacillus sp. | reverse complement strand
GCACGCGCGGGTAAATGAGCGCACGCGCGGGCAAATGAGCGCACACGCGGTTAAATGCGCATGGCTTTCCGCGCGGCGTTTCGCCGTAGATCAAAGGGGTTTTTATATGCAGATAACGATTCATTCAATGATACTTGGTATGGTGGAAACAAACTGTTATATCGTGTCGAATGACGAGACGAGAGAGGCTGTGATCATTGATCCCGCGGACAATGCCCAGAGAATTTTTGATTATATCAGCGAAAAGCAGCTGAAGCCGCTGGCAATCCTGCTGACGCACGGGCATTTTGATCATATCCTGGCGGTGCCTGAGGTGCGCGACCGCTACGGGATCCAGGTCTGGCTGTCGGAACAGGAGAATGAACTGATGCGGGATCCGCAGCTCAACGGCTGCGATATGATCGGCGAGCGGATCAGCATTTCCGGCGATTGCTTTGTGAGGGACGGACAGCGCCTTACTTTCGGCGGGATGGTGTTTGAAGTGACGGCCACGCCGGGGCACACGGCAGGTAGCGTCTGTTACTATATGCCGCAGGTAAAAAAACTGTTTGCCGGGGATACGCTGTTTGAGGGCTCTGTGGGCAGGACAGACCTGCCGACCGGCAGCATGAGCCAGCTTGTCCGTTCCATCAGGGAGAAACTGTTCGTTCAGTATGAGGATGACACCCAGGTCCTGCCAGGTCACGGCGGGGCGACAACCCTGGGGTTTGAGAAGAAATATAATCCGTTTTTATAGAGATAGCGCGGCAAACCTTGGAAAATGACATTTATGTCTTTTGGTGATCGGATGATTCGGCTTTTCATGAACAACTTAAAATATGAAAATGATGTGCGGGCGCTTTTGATGGCCTTTTATCACGGCGAAAAAATCATTGTCAATCCGGGTCCGGAGCTTCCGGAGCCGGATACTTTATGCCGCGGCGGTGACGGGAGAGTGCCTGCGGTGGGAGAAGTATGCCGCGGCGGTGACGATGGAAGAGCACCTACAGTGGGAGAAGCATGCCGCGGCGGTGACAAAAATGCGCCTGTAGTGGGAGAATCACGCCGCGGCGGTGACGGAGACTGTATCCTGGAGATGCGCCTACGGTTTGCAGATGACCGGATCGAGGTGTCTGTGGGCGCGCCGGGAGACACTGTCGGAGTACGGGAAGATTCCGTCGGCGCGTCGGGAGACACTGTCGGAGAACAGAAAGATTCTGTGGGCGCGCAGAGAGAATCTGTTGCAGTGCTGAAAGATTCCGTGGCGACGGATCTCGCGGACTATAAGCAGACGAAAAACGACCTCAAGCGTCTTGTATATCGCGTGATGTGCGCGTTCACGGGCCAGACACTGCCGTGGGGGACGCTGACCGGCATTCGGCCGACCAAGATTGCCATGCAGCTCATGGATGCGGGCATGGACGACGCCAAAATGCGGGACTTTTTTGACCGCGAGTACAGGATCTCCGAGGCGAAATACCGGCTCTGCACCACGGTGGCCGCGAATGAGCGCCGGATATTAAAAGACGCGGTTTCAAGCGGGGAGTGCGTCAATTCGGATTTTTCTGAACCCCTGCGGGGATTCAGCCTCTATGTGGGCATCCCGTTCTGCCCGACCATCTGCGCCTACTGTTCATTTTCATCCTATCCGCTTGGCGCGTGGCGCGGCAGGGTGGATGACTATCTGGAGGTTCTGTTTAAGGAGATAGACGCTGTGAGCGATATGCTCTGTGACGCGCAGGGTGGCGCGCCGAAACCGCTCACTTTCTATATGGGCGGCGGCACGCCGACATCGCTCTCGGCGGCGCAGATGGATCAGCTACTGACGAAGCTGGAACAGCATTTCCGGTTGGATCAGGTGCGCGAGAAGACGATTGAGGCCGGACGTCCGGACAGTATCACCGCGGACAAGCTCGAAGTCATCAGAGCCCATGGCATCACGCGCATCTCCATCAACCCGCAGACGATGAACGAGCGCACCCTGGAGGCTATCGGCCGCCGGCACAGTGTCGAACAGGTGCGGGAGGCTTACGCGCTTGCCAGATCCCATGGCTTTGACAATATCAATATGGATCTGATCGCCGGCCTGCCGGGGGAACATATGGCGGATTTTGAAAATACATTGTCGGAGATCCGGCGGATGGCGCCGGAGAGCTTGACAGTGCATGCCCTGGCCATCAAGCGGGCGGCGCGCGTCAATCGGGAAAAACTTTATCTTCAGAGCGCGCCGGTGGCGGAGGTCAGTGAGATGATCGACCGATCTTTTGAGACGGCAACGGAGATGGGAATGGCGCCTTATTATCTCTATCGTCAGAAAAATATCGCCGGCAATCTTGAAAATGTCGGCTACGCAAAGCCCGGATTTGAGGCGCTCTACAATATTTTGATCATGGAGGAGAAGCAGTCCATCATCGCCCTCGGCGCCGGCGGAACCACCAAGCTGGTCTATCCGGGGGAGAATCGCATTGAGCGCGCGGAGAATGTGAAGAGTGTCAAGGATTATATGGAGCGCTGCGACGAGATGATCGGTCGCAAGCGCCGGGCGCTGGAGGCATTGCGGGCACATTGTCCAAATGATCTGTAAAAGATTTGACTTTTTGTGCACAATGACGTATGCTTATAGTAGACAAAATTTTACGGAGGTGTGGCATACATGAGTATCTATGCAATTATCGCGGCAGTCGCGGCACTGGCCATCGCCGCAGCATTTGCCGCGCGCAACAGGAGGATCAAGATATCCAATTCAAGGATCGCTGAGCTTTCGGGACATATCCGCAGCGGCGCCATGGCCTTTTTGAAGCGCGAGTATCGAGTGGTGGCTATCTTTGTGGTTGTCATGGCCATTGTGCTGTTTGTGATCCCGGGGATGGGATGGAGGGTCTCAGTCTGCTTCATCGCCGGCGCGCTGCTCTCTGTGACCGCGGGTTTTATCGGAATGCGCAGTGCGACCACCTGTAACGCGCGGACGACGGAGGCCGCCAGCACGCAGGGCGAGCGCCGGGCACTGGATATTGCCTTTACAGGCGGTTCCGTCATGGGACTGTGCGTGGTCGGACTGGGTCTGATCGGCGTGGCGGTTCTCTATATGATCTTTGACGACATTAATATTCTGACCGGCTTCAGCCTCGGCGCCAGCTCGATCGCCCTGTTCTCACGTGTGGGCGGCGGTATCTATACCAAGGCGGCGGATGTGGGCGCTGATCTGGTCGGCAAGGTCGAAGCGGGCATTCCGGAGGATGATCCGAGAAATCCGGCCGTGATCGCGGACAACGTCGGCGACAATGTGGGTGATGTGGCCGGCATGGGCGCTGATCTGTTTGAGTCTTATGTGGGGTCGATCGTCTCGGCTCTGATGCTGGGCGTGCTCGCGCTCGGCGAGTCGGGCGCGTCCTTCGTGATGGCTGTCTGCGCCACCGGCATCGTCGCTTCGATCATCGGCATCCTCTGTGTGCGCCTCATCAAGAAGGCTCCGGCTCAGCTCACGATCATGTGCGGCACCTACATCAGCATGGCTATTTTGCTGATCGCCTCGGCGATCTTCAGTTTCAATATGCTTGGGAGCCTCAAATATTTTGTGGCGATCGCCACTGGCGTTGTGGCCGGTCTGATCATCGGCATCGTGACAGAATGGTATACATCGGATAAGTACCGCCATGTGCGCGCGATCGTGGAGCAGAGCAAGACCGGAGCGGCGACCAATATTCTGCAGGGCCTCTCCGTAGGCATGAAAAGCACGGGCATCCCGATCCTGCTGATCGCGGCGGCCGTCATCGTGGCATCGATTGTCTGCGGACTCTTCGGCGTAGCGCTTGCGGCCGTGGGCATGCTCTCCACAGTGGGCGCCGTCATCGCCGTGGACGCGTATGGTCCGATCGCGGATAATGCCGGCGGCCTGGCGGAGATGTCCGGACTGCCGCATTCCGTGCGCGAGATCACCGATAAACTGGATTCCATCGGCAATACGACCGCGGCCATCGGCAAGGGATTTTCCATCGGCTCCGCGGCTCTGACGGCCCTGGCACTGTTCTCGTCCTATGCGAGCACCGTGAATCTCGATACGGTCAATGTCCTTGATCCGAGGGTCATTTCCGGCGTGTTTATCGGCGGCATGCTGGCCTATCTCTTCTCGTCAATGGCGATTGAGGCGGTTTCCAAGGCCGCGGGCAGCATGATCGAGGAGGTGCGCCGACAGTTCAGGGAGATTCCGGGCATCATGGAGGGCAAGGGAGAGCCGCAGTACGCAAAGTGCGTGGATATCTCCACGGCGGCGGCCCTGCGCGAGATGATTTTGCCGGGACTTCTCGCCGTGCTCTCACCGATCTTGGTGGGGCTACTGCTCGGCAAGGCGGCGCTCGGCGGTCTGCTCGTCGGCGCGACGGTGGTCGGCGTTCTTTGCGCCATCCAGATGTCCAACAGCGGCGGCGCATGGGACAATGCCAAGAAATATATCGAGGCCATGCCGGGCGGCAAGGGCACCGCTCAGCACGCGGCGGCTGTGGTCGGCGATACGGTTGGCGACCCGCTCAAGGATACGTCCGGGCCTTCTCTGAATATCCTGATCAAGCTGATGAGCATCGTGGCGCTTGTATTCGCGCCGCTGTTCCTGTAAATGCGCTTGCATCGCCTGTGGGTGGCAGAGCGCTGTCCTGAAAAATATAGATGAGCGTTGAGAATCTCAATATTATCGGGGGTTTTGGGTCATATGCAAAATGATCCTTAACTCCTGATTTTTTCTTTGCCTTTTATAAATATCTGTGGTATCATAAACTGGTATCAGACAACTGTTCAAAAGTGAGAAGAATGGCGATGAAAGAAGGTATGGATGACTTTGAAGGAGATCACATATACAGCGCCGGGGACGGAGAAGAAAAGAGAGGTCGCCTTTGAGCGTAAAGTGAATTATTATGAGACGGATCGGATGGGAATCGTCCATCACTCGAATTATATCCGCTGGTTTGAGGAGGCGCGGATGTATTACCTGGAACTGGCCGGTATCCCTTATGAGCAGATGGAGGCGGACGGGTTCATGATTCCGGTGCTGTCCGTGTCGGCGGCGTACAAGGTTCCCGTGAAATACGGGCAGACGGTACAGGTTGATGTTTGGATTGAAAAGAACAACGGCATTCGTCTGCGGTGCGGGTACAGGGTCATTGAGAAGGAGAGCGGTACACTGTGTGTGACCGGATCATCGGAACACTGCTATGTGAATATGAAGTTTAAGCCGATATCGCTAAAGAAAACCCATCCATATTTTTATGAGCGGATTAAGGCGTTTGAGACCGAGCAGACATGAATGGCGCGGCGTGGACGAAAGACGGGAACAGCGCTGCTATGGGCTGAACACAATGTGCAGACACGGGCAAAGCGGCGCGGACAAAAGACGGGAACAGCGGCGCCGGGGGTAAGGTGATTGGATGGCGGCAGAAAAAATGAATCGCCGGACAAAGCAGAAGACGGTCATTTTGGAGTTTATCAAATCAAATAAGGATGTGCATGTGAAAGCCGAGGATATTTTGGAGGGCCTGCGCCAGCAGGGAGAGCCGGTCGGCAAAGCGACGGTCTATCGTTTTCTGAAAGTCCTGGAGGACGAGGGGCAGATCCGGAAGTATACACTCTCGGACAAGGCGCCGGCGTGTTATCAGTATGTGGGCGACCATCCGGAGTGCCGACAGCACTATCATCTGATGTGCAGCCGCTGCGGCGCGGTGTCCCATGTGGATAGCCCGGCTGTGCGCCTGTTCATGGACGAGACGCTGGAGAAGGAGGGCTTTGCCATCGATGCCGGGAAGACCGTATTTTACGGGATCTGTCGGGAGTGCAACACCATTTTAAGGAGGAAGAGTGATGATTGAGTTATTTGAGGGCGGTGCCTATCTGGTGGACGGCACTGAGATTGTGAGGGACCGCGCGGACGCCGGCAAAGAGCTGGCGTGGATGACGGGAGAACCGGCACCGTCCAAGGCGGAGGCCGCAGAGCAGACAATGGCTTACCGGATTCTGGAGGCACACAACACATCGGATAATATGGAGGATTTAAAAATCCGTTTTGATAAACTGACTTCCCATGACATCACCTACGTGGGAATCATTCAGACGGCGCGCGCGTCGGGGCTTGAAAAGTTCCCGATGCCCTATGTGCTGACCAACTGCCACAACAGCCTCTGCGCGGTCGGCGGCACCATCAATGAGGACGATCACATGTTCGGCCTTTCCTGCGCGAAGAAGTACGGCGGCATCTATGTACCGCCGCACCAGGCCGTGATTCATCAGTTTGCCCGCGAGATGCTTGCCGGCGGCGGCAAAATGATCCTGGGTTCCGACAGTCACACGCGTTACGGCGCCCTGGGCACCATGGCCATGGGCGAGGGCGGGCCTGAGCTTGTCAAGCAGCTGCTCAATAAAACCTACGATATCCGTATGCCGGGCGTGGTGGGCGTCTATCTGACCGGAGCGCCTGTGCCGGGCGTCGGCCCGCAGGATGTGGCCCTGGCGCTGATCGGCGCGGTGTTTGGCAATGGCTATGTCAACAATAAAGTGATGGAATTCGTCGGCCCGGGCGTGGCAAATTTGAGCGTTGACTTCCGCATCGGCATCGATGTCATGACGACAGAGACGACCTGCCTGTCCTCCATCTGGGTGACGGATGAGAAGGTCAGGGAATATTATGATATTCACGGCCGGGTGGCGGAGTACCGGGAACTGGCTCCTGGGAAGGTGGCCTACTATGACGGCATGATCTGTGTGGATCTGAGCGAGATCCGGCCGATGATCGCCATGCCGTTCCATCCGAGCAATACCTATACCATCGAGGAGTTGA
>CAYRDY010000079.1:8072-9617 GCA_964423195.1 uncultured Catenibacillus sp. | reverse complement strand
TTTTATTTTGTCTGAAAACAACAGGATTCAGAAGCATAAAAAGTGTCGAATAACAATAATTTGATCACTTTTTTAAGCGGGAGGATTTATCCGATGATCCGGAGAAAAAAACATCTGAAACCATTCAGAATCATGGCAATACTTCTTTGCCTGTGTATGATTCTGCCGTTAGCTGGCGGCATGGAGACTGCCACGACGGTTCATGCGGAGGATGACATATTCGTAGGCGGGGCGACGGACAGCGAGATCATTGTGGAAGGTTCCCGCGTGGCCGATCCGGACACGACGGATTCCTATCAGGAGGCGCTGCTGAGCGATGAAAACGGTTCGCGCTATGCAGGACGGGTGTGGACGGACAAAACGGTGTTTGCGTATGACGCTGATGGTGGAAATGGCGGCACGGAAAATAATCAGATTGTGCTGGATATGGCCACGGACGGCTATGACGGAAACGTGAGTTTCAATGCCGACTTTCTCCACGTCTATTCGGCGCTGGCGAGTTCACAGAAGGTGAACGAGTACCCGCCGACACCGATTGATCTGGTGATCGTGTTTGATATGAGCGGTTCCATGGGTCAGGATACCCGATTTGGCATTGACAGTGCATCCACAAGCAATCTGGAACACAACCCTGATGGAGATACGAAGATAGACGAAAACGGAAATCTGTACAAATGGCCCGAAAACGGCGTGCCTATGCAGGAGCGCATTCAAAATTCCCGTATTCAGGCGACGCTGACGGCCATCAACAAGACCATCGACGGCCTGATGAGACAGAACCTGCAGAATCGGGTGGCGGTCTGTGCCTACGGCGCCAATGCCACCGTACTCATGCCCCTTGCCCATTATCGAGGCAAGGATAAAGACAAGGACGGAACGACGGATTACCTCATCGTGGGCGGCATGGAGACACTCTATCACCCCAGCGACCTCCAGGTGAAAGACATCGATGGTGTGCCTGAGTGGCGCTGGATGAACAACCGCGACACCTGCTATACGGTGGTTGTCAATGCCAAAAAGAATACGAATACAACATCCGGTTTTAACAGTGAAAAAAATGACGATAAATATTGGCAGCCCGTTCACAGGACGGTCAGCAATAATATTGACGGCGGGGGCGGGACAGATGGAAAAGTCAAGGCGTTCCCCGGCGTCGCCATCCAGGGGGAGGGCAACCTCAGAGTAAGCGCGAGGGCGTTTAAAGATAAAAGCGATGCAGTGGTTAATATTGGCCATCAGTATCTGAATCCGACAGATGTAAAAAATGATGATAAAAATAAACTCATGGCAAACATGAGGGATACGGTACAGCTGTCGGCTGACGAGTATATCGGCTACTTTACCAACACCCAGGGCGGGATCTATCTGGCCTATGAGCAGCTGGCAAAGGACGATGCCACCACATATTCTGAGCAGTTGTCCACCGGGAAGGAGGCGACAGTGGCGCGCATCCCGGCTGCCATCATCATGTCCGACGGCGGCGCTAACTTTGCCTTCAACGAGATGGGCAAGCGACAAAAGTGGGGCGAGCGCTTCGGCGGCGTG
>CAYRDY010000079.1:4413-7972 GCA_964423195.1 uncultured Catenibacillus sp. | reverse complement strand
CTTCCGTCCATGTACAATGTGGGCGCGGACTATTACCGGGATGGCACGCTGAGTTCGCAGCCGCTCTGGTACAGCGCGGGCGTGCTGTATTCCAGTGACAGTGACGTTCTCGGCACATCTGGGACTATCCTGGAGGTGCTGCTGACGGCCGCCTTTATGAACGCGGCTGTCAAACAACACTACGAGACGGGTTGGGAGACAGATCACGCAGCCGAGGAAAGTCGGGTATCCTTGAGCACTTACACCATGAACGTGGACTCGGAGCATGTCCCCCAGTGGGGTCGCATGCGCCTCTATCCGTCGCTGGATCCGAAGGATTATTCGTTGGATACGCTTGAAAGTGAGAAATGGTATACGGACGAGCGCCTTTTCGGGGGAAATAATGTCGGGTATGGCGATACAGGACAGCGTACAAAGCAAACGATTTTTGAAGGACTGTTTAAATCATGGACACAGTGGAAGAACGGCGAAGACGCGCAGGCCGTGGCAGCGGATCCAGGTACCGTCAGAATTTCGATCAAGCCTATCGGGGGCGTGCAATCGGACAGCGATGTCAGTAAGAAGGGAAGTACACCTGTTCAGTTTGGCGAAAACAAAATGACCATCTCCAATCAGGACGTGCTGGACAATATCACCTACAACGAAAAGTTCTACGATGTCAGCTCCGCGGATCTGAGCGGGACATTCGAGTCTATCCTGTCGCTGATCACGGGGCAGATCTTCGTGCCCATGACCGGTGACAACGATGCGGGCGTCAGCGATTCCCTCACCTATCAGGATCCGATCGGGGATTACATGGAGATCAAGAATCAGTCGATCACTGTCCCTGCGCCTGACGATGCGGAGAATCCGGAGGGCACCACCTATGATATGTCCATGCTGCTCTTTGGCGAGATGCACGGCCTGGTGCGCACCGGCATCTACGACTTTCAGTGGAACGATCAGTGGATGGAGGCGCACAATAAACTGGCAGGTACAGAGGAATTCCCCAAGGGCTGGTACAGGGGCAGCGCGGACACGGCAGATAGGGTTGAATCTGACCCGGATACAGGTGCGCCGTCGGGTCAAAATTACCAGAGCGCAGAGGAGGCCTGGCAGGACGGCTGGGTGTATCGCCTCGGCTACAAGGATCTGATCGACTATGTGCCCATTTCGGGTGCGGACAAGGATACAACGCCTGAGCAACTGCCGGCGCAGATCAAGAGCACGACATACACCGTCTACCGCTTCGCCGACAAAGATGAAGCACAAAATGAGCTGCGCATCAACCCGGTCTACGGAGAAAACGTGCCGGAGGATCTGCAGGAGAAATGGGATGCTGCCGATGAGGAGGATAAGAGGGATAATACCCTTTACAAGGGTATACCGGGTGTCTATCGCCTCAATGATATCCGTGTCTGGGGAGAGGTGTACGGCGATTACGTCGATACGGACGGCGCCATCACCCCAAATCCATCGGCATACGATGCGTCCTTATATGTGAATATCCCTGTGGCAGCGGTGCCAACTCAGCTGGCTGAGATCACCCTAGGACCGAACGGCGTGCTCTCCTATAAGACGAATCTGACAGAAGAACGTCAGTGCACACCGGTTCGCCTGTTTTACGCGGTGGGACTGGAGGAGGACTTAATCATCCGAGATGGCAGTGGCAAGCAGACAGGGGTTGACATCAGTGCGCTCTCCGAGGAATATGTGAACACGCACCGGAATTCGGACAACAGCATCTGGTTCATCTCCAATTATTACAGCAACACCACCTATGGCGGCTACGTGGAGAGCGAAGGAAATTATACCCGCGGCGATCCGACCGTGACCTTCTCTCCTTCCAGAGATAACCGCTATTATGTCTTCCAGAAGCCGCGGCCTGTCTATGCGCATGCCTATCGGGTGCAGGATGAGAGCGGCACTTTAGCGCCGGTGGACGCCTCCGGAGAGATTGCGAATTATTGGAATACTCCGAAAGACGGAGTGACGGGCAATCAGACGGGCGGCAACAGCAATACCACGTGGGAGAACGATGGCGGCGGGCAGGAGCCCGCATCCTGGGCCGGCGGCCTATTTATGGGCGTATATCGAGATGAGGATGATTTTAAGCAACGTTTAAGTAATCCAACTATAGATGATGACACAGGTAAAAAGATGATTACCGACGCCAACGGTGACAAATTTGAGATCGTCGATGGCGGGCTGGTCTTCTTTGAGAGCGATCTGCTGGATCACGTGACATCGGAAGAAAACGGGAAATATACTGAAAATTCAGTCGCTTTTAATTCAGAGGATTATTTCTTTATCCTGCTGGATTACTACCTGCCGGATGAGGGTACCGGCGTGGACCTAGAGGGCAATGAACTAAAGGGGACATCCAAGGCTCACGCGGTGCAGCGCGTCGTCACCCGCAAGGGCAGTGAATTCGGCTCCGGCCTGAAGACCGATAAGATCGGCAACGGCGATATGCTCTGCTGGACGGATATGAGCGGCAAGATCAGCCTGACGCTGGCATATCATTCCTACACCGAGACCGGTGATCGCACCCGCGGCGAGCCGACCTACGATAAACTGCTCAATGAAAGTTACAGCGATGAGAACACGATGGCCGAATATCTTGCAAGGGAATGCGGTCTCAAAAATGACCAGAATGCCCCGTCATCTGTCGGGGACGATGGCAAGACGCCGGCGGAAAGGGAGGCGGTATATTGGCTCGATCTTCGGGAACAGCTGAGTACTGAGCTTGCGCAGGCCAAGGAAACCGTTCATAATCAGACAGATTTTGAGAAATATTTCCGGTTCGCGGTAGCGGCCAGGCCTGGCGGCCTGCGGGTGGGCGATATGTTTCAGAACCGCAGGCTGAAGACGGATCCGGATAAACCAGACACGCCGGGTGGTGGCAACAGAACCCAAACTTCCTACAGCTATTACATACCGACGGTATCCACAGAGTCCGGCGTGGACGATAAGGTCATCATCAACAACTATCTGGGCAATAACGGGCGTCTGGCGGTGGCCAATCAGAACGTGCTGGTCACCAAGATGCTGACGCCGCCGGAGGGATTTAATCTCACCGAAGAACAAAAAGGAAAAGCGTTCAACTTCCAGGCGTATATCCAGGGGATGACGGGGGAGCGCAGCGCGACGAGAGTATTTTATAATGAGTATTCGCAGACGTGGCAGCGGAGGATCGCGTCCATCGATGTGCTCACCGACAACAGCGGGCTGCTTTTTGACAGGAACAACCAGCGGGCGCTCTTTGACTTTGAGGATGGGGAGGATGCCCAGGCTCGCCAGGTGGTGGAAGAAAACGGCGCGTACTTTTACGCCAATGCGGATGGCACGGCCGACACGTCGCGTAAATTTGAAAAGAATCCTCAAGATCTGTATTACCTCTATCTCCCAGGAAACGAGGACGGGATGCAGGGTCAGGCGGGCGATCAGAATGCGCGCCGGATATACACGGATGATTATGATACTGATCCGGTGGAGCTTAAGAACAGTGGCGTGACCACCTATTATCCTGCGGGCGGCAGCGCGCCGTCCGAAGGATTTGGCGATTACAGCGAGGCGA
>CAYRDY010000079.1:3073-4313 GCA_964423195.1 uncultured Catenibacillus sp. | reverse complement strand
TGACAATAAAAAAGGCCAGACGCTTACGAGCGGAGACCTTTACGATGAGATTCGCCCTGAGAGCGACCGGCCGGACTTCAAATTGGTGAGCAATGATCAGATCGCCCGCAATACCGCCGAGTTCACGCTCAAGAGCGGCGAGGGTCTGCTCTTTACCGGCCTGCAGAACGACAGGAACTACCGCTTTACGGAGAAGCTGACCAGTTCCGATATGGCGGCCGGATATACGCTGAAAGAGGCGATCCATGCCCAGCAGTACGGCAGCTGGAATACTTACAGGCCGGGCGCCAACAGCTTTAGCGACTTGGGTCATGGTTTTGAAAGCAGCGGCAGCGAGCCGTTCTACCACACCAACGCCCAGCTGTGGGAATCCTTTGCCACCTTCAAGGGCGGCAGCAGTGACAGCCATCTGGCGGAAAGAGGCAACCATCATGAACCAGCCGGCAATTCCGGTGACGGGAGTGTATCTGCGAATCCATCGTGTGTCGAAGACACGGCGGATCAGAATCAGACTGACGGCAGTGTGCGCCACTATTTTGTCAGAGACGGCGAGTTGATCGACAAGCACTATAGCGGCGAGGATTTCGCGTTCAATAACAATCGCTACGTGGTAGGCGCGACGGCTCATTTTCTCGTAAACGGCGAGACCCAGGTGGATGCAAAGACAGATCTTCCAGCGGAGGCTAGGACGGATTATGCGGGAGCGTATTCACTCTTTGGCGACACGGGCAACTTTGAGGAGCAGGCGCATTTCGTCAATACGTATGATGCGAGCGGCATCTCAATCATCAAGAAATTGGAGGCTGAAGACGGAACAGTTCTGAACGAGAAGGACCTTAATACAGAATTTGAATTTACCCTGAAACTTACCCAAGCGGAGAATACCGATATCCCTGTGCCGCTGCCTTTAAAGTACGTTATCAGCGACGAAAACGGCGAGGTGGTGGGCAGGCTTGTAGAATATAATGCATCACCTGCCGAGGACAAAGATATTCGTGCATATGATGAAAAAAATAACACTTGGCATTTCAAACTCCGGGCTGATCAGATCATGAGGGTGGAAGGTCTGCCGCTGCAGACCGGATACACCTTTACCATAACAGAAACGCACGCACCGGGCTTCACCTCCGATGGAGATTCTCAATCGGAAGGCGGTCAGAATAAATTCGAAGGCACTGTATCGCCTGAAAATGCGGAGGGGCCGGTGCAGGTGACATTCGTGAACACGAAGAAAGCCGGA
>CAYRDY010000079.1:0-2973 GCA_964423195.1 uncultured Catenibacillus sp. | reverse complement strand
AGGAACATATAGATATACAGTCACCGAGCAGATCAGTACAGCACCAGGCGTCAGCACTGACGGCAGGATCTATAACGTCACTGTCGAGGTGATTGAGGAATATGATGACAATGAAGTCTATACAGGGAAGCTGAGCGCCATTGTCTCGATCACGGAGATCGGCAATCCTGCCAATTCTCCAGGTGAATTGACGTTTGGGAACATCTACAATCCGAAGGAGATCAGTGTGCCGCTGCGTGCCAGGAAGATATTTGAGAACGGCCAACTGTCGTCAAGTCAATTCCGGTTTGAGCTGGAGGGCGTAAATGCGCAATATGCCGAACCGGAGCCTGCTCCGGATACGGACGAATCGGCAGGAGAGGAGAAGATCCTTTCGATAGAGGAGATTCCGGAGGGCGAAGAGCCTGACGCGGAACAGGAAACTCCAGAGAACGAGGAGCCTGATGCGGAAGAGGAAACTCCAGACAGCGTGGAGCCTGACGTGGAAGAGGAAACTCCAGACAGCGAAGAGACTGACGCGGAAGAGGAAACTCCAGACAGCAAGGAGCCTGACTCGGAGGAGGAAACTCCAGACAGCGAGGAGACTAATGCGGAAGAGGAAACTCCGGAGAGCGAGGAGACTGACGCGGAAGGGGAAACTCCAGACAGCGTGGAGCCTGACGTGGAAGTTCCTCCTATGCCCGTTCCGCCTCCGGTCGATCCGCCGAAGCCTGATGGAAATAAGGTGCAGCAGTGGAATGACGAGAGCGGCTGGGTCAATTTTGGCTCTGTGACATTCAAAAAGGCTGGCACGTACACTTATATCATGCGGGAGATCCCAGGTGAGGACTGGGGTATAGAGTATTCCACCACAGAATACACTGTCATCATTGTGATCAGCGGAGAGGGAAATGCGGACAGTCCGCTGAGCGTGGAAAGTATCACCTATAGTCCTGAAATTGGGAGTGAGGAAGTTCCTAAATTTGTCAACATCAGAAATACAGGCGATCTGAAGGTCACCAAGACTGTTACCGGGAGTGCCGGTGAAAAAGAAAAAGAATGGCATTTCACTGTGGAATTGAGCGATGCGACCATCAATGGGACTTATGGCGATATGACGTTTGTGAACGGCGTCGCCGAGTTTACATTAAAACACGGGGAGAGCAAGACGGCCACGGGCCTGCCTCCGGGGATTACTTATACGGTGACAGAAGTTGAGGCGAATGACGATAGCTATGCGACGACCGTGACTGTTGTAGACGGCTCCACAGGTGTTGTAGACGATCATGGTCGCGCCGTCGAGGACGCTAAGGGAAGCATTGAAGCCGGAGAGACGGATGAGGTGGAGTTTGTCAATGACAAGCCTGAACCACCGGACACTCCGCCGGATGACACGCCACCGGATGACACGACCCCTGATACGCCATCGGATGACACGCCACCGGACACCCCGGACACGTCGGATACGCCACCGGATACCTATGACACGCCAGCAGATACACCGGATGACACGCCGTTGGATACGCCAGCGGACACGCCGGATGACACGCCGTCGGAAACGCCAGCGGACACGCCGGATGATACGCCGTCGGAAACATTGACGGACACCTCGGACGATACGTCCTCGACAGTTCCGCCGGGAACTCCGCCGAATCAGCCGCCTTCGGATGACGCGCCGAGGACGGGCGACGACAGCCATCCGGAACTCTGGATGATGCTGATGGCATGCTCATTCTCGGCTGTGGTCGTGATCCTCGGTTTCTCGGCTTCCGAGAGAAGAAAACGCAGCCGCAGACGGCGCAGAAAATCCTGACATCCTGACTATCTTTTGTCCGTCAGTGACAGTGTGGCCGCACAAACCTGTCAAGTAACAGTGATATCGTACGTGTGTCGGTGATTTTGGCCCGAAAAGAGAAATTCGGACGATTGAGACAGGAATTTGATGGATTGAAAAATATCAAAACGGGCGTGAAAAACTTCCCGACCTGCCATAGCAGGTCGGGAAGTTGAATTTTTGAAGTATTAGATTACTGGAAAATGGTATCAAACATACTTACGATATCTTTATTTGACGATCCAAGACCATCTTTGATTGCACCGTCGCTTTTAAGCGATTCTTTGTTTTCAGACAAAAATTTCATGGCATTGAGATATCCTTTTGCATCTGCTTCACCATTTTCTTTATAATATTCACTAAAATGACTGTCTTTAGTAATGTTCGTCATTGCCTCTTCAAGCATTACTATGGCTTCACCGCCTGAGGCCTTTCCTTTACCGTCCTCACCGGTTGATCTTTTATATACATTATCAACGACTTCTGTGTAATATTCAGCCCATGTCCTGTCCGTATAGCCATCAACAGTACATGTCGTCGTTCCGTATTGTGAATTGGCAAAAGCAGATACCATGCCAAAAGAGAATCCTAAATCGCGTATGCTGTTTACACCTCCCGCGGCAAGACCCCAAATGTCTTTTGTCACATACCCATTTGTTGCTAACGCATTACCTACTTTATTATAATCATAACCTTCATACATACTTCCTAAGTACAATATCGCGGCGTTTCCCAATTGATCTGGATGTTCATCAGAATTCTCAATTCCCTCCTTTTCAATTACTTCATTAACAAATGGAGCAAATATTCCACCCATAAGATTCTTCATTTGGTTCCCAGCCTTACCAAACATAACTTTCAAATTGTCAACATAGTCAAACATTTTGCTTACTTGCATATCGCCAAAGGTAGAACCGGTCACTGCATCCCACACATCGTCGCTGACTTTATACGTCACATCATCCTGACCATCTTTTTTAAAGGTGTACTCTGTATAGCCGTCTTCGGTTTCTTTGAATGATACGACTGTGCCGTCTTCCAAAGATATGGTGCCGTTAGCGCCTAGGCCCGCAAATACGCCGCCCCCCATATAGCGCAGCTGTTTGTAAGTCTTAAATGATTTTTCCTCATTGCCCTTATAATACTTTGAGAAACTATCT
>CAYRDY010000078.1:0-9644 GCA_964423195.1 uncultured Catenibacillus sp. | reverse complement strand
TCGTTAAAAAAAGGAGCCGGTGACGGCTCCTTTTTTACTCTGAAAACCCCATTGGGGCGGCTTTCATCATGGTGGCGCCCCGCTTGCGGGGCAGGGAAGTTTATCCCAGTATTTTTATTTCACTGCGCCGGAGGCCACACCGCCGATAATCTGCTTCTGGCAGATGATATAGAAGATCAGGATCGGCAGCAACGCCAGCAGGTAAGATGCGAAGGCCAGATTGTAATTCGTGCCGAACTGGGTCTGGAAATTCAACTGCGCCAGTGGCAGCGTATTCATATCCGTGCCGCCCATGATCACGAGCGGTGTCATCACGTCGTTCCAGACGGCGAGGGCTGTCAGAACGGCCACGGTGGCATGCATCGGTTTCATCATCGGGAAGATGATGTGCCAGTACATATACCAGGTCGAGGCGCCGTCCACATTGGCGGCCTCCTCAAGCGCCAGCGGAATATTTTTCAGATACCCCGTATACAACATCAGATTGATCGGCATGTAAAAGACCACATACAGGATGATGACGCCGACGCGGTTCGCGATGCCCAGCTCCGCCGTCTCCTTGACCAACGGCATCATCAAGATGGCGAAAGGCACAAACATACCGGAGACGATATAATAGTAGACAAAGCGATAGCCCTTGGACGTGGCCATGCTGCGGCCGATCGCGTAGGCGGCGATGCCGTGGATGAGCAGCGCCAGAACGACCGTGATCAACGTGATCATCAAGCTGTTGCCGAGCGAATGCCAGAAATCGGTCACTTCCATGGCCTCAGCGAAGTTTGAAAAACTCCAGTGCGCCGGGAAGCGCAGGGCGCCGGCGATATCGTTCGTCATCTCCGAAGGCTGCTTGAAGGCAATGATGATTGCCATGTAAAGAGGGAAGAAAACGGTCACGCAGCCGATGATCAGCAAAATGGTCACAGGCCAATTTACTTTTTCTTTATATTTCTTTTCTTTCATCACAACTGCTCCTCCTTACTGTTCATAAATTTCATCTGAAGGACGGAGAATGCCACGATCACGACGAAGAAGACCACCGCGTTGGCACTCTGGAAGCCGAACTGGCCGCCGCCCATACCATTGTTATAGATCAGGAACGAGATAGACTCTGTGCTCTGCGAAGGGCCGCCCTTTGTCAATGCCATGATCTGATCGAATACCATGAGGAAATTCTTCATGCAGAGCACGGTATTTGTCGTCACGAACGGGATGATCAGCGGGAATGTCAGGCTCCAGAAGCGCCTCCAGCCCGTGGCGCCGTCGATGGATCCCGCCTCATAGACATCCTCCGGCACGGTCTGCAGACCGGAAATATAAATGATCGTATTCTGCGCGATCGCCTGCCATGCGCCGACAATGACGATGCCGATCCAGGCGGTCTTGGTACTGGCGAGGATGCTGGAACTCAAGAAGCCGATCCCCAGTTTCTGGCCGACCGCCGGGAGAATATAGGTAAACAGGAAACTGAAAATGTAAGACACGACCAAACTTCCGAGGACATTCGGAATAAAATAGATGCCGCGCAGCGCGCTCTTGGCCTTGATCTTGCTGTTCAGCCCCAGGGCCAAAATCAGGCTGATCACGTTGGTCACAATCGTGCAGACGAACGCGTACTTGATTGTAAACCAGTAGGAACCTCCGACTCTGGAGTCCGTGAACAGATCAATATAGTTGCGCAGGCCGACCCAGTCATAGCTGCCGTAACCCTTGAAATTCGTGAAGCTGTAGATAAAGCCCCGGATCAGCGGATAGGTGTTGAACATGAAAAACAGTATAAGTACAGGTATTGTAATGCACAAGAATGTGCGTTTTCTGCCGTTAACAGCTTTGCCATCCATGAATGTATCCCTCCTTACTGTGCGGCTTCAGGGTGTTCTTCCAGATAATCCTGAAGCTTTCTGATCACGTCGCGGTTATAGCGCACCCATTCTGTATCGAATCGCGTGAGGAATGTATCCGTCGCATTTTCACTGTCATCCAGGAGATACGTCTGGATCATCGCGTCCACCGCCATCTCACTCGGATAATAGTGATCCTGGTAGTCCGCGGATTTGCCCTCATCGATATATTCTTTCATGCCATTGAGAACCTTTGGCAGCTCAAAATCGCCCTTTTTGCATGGCACGGCGCCCTGGTCGTCCAGATACATCTGGATGTTCTCATCCTGATACAGGAAATCAAGCACCTCATAGGCGGCATCCTTGTGTTCGCAGGCGGCCATGACCATGAACTCCAGGTCGTTGCCGGAGTTCAGCAGGTTTTCTTCCGGGTCGTTGCTGGCCGGGAATACAAAGGAATCAATATTCATATCCGGATTGACCGACTGAATCTGCGGCACAGCGTAGCTGCCGATGGTATACATGGCGGATTCACCTCTGGCAAATGCCGTACAGGCGTCATTGTAGCTGTAGGACACCGGTGAATCCTCGCCCCACTGAAGCAGCGCCTTGGTCTTCTCGGCAACCTCACGGTAAGCCTCGGAAAATGTCGCCGTCCCCGCATTGACCTGGCGGCAGATGTCCGCGGGCGCCAGATCGACCGCAATGGCGTTCCACGGGGCCAGGCAGGTCCATGTGTCACGGAAGCCGAAATACAGCGGCTGAATGCCGGCGGCCTGGATCTCGTCGCACAGCGCCGTAAACTCATCCCATGTCGTCGGGATTGTCCAGCCGTGCTCATCGAAGATATCCTTGTTGTACAGGACGCCCGCCGCGTTGGCCATGTAAGGAATCGCATAGACGCCCTCCTTCGGGACGAACTCCAGGTTCTTATTGATCTCAAGATAAGATTCCTTGATGTTGGCAAGCCCCTCGTAATCTGAGATATCCATAAAAAGATCCGCGTCAAGGAAATTTGAATACGTGATATCACCGCCGATGCCGATGATATCCGGATACTCCTCACGAATGAGCTTCGTCTTTAAGATGGTCGTCGCGTCATTCGGCGAATCGATCCGCAGCTCAATATCGTCATGAGCCGCATTAAACTTTTCTTCAAGAGCATCAAAAATATCCACAGCTTCAGGTTTGTACTGCAGCATCTCGATGACAATCTTTCCGGAATCATCTGAGTTGCCGCAGCCCGCCAGTACTGAGGCAGCCGCAATAATGCTGACACAGACCGCGCACAAAGCTGTCTTCATATTCTTTCTCATGAAAAATCCTCCTTCTTTCTTTTCTCTATCACCATCCCCGCGTCTGGATGCCTCCCTCGCCGTTTCGCTGCCGCCTGAACCTGAAACGGCCCGATATGCTTTCGCCCGCAGGGAATAAATGATCAATGTCATACTGCCGCCGCGCGGCACCGGAAATAAAAACCGGTTGCCCTATCCACCATATGGTGTCACTGTGCCGCCCTGATATAGTACTGCACGGACGCATACTCACCGAGATAAATGCTCAGAGGTATGCCGGCCCGCATCAGCGCGGCGCCGGACCAGCAGCCGTCGAAGCCCTCCACCCGGTAATAGGTATTCTTCTCAAGCCCCCGCAGCTTCAGATACCGCTGCGCGTCATTCGGCTCCTTATCCGTCACCACCACACTGGCCAGCGCCTCCCTCTTATCTTTGGAGACAAAAGCCCAGGCCGTAAACCCCTTGTCGCTGTACGGACTCTCCAGCCGGTAGTAATCGCCCTTAAAGATCAGGTCACTGTACTGCCGGAATTTTTCTGTCATCGACCGGCACTCCTCAATCTCCGCCGCCGTCATCTTTCCGGGGTCAAGCTCAAAGCCGAAAGTTCCGCCCATCGCCACCGTCCCCCTCGTGGAGAGCGGCACGCTGCGCCCTGTCTGATGGTTCGGGCAGATGGAGACGTGGGCGCCCATCGCGGAGACCGGATAACCGAAGGATGTGCCGTACTGGATCTTTAGCCGGTTGATGGCATCGGTGTTGTCACTGCACCAGATCTGGGGATGATAATAGAGCATCCCCGCGTCAAAGCGCCCGCCTCCGCCGCTGCAGCCCTCAAACAGCACCCGCGGATGGGCATGGACAAGCCGGTCGAGAACGGCATACAGGCCGAGAATATATTTGTGGAAGACCTCGCCCTGACTGCCACAGGACACACCGTCTTCCCTGCCAAAAACGCCATCGCGGCCGTTCGCCGCCTGGCAGGACCATATCTCGCTGATACTGCGGTTCATATCCCACTTGACATAGGTGATATTGGCGGACGACAGCAGTTTGTCCATAAAGCTGATGATATATTCCTGCACATCCTGCCTTGACAGGTCAAGCACCAGCTGATAGCGCCCCCTGGTCACCGGCCTGTGCGGTATTTTCAGGGACCAGTCCGGATGTTCATGGTATAAAAGGCTGTGCTCGGATACCATCTCCGGCTCCACCCAGATACCGAAATCCATCCCCATGGCATTGATATCGTCGACCAGACCTTTCAGGCCGCGCGGCAATTTATCCGTATTGGCATCCCAGTCGCCGAGCGCGCTCGTGTCATCGTTGCGGCTGCCGAACCACCCGTCGTCGAGCACGAAGAGATCGACACCCAGCGCTCTGGCATCCCGCGCCATCGCCACGAGTTTTTCATGATTGAAATTAAAATAAGCCGCTTCCCAGCTGTTGATGAGCACCGGACGGCGAGCCTGCATAAACCGGCTGTCGTTGAGATTATTCCGGTAGACATCATGGTAAATATGGGAGAGCCTGGTCAGCCCCTCCCCGGAATAGGCCATCACGACCTCCGGCGCCTCAAAAGTCTCCCCCGCGCGTAACTGCCATGAAAAGCGATCCGGATGGATACCCATCACCAGCCGGGTCTGGTCAAACTGGTCTTTCTGCACCGCACACATAAAATTGCCGCTGTACACAAAGGAAAAACCATAGCAGCCGCCCACATCCTCATCGGCGCCGTGGTCACACACAATCACAAACGGATTGTGCTGATGGCTGGACGTCCCGCGAATACTCCCGATCTCATGCTGCCCATAGGTCAGCCTGTCCCGGTGCATTTCCCGCTCCATCGTGTGACGTCCATCAAAATGTATAAAATCATAGTCCGCTTCCAGGTAATCCATGGTCACCGACATGATTTTCTTGAGTTGAATCGGCAAAGCTCCCTCGTTGCTGACCCGCGCGGCACGCGTGATCACATCCAGGTCCTCAAAGACGCTGTAACACAGCGTCACCTTCAGCCCCGTCACCGCATCTTTGATATCAATCTCCAGCGTGTCCACCGTGTCCGCGTCACGCACGCGCAGCCCCGGCAGCCCCTCCAGCCGGTATTTGCCGCTGTAAATGCGGTGTCCCGTGTATTTGCCCTCAAAGGCACGGCTGCCGTCGCCGTTCTCCACCTCGATGCTGCTGACCCTGAAATCCCCGACGCCCGCGCTGGAAAACTCCTGCGGCATCACGTCCAGGGAGATCGTCCGGTCATTTCCCGCCCCATTCGGGTTCGGCGAAAATCCCCTGTCATAGTGCGTGACCAGATAGCTGATATCCTCATCCATGATCCGGGCGCCGTAATAGATATGAAGCAGATAGCCGAGTTCCGTCACTTTCATCTGATATGTGCTGTTTCTGGTGTGCAAAGTTATCGTCCCACAGGATTTCGAAAAAATGATCGCCACCGCTGTCACCTCCCAGACAGATGTCATCATGCTGCATACCAATCTCTTCTTTTTGATGACAAAATCATATTAAATTTGATCATCGGCACATTGAATGATTATTCTCTGTTATTTTTCGGTTTATATGCTAAAATGTCTGTATATCCACATCTTTTGCTGACAAATTTTGTCATATTTTGATGATGTTTCCTGTCTATCGGTGCCATTATATGCAAATCGGTGTTCAAAGTAAATAGCATAATATTTTATAAAATATATCATTTTTCAACATTTATGCATTATTTGTTTTACTGACAATAATTATGATATATTTCTGGAAATTGACTGTTTATTTTTTGTGAAATTTCTTGTAAAATAACGACATGATGATTCAGAAAAGCAGTTCCGATTTGTCCGAACTGCAAAAGACTCAGAAAATGGATGAAGGGGGTCGCGATCTTGAAACTTGAGAACAGATTTAAGCTCTTTCCGAATGAACACTATATGGACATGACGCTGTTCCAGTACGGCATGGAGCAGTGCCCGCCGGGCCATTCCTATGGCCCCGCCGCCCGGAATCACTATCTATTTCACTATATCCTGTCCGGCAAGGGCGTTCTCAACAGCACCGGCAGCAACAGTGAGACACACACTTACCATCTAAGCGCCGGCTCCGGATTCCTCATTTTTCCGGAGCAGATCACTACTTATATCGCGGACAGTGACAACCCGTGGGCCTACTGCTGGCTGGAATTTGACGGCCTGAAATGCAAGGATATCCTGACCGCTGCCGGCATCACCTACGATGAACCGATCTATCATCCGCTGAACAATGAATCGCGCGACATTCTCAGAGATGAGATGCTCTCCATCGTCAACAATGAAGACAAGAGCTCCCTCTATCTGATCGGGCATTTATATCTGTTTATGGACGCTCTCATCAACTCCTCCTTCAATCACTCGGCGCTGACCGGCGGCCACCTCAAGGACCTCTACATCCGCGAGGCCACCGCCTTTGTGGAACAAAATTATCACCACTACAGCATCACCGTCAAGGATATGGCCGATTTCTGCAACCTGAACCAGAACTATCTGGCCAAGATCTTCAAGGAGACACTGCATCAGACGCCGCAGCAGTTCCTGATCTATTACCGGATGAACAAGGCCGCGGAACTGCTGCGCTACACCAACATCCCCATCAGCGAGCTGTCTAGACAGGTCGGCTACCAGAGCCAGCTCAACTTCTCCCGCGCCTTCAAAAATCTCTACGGGGTATCGCCGCAGAACTGGCGCAAGGAACACCGCGTGATCGACGGGAACGGCCCGAAAAAGAAGTAGTGCAAAGCGGTTACCTGATCTCGCTGTGGAAGGCCTGCAGTGATTTCACACCGATCACGCCCTCCCGCTGGATCGTCCGAATCGCAGCCACGCCGGCCTTGGCCGCCGCCATCGTCGTGAAATAAGGGATCCTTCCCCTGATCGCGGCCTTTCGAATGTAACTGTCGTCGACGGCGCCCTTCTTGCCAACCGGCGTATTGAGTACCAGATCGATCTCCCCATTCGTCAGTTTGTCAAGGACATTTGGCCGCCCCTCATTGATCTTGGCGATCTTTTCCGCCGGAATGCCGGCGCCAGTGATCATCTCCCATGTGCGCCCCGTGGAAATGATCTTAAATCCACATTCATAGAAACCTCTCGCGATCTCCACCACCTCCGGCTTATCCCTGTCGCTGACACTGATCAGCACAGTGCCGGACACCGGAATCTTTGTCTGTGTCGCCTCCTGCGCCTTATAGAACGCCTCGCCGAAATCAGCCGCCATGCCGAGCACCTCGCCCGTCGAGCGCATCTCCGGCCCCAGCAGCGGGTCGACCTCCGGGAACATATTAAACGGGAAGACCGCTTCCTTCACGCCGTAATGGGCAAAATGATGATCCTGAAGGCCCGGCACCGGCGACTCGCGTCCGGTCAGATGGCCGGTCATAATATCCGTCGCCAGCTGCACCATTTTGATATTGCAGACCTTGGACACGAGCGGCACGGTCCTGGACGCCCTCGGATTGGCCTCCAGCACAAATACCCTGCCGTCCTCGATCGCGTACTGCATATTCATCAGGCCGACGACATGCATCTCCCTCGCAATACGCCTCGTGTAATCCTTGATGGTGGCCACCTGCTCGTCCGTCAGGTTCATGGACGGCAGGATGCAGGCCGAATCGCCGGAATGCACGCCGGCAAGCTCGATGTGTTCCATGACCGCCGGGACAAAGACATTCTCGCCGTCACTGATGGCATCCGCCTCACACTCTGTCGCGTGATGCAAAAAACGGTCGATCAAAATCGGCCGATCCGGCGTCACGCCCACAGCCTGGCTCATATAAAAACGCAGAGACTCGTCGTCGTAGACGACTTCCATGCCGCGGCCGCCGAGCACGTAGGACGGGCGCACCATGACCGGATAGCCGATCTCTCCGGCGATCGAGAGCGCCTCCTCCACCGTCACAGCCATGCCTGACTCCGGCATCGGGATGCCGAGCTTATCCATCATCGCGCGGAACCGGTCGCGGTCCTCGGCCATATCGATCGTCTCCGGCGTCGTCCCCAGAATATTGACACCGTTTTTCTTTAAGTCAGCCGCCAGATTGAGCGGGGTCTGCCCGCCAAACTGGGCGATGACGCCCACCGGCTTTTCTTTGTGGTAAATGCTCAGAACGTCCTCCAGCGTCAACGGCTCAAAATATAGCTTATCGGATGTGTCATAGTCCGTGGAGACTGTCTCCGGATTGCAGTTGACAATGATCGTCTCGAAGCCCAGCGCCTTCAGCGCCTTGGCCGCGTGGACACAGCAGTAGTCAAACTCAATGCCCTGGCCGATCCGGTTCGGACCGCCGCCGAGAATCATGATCTTCGGGCGGTCTTGATTGACAGGGCTCTCGTCCTTGATATGGTAGCTGGAGTAGTAGTAGGCGCTGTCCTTCGTTCCACTGACATGCACGCCCTCCCAGCCTTCCTCAATGCCCGCGGCCAGCCTGGCCCCGCGCACCTCATCCTCGCTGATGTCAAGGATCTGTGCCAGATAGCGGTCCGAGAAACCGTCGCGCTTCGCGGCACGAAGCATCTCCACTGGCGGCACACTGCCCTTGTATGCCATCAGGGCTTCTTCCTCCGCCACCAGCTCGCTCATCTGCTCGATAAAATAAGGTTTGATCTTCGTGATCTCGTACAGTTCGTCGACCGTCGCGCCCTTGCGCAGCGCCTCATACATCAGAAACTGTCGCTCACTGGTCGGGATGCCCAGCATCTTCAACAATTCTCTCTTTGACTTTTCCCTGAAATCTTTGGCGCCGCCCAAACCATAGCGCCCGGTCTCCAGGCTTCGGATAGCCTTCTGAAAGGCTTCCTTATAGGTCTTGCCGATACTCATGACCTCACCCACGGCGCGCATCTGCGTGCCCAGCTTGTCCTCGGCGCCCTTAAATTTCTCAAAGGCCCAGCGGGCAAACTTGATGACCACATAATCGCCGTCCGGCACATATTTGTCCAGTGTCCCATATTTGCCGCACGGGATCTCGGAAAGCCGCAGACCGCAGGCCAGCATGGCCGAGACAAAAGCGATCGGGAAGCCCGTGGCCTTGGACGCCAGTGCGGAGGACCGCGAGGTCCGCGGATTGATCTCGATGATCACATCCCTGTCCGTCTTCGGGTCATGCGCCCACTGGACATTGGTGCCGCCGATGACCTGAATCGCCTCGACGATTCTGTAGGATTTCTCCTGTAAGCGCCGCTGCACCTCCTCCGAGATGGTCAGCATCGGCGCCGCGCAGAACGAGTCGCCGGTGTGTACGCCCATCGGGTCAATATTCTCAATAAAACAGACGGTGATCATGTGATTGTCGGCGTCGCGCACCACCTCAAGCTCCAGTTCCTCCCAGCCGAGGACGGACTCCTCGACCAGTACCTGGCCGACAAGGCTCGCCTGCAGGCCTCTGGCGCAGACGGTCCTTAATTCATCCACATTGTAGACCAGGCCGCCGCCGGTGCCGCCCATCGTGTAGGCCGGGCGCAGCACCACCGGATAGCCG
>CAYRDY010000077.1:0-9929 GCA_964423195.1 uncultured Catenibacillus sp. | reverse complement strand
TGTCAGGATTTTCTGGTCTGATAAAAGATAATCACAAAGACCACCGCGCCCACCAGGCTCGTCACCACGCCAATCGGCAGTTCCACAGGATTCAGCAGAATGCGGGCCACAAGATCCGCAAGCATCAGGAACACCGCGCCGCCAAACAGGGATGCCGGCAGCAGCCGCCTGTGGTTCGGACCCACGATCATTCGGGCCATGTGGGGCGTCACCAGGCCCACAAAGCCGATGGTTCCGCCGATGGACACACACACACCGATGAGTCCGGACACCGCAATGAGAATGGTCAGGCGCACCCGACGCACGTTGACACCGATATTGCGGGCATTTTCCTCACCGACCGCGAAAGCGTTCAGCTCCCGTGTGTGGAGGAGAATGATGCCGCCGAACACGATCAGCGCCCCGCCCAGCACCGCGACATCGGTATAGCCCTTTCCCTGCAGGCTTCCCATGGTCCAGAAAGTGATGCTCTGAATGTGGTCCGCCGCAAAAGTGACGATGATATTCATCAGGCTGGACACAAACATGGAGAAAATAACGCCGACCAGAATAATGGTATTGGTAGAGAGGGTGTAGTCCAGGCGGTATGCCAGCGCCAGAATCACCAGAAGAGATAAAAACGCGAACAATATCGCCATCACCATCGTCCCCGCAAGGGGAAGCTGTGGGATACGGATGCCGAAGGCAATCGCGATCACGGCACCCAGGGCCGCCCCGGACGAGACGCCCAAGGTGGAGCCGTCCGCCAGCGGATTTTTAAGAAGCCCCTGCATGGCTCCGCCTGCCAGAGACAGGGCTGCTCCGCTCAAGGCCACGCAAAGCACCCGCGGCAGACGGACGGAGAGGATGATAGAGGCATCCAGACCCTGCGGCATCGCCGCATGCCCAAACAGAGCCCGAATGCTCTCACCGATGACGGAAAGGGTATCCCCAAGCGGGATATTGACGCTCCCGACGCAGACGCACAGGCAGAATAACCCCACCGTCACGATCGCGAATAACAGGTATTCCCATAAATGAAACCGATCGGTCCGCTGTCTCATGGGTTTTTCACTTCCCGGTCTCTTAATCCGCGTTCCCATAAATGAAATCGTAGAGTGCCTGTGCACCGTCCACAAGTCGAGGACCCGGCCTGGACAACTCATTGTTCGGCAGGTTCAAAATCATGCCATTTTTCACCGCGGTCACATTTTCCCAGCCGGGACGGGACACAATCTCCTCATCCGGAGTGGGCCCCTCGCCATAGTACATGGTAATCGTCATGATGTAATCGGGATCGCGCTCCAGGACCTGCTCCTCAGAGATAGAACCCCAGCCATCCACGTCGTCAAAGCAGTTGGCGACGCCAAGCATATCGGCCACCTCATCCATGAAAGTGTTGGCGCCCGCCGTCCATAGGCCATACTCCAGCGGGGAGACCTCAAAATAGATAGATTTTGATCCATCGCCTGTGGCCTTGGACGACAGATCGGCAAAAGAATCTTTCATCTCCTCAACCAGGGATGCCGCCGCATCGTCCCTGCCCATCAGCGCGCCGATCATCTCAATGGCGTCATATGTGCCCGCGATGTCCTGGGCATCGCTGACGACGACGTGGACGCCGGCATCCTCAAGCTGTTGAACCTGTTCTTCGGTCTGCGCCATGGTGGCCATCAACAGAACCTGCGGCTCCAATGCCAGAATCTGTTCAATATTTGTCTCAGAACCGGAATTGACGGCCGGGACATCCGCCACCTCGGCTGGATAGTCACAGTATTCCCCGCGGCCCACCAGCGCGTCGCCCGCGCCGATGGCAAAGAGAATTTCACAGTCGGCCGGGGTCAATGCCACCACTCTGGTGGCCGGTTCGTCCAGCGTGATCTCACGTCCGGTCATGTCCGTGACAGTGACAGCCGAATCTGTCTGATCATCGCCTGAATTGTCCGCCGTTCCGGATGAGTCGCCGGAATCCGCGGCGCTCGACGCTTCGGATGAGTCGCCGGAATCCGCGGCGTCCGACGCTTCGGATGAATTGTCAGATTGGACCGTCTCAGGGGAACTCGCATCAGGGGAATCGCCGCCTTTGGACGGACCGCATGCGCTCACAGACAGCAGGAGGACGGCGAGGACCGCCGCCAAAAGTCCCGCGTGCTTTTTGGTATATTTCATAGTGTACTCCTCTCATGATTTATTTGGATCTTTCTCTGTCGGCTGAGAAAGGAACCGGAAGATCCTCAGCCAGTAGGCCTCCAGTATTTTCTGGCTGGATGAGAATGTCTCATGTTTGCTCTCCGGGATATGGACCAATTTTACCCACGAATCTTTTCTGCGGTGGAGTTTGCGCGCGAAGCTCTGGATCGCTTTGAGCGAGACAAACTGATCTTCCTCCGCCTCGAAAATCAGCACAGGGCAGGAGATCTTTTTCCAACCCGTCAGCAAAAGATCACAGCTTAAGCGCGTTGCCGCGAGCGACCATCCGTAGGACGCCGCCGACATCTGGAACAGAGGTTCCCGAAATTTTTTCTCCTGGTAATAGTCAAAGCGCTCGCGGGATGTGGCCGCGCTGTCCTCAAACGGCTCTTTGCCCTGATATGGCTGATGTCCCATCACATAGGCTCTCTCATTTCCGATTTTGCACTGGAAGAGGACAAAAGCCCCGGCGATCATCCACGGGACATCTCCCGTACTTGGCCGGATCATCGGCGAGTTCAGGATCACCCGTTGAAACAGTTTCGGGTCCGCTGCCGCCGTTGCCGCCGCGATCCCACCGCCCATGGAGTGGCCAAAGAGATAGATTGGCAGGCCGGGATTCTCCTTTGCCCCCAGCCTTGTGATGAAAAGCAGATCATTGACATATCGGTGGTAATCATCGACATGCACCAGCGAAGGGTCGTCCGTCAGCCGATAGCTGCGACCGTGTCCGCAGTGTTCCGGCATATAGACACAGTATCCGGCTTTCAGAAAATAATAAATGATTTCTTTGTATTTTTCGATCGTTTCCGTGTAGCCGTGGGAAATGATCACGAGCCCGCGGGGATCCTCCACCATGCCCTTGATATAAAAGATCTTTTTGCCGGCTTCCCGCTCGGCAAAGTGTGCCGTCATGTGTTCCGCAAGATATGGCTCTACGACGGTATCCATGAGTTTTGCGTAATGTCCGTCCGGCAGAATGAGTTCCTGAATTTGTTCTCTCGTCATTTCTATTCCCCTCTTTTTTAAAGTGTAGTCAGGCGGCTTTTCTAAGTCAGCATCTTTAAAGTGTAGTCAGGCGGTTTTTCTAAGTCAGTATCTTCATTTTATTACATTTTGTCGGAAAATACAATCCTTAGATCATATTGTGCCGCATATATGTCGCGAGAGCGCTTGGTGTGATGCGCGAATTGAAATGTACGACCGGAAAGAGTGCCGTAATTTTTGGAAATAAACAAATTATATAAAATTTTCAAAAAAATAAAAAAATTTAATTTTTTGTGTAACTTTTTCGCGCTCTGAGGTGATATTTAATTAGGAGCGTGGACACAAGACATGAAAAAGCATGAAAATATGATTGCACAGCAGTGTTTTATCATTATGTGCCGTTTGCTGAAACAAAGAGAGGGATTGTACTACAACCAGATTGCGGCGGGCATCGGTGTCGACAGCGCGCAGTTTTGCAGATGGCTGAATGAGAAGGCAAATCTCTCGGCGCATTACAATCAAAAGATCGAAACCTATTTTGCGAGGCCGTCCTTCGCGAAATACGGGCCGGATCTGATCTCTGAACTCATCAGGCGTCTCAGTATCAGAGAGGACGGACAGATTGCGGGATTGATGCGCCGGATGTCCTACGCGTCGCTGTTGGACTATCTGTTCTTTCATCTGAAAATGTCGGATGTGGAGAAAGAAAATGACTACCAGAGGCTGTTTCCGGATATTGTCTGTGAGGCGGTGGGCCGGAAAACGGAATTGAATGAGCATGCGGTATTCCGGATTTCGACGGCGGATCAGATTTTCAGAGCGTGTCCTGATTCGGTCGGGCGCTGGCTTGAGATGTTTGGAATTACATCGCAAAATACGATGCTTGTCTCGGCAGAAAGCCCGAACGCGGGAATACGGCGCGTGCTGGTGCATTTCTGTGAATCTCGGTATGAAAATGAGCATCTGTATCTTGAGAAATGCCGGCTGCTTGCCATGCTACAGGGACAGGTCGAGCGGGTGGCCTTTATCCGGATTCCGGAGAAATTTCAAGAGAGTGCCGGCGAATTTGAGGAAATAAGCGATTTTGCGGCCCGAAAGATTCTCAAAATTCTCAATAAGTGAAATGATTGTAAAAAAGTCTTAACAATTTTATCAGGCTATGCTATGATGTTTATATGAACAACGGCGCCGATTGCGCGCGATGAGCGCTGACCGAAGCGCGGACGCGCCGCGGGTGCGGAGCAATCGGCCTTTATCCGTGACAGCGCGCTTATGACGGCGGCGCATGTGCGTTGACAGAGGGGAGAACGGCATGGAGAAAAAGAAAACAACGGCAATGATAATCAGTGTTCTTTTGATTGTTGTGGCGATGATCATCGGCATTTTTATCGGATTTCTAATCGGGCGGTCAGATGACGGGCCAAGTGACGGGGAGAGCGATGAGGCGATCGGGACCGCCGATACGCAGGCGCAGATTGAATCGCAGCCGTCGGCTGAGAGCGGGAGCATTTCGGAATCGGCGGAGACTGTTCCGGAGACGGCGGGTGCGCAGGCGGAGAATCTGGTGACAGTGTTGACGGTCGGCGATCATCAGGTATTGATGGATGAGGTGAATGTCCGCCTCTATATGCTGAGAAGCCATTATATTGAAAGCTACGGAGAGGAGCCGTGGGAGGAAATCATGGACGACGGGCGCACGGTGTCCGAGACGGCCAAGGACGAGCTGGAGAGTGACATTGTCCGCGCGGAGATTTACATGGACAAGGCCGCGGATTACGGCATTGAGGTGACCGACGCCATCCGTGAGATGTGTGCGCAGGAGGCGGAGACATTTATTCAGAATCTCGGACCGGAGGTGACCGAGGAGTTTGGACTGCGGCAGGATGCTGTCGAGAGCGTCTATGTGAAATATCAGATCATTACGGCGGTGACAAATGCCATCGGCGATGAAGTCCGCGGCGAGATGGAGGCCGCCGGCGAATCCGTCGGTGAGGATGAGCTGAATACGGAGATTACGGAGAGAATTCTGCAAAAAGAAAATGAGTGGAAATCGGAGTACACGGTGAGTTATTCGGAGATCTGGGAGCACATTGTCGTGGGATCCGTCGGGTGATCTCGGTGCCGGCAGATCGCATATGGGCAAAGGACAGAAAGTTTGGAAGTGAACTTCCAAATCTACCTTGATGACGCACTAAAGTGCGTCAAGAAAGAGAGAAAAATGAGTGTCTATGAAGATTTAAATCCGGCGCAGCAGGAAGCGGTCCGTTATGTGGACGGGCCGCTGCTTTTATTGGCCGGCGCGGGTTCGGGAAAGACGCGGGTGCTGACGCACAGGGCGGCCTATATGATCGACGAGGCCGGCATCAATCCGTGGAATATTATGGCCATCACATTTACCAACAAGGCGGCTGATGAGATGCGTGAGCGCGTGGACAAAATCGTCAGCGTCGGCGCCGAGGATGTGTGGGTGAGCACGTTCCATTCCCTGTGCGTGCGCATCCTGCGGCGGTTTATTGACAGACTGGGTTTTGACCGAAATTTTACGATCTATGATACCGACGATCAGAAAATTGTCATGCGCGATGTGTGCAAGCGGCTCAATATTGACACAAAGATTTACAAGGAACAGTCTATCCTCGCGGCGATCTCATCGGCGAAGGATGAATTGACAGGGCCGGATGAATTTTTGGCGCAGCATCCGGATGATTATGCCATGCAGCGCATCGGGCAGGCATACAGAGAATATCAGGCGGCGCTGCGGCGGAATAACGCGCTCGATTTTGATGATCTGATCTTCAAGACTGTGGAACTGTTCAGGAATAACGCGGATGTCCTGGATTACTATCAGGAGCGCTTCAAATATTTGATGGTGGACGAGTATCAGGATACCAACACGGCGCAGTTTCGGTTTGTGAGCCTTCTGGCCGGCAAATATCGGAATCTCTGCGTGGTCGGCGACGACGATCAGTCCATTTACAAATTCCGCGGCGCGAATATTTACAATATTCTGAATTTCGAGAGGGAGTATCCGGACGCGAAGGTCATCAAACTGGAGCAGAATTACCGATCGACAGGGCGCATCCTGGAGGCCGCCAATGAGGTCATCCACCACAATCGCGGGCGCAAGGACAAGAGATTGTGGACGTCCAACGGGGCGGGCGCGCCGCTGGGATTTCAGCAGTATTATAATGAGGCGGAGGAGGCTGACGGTATTGCCGGTGACATTGAGGCGATTGTCAGCTCCGGCAAGGCATCCTATAAGGACTGCGCGGTGCTCTACCGGACCAAGGCGCAGTCGCGCAGCCTTGAGGAGCGCCTTGTGATCCGGGGCATCCCCTACCGGATCGTGGGCGGGCAGAATTTTTATCAGCGACGGGAGATCAAGGATTTGCTGGCCTACTTAAAAACGGTGGACAACGGCAGCGATGACGTGGCCTCAAAGCGGATCATCAATGTGCCGAGGCGGGGCATCGGCGATACGTCGGTCGCCAGGGTTGAGGCGTATGCGGCTCGCAGTCAGGTGAGCTTTTTTGAGGCGGCGAAGATGGCCAGAAATATCCCGGATCTGGGCAGGGCTGCGGAAAAGATTTACCGCTTCGCGGATCAGATGCTCGTGTACCGGAGCAAACTGCCGTATGTCGGCATTTCCGGCCTGCTTGAGGAAATCATCGCGGACACCGGCTATGTCCGTGAGCTAGAAGCCGAGGGGACGCCGGAGGCAGAGAGCCGCATTGAGAATATTGATGAGTTGAGAAATAAGATTGCCGCCTATGAGAGGGATTATCCGGAGGGGACGCTGAGCGAATTTCTGGCGGATGTCTCGCTGGTGGCTGACGTGGACGACATGGACGCCTCGGAGGACAGGGTGTTGCTGATGACACTGCACAGCGCCAAGGGACTGGAATTTCCCTATGTCTTCATGAGCGGCATGGAGGACGGCCTGTTCCCCGGCTACAGAGCGATCGTGGCTGAGGATTACGGCGAGGCCATGGAGGAGGAGCGGCGGCTGTGCTATGTGGGCATTACGCGTGCCATGAAATATTTAAAGATGACCTGCGCAAAGACGCGCATGGTGCGCGGCGAGACACAGTATAACAAGGTTTCGAGGTTTGTCACGGAGATACCCCACAGCCTTTTCGGATTCGGCGCCGCCGCGGGAAAGACAAATCAAGCCGGCGGCAGGGGACATCAGGCGCCGCCGCGGGCGGTCACAGGGTCCGCGGGGCGGTCGTATAGCTGGGGCGGTATGGCGTCACGGGCCGGCGGCGGAAAGGGTCAGGCGGCGCCGCGGGCGGCCACAGGGTCCGCGGGGCGGTCGTACAGCGGGGCCGGTATGGCGTCACGGGCCGGCGGCGGGAGCGCGCCTCCTGCCGGGCAGAGCGGGCCGAAACGCAGCGCGGCAGTCCCGTATATGGCCGGCGTATCCAAGGGATACAACAAGCATCCGCTGGACTACGCGGAGGGAGACATGGTATCCCATGTGAAGTTCGGCACAGGCACTGTGCTTAAAATTGTGGACGGCGACAAGGATTATGAGGTGACAGTGAATTTTGAGCGGTTCGGAACGAAGAAAATGTACGCCGGTTTTGCAAATTTAAAGGTATTATAAAAATTATAAAAATTTGAAGTATTGCAAAAAATATTGTGGTAATTTTATTCGATTAGTGTTATACTGTCAATGAACTTTGAATTCAAAGCAAGTTCGACGCAATGGAGGAAAGGAGAATAAAAAATGGATAAGCTTGAAGATATTCTCAAGAAGATCAATCTGGCGGACGCAGCCCAAAAAAAGGAAGAGAAAGAAAAAAAGAAGAGAACTTGTGCGGTCGTTCTGTCAGTGATCTCGATATTGGTGGCTGTAGCTACGCTGGTGTTTGTGCTGTACAAACATATTTGCAAAAAAGATGACGATGAATTTGACGATTTTGAGGATGATTTTGAGGACGATTTCGAGGATGACTTTGAGGATCTGAATGATTTTGAGGACGAGTCCGGAGCAGATGAGGAAAAGGCTGCCGATACGGCCGCGACGGAAGAAGCCACACCTGAAAAGGCTGCCGAGTAAATGAGAAAATGCAGCTTCGAGAAGTGATGTGTCTTAGGTAAATCAAAAAAGTCGCGGCGGGGAATCCGTCGGGCAAAATGAAAAACCATATTCGGGGGATGCGAGAGCATCCCCCGTTTTTTTGAAGAGGTATGTGATGAGATGAAAAAGGGCGATATTTTTGAGGGCGTCATTGAAAAGGTCGATTTTCCCAATAAGGGCCGTGTTTTTTTGGACGGCGAAACGGTCACTGTCAAGAACGGGATTCCCGGACAGAGCGTGCGCGCCTGTGTGAATAAGAAAAGGGGAAAGAACCTGGAGGCACGGCTGATTGAAGTCATTGAACCGTCGCCGCTTGAAAAGCGCGCGCCGCTGTGCCGGAATTTTCCTGCCTGCGGCGGCTGCATGTATCAGACCATGACCTACGAAGATCAGCTTGAGATGAAAAAAAATCAGCTGAAAGAACTGCTGGACGCGGCGATAGCGGCCGGCGGGCAGAGACTGGATGCTGGGACAGAGGCGGAGAGCGGGGCGGAGATGGCCAGTGGGACAGAGGCGGCCTGCGGGGCGCCGAACGCGTATGCTTTTGACGGCATGATTCCGAGTCCGGAGGAGACGGGGTATCGCAATAAAATGGAGTTTTCTTTCGGCGACGCGTACAAGGGCGGCCCGTTGTCGCTGGGGCTGCACAGGAAAGGCAGCACCTACGATGTGCTGACGACGGATGACTGCAAGATTGTGCATGAGGATTTCTGCAAGATTTTGCGCTGTGTCCTCGACTATTTTACGGAATTTCCGGCACCGTTTTATCAAAAGGTGCGCCACGAAGGCTATCTTCGCCATCTGCTTTTGCGCCGCTCCTTTGCCAGCGGGGAATTGCTCGTCAATCTGGTGACGACCAGCCAGGGCGCATACGACTTACAGCCATTGGTGCGCCGGCTGCTGGCATTGGAGGCGGACGGCCTGTCGGGGCGTATTGCCGGAATTTTGCACATCATCAATGACAGCCCTGCGGATGTGGTGAAGAGCGATGAGATGCGCGTGTTGTACGGAAGAGATCACATCTTTGAAACTGTTCTCGGGCTGAAATTCAAGATCACGCCGTTCTCATTTTTCCAGACCAACACGCCTGGGGCGGAGCGGCTCTATTCGGCGGTGCGCCGTTATATCGGGGAAACGAGAGACAGGGTCATTTTCGATCTGTACAGCGGCACCGGCACAATCGCACAGATCCTGGCGCCGGTGGCCAAAAAGGTGATCGGTGTGGAGATCGTCGATGAGGCCGTGGCGGCGGCGCGGGTCAATGCCGAGCTGAATGGGCTGGACAACTGCACGTTTCTCGCGGGGGACGTCTTAAAGGTGCTGGACGAAATCGAGGAGAAGCCGGATGCTATTGTGCTCGATCCGCCGCGGGACGGCATCCATCCGAGAGCGCTGAAAAAAATCATCGATTACGGCGCGGAGCGGATCATTTATATCTCCTGCAAGCCGACCAGCCTCGCCAGAGATCTGGGTCCGCTGCTGGGCGCTGGTTACCGCGTAGAGAGAATGTGTTTTGTGGATTTATTTGCTCAAACGGTACATGCAGAGACCGTTGTTTTGATGACACGGGGCAAGGATTAAAAGTGCATAAGATGCCACCACTGGTTTTAGGGGTGTGTAATTATGTAGGTGCATATTCTGAAGACGAGCTTTCTGTTGATGTTGTAAACAATATCGCATTTGCACG
>CAYRDY010000076.1:0-10006 GCA_964423195.1 uncultured Catenibacillus sp. | reverse complement strand
TATCGAGAGCCAGCCGTTCATCGAGTCGATCCGCCAGTTCCAGTCCGAGGTCGGCCACGAAAACTGCATGCTCATCCATGTGACACTGATCCCTTATATCAAGGCATCCGGCGAGATGAAGACCAAGCCGACCCAGAATACGGTCAAGGATCTGCAGGGGCTTGGCCTGAGAGCGGACGTCATTGTCTGCCGCAGCGAGCTGGAGCTTTCGAGGGATGTCAAAGATAAAATTTCTCTGTTCTGCAACGTGCCGACCGAAAATGTCATCCAGAACCTTGACGTGCCCGTCCTCTATGAGGCCGTCCTCTCCCTGGAAAAAGAGGGCCTGGCCCGCGTGGTCTGCAAGCGCCTGGGCATCGAATGTCCTGAGCCGGATCTCGACGAGTGGCGCGCCATGGTCGACAAATGGAAAAATCCGACGCGCAAGGTGCGCGTCGCCCTCGTCGGCAAATATGTCCTGCTCCACGACGCCTACTTAAGTGTCGTCGAGGCGCTCAAGCACGCCTCGTTCGCCAACAGCGCGGAGGTGGAGATCCTGTGGGTCGACTCTGAGCTTGTGAGCAGTTTCAATGTCGACGAACTGCTGCATGAGGCCGACGGCATCGTCGTTCCGGGCGGCTTCGGCAACAGGGGCATCGAGGGCAAGATCACGGCCATCCAGTACGCCCGTGAGAATAAAATCCCGTACCTCGGCCTCTGCCTCGGCATGCAGCTTGCCGTGGTCGAGTTTGCCCGCCATGTGCTCGGCTACGCGGATGCCAACAGCGCCGAATTGAATCCGGACACCGCGCATCCGGTCATCCACATCATGCCGAATCAGCTCGGCGTGACCGATCTCGGCGGGACCCTGCGGCTCGGCGCCTACAAGTGCATTCTCTCCAAGGACTGCAAGGCCTATCAGCTATACGGCCAGAGAGAAATTTCTGAGAGGCATCGCCACCGCTATGAGTTTAACAATGATTACCGCAGTGATTTTATCGAAAACGGCATGAAGCTCTGCGGCATCTCTCCGGACGGCCGCATCGTGGAGATGATTGAGCTCACCGACCACCCGTGGTTTGTGGCCACCCAGGCCCACCCGGAGTTTAAGTCCAGACCGAATAAATGTCACCCGCTGTTCAACGGTTTCATCCAGGCGGCGCTGGAACACCAGAATGTGAGTCCGGCTCTCTGACGAACTGTGTTTCACCGGACAGCGCATAAAATCCGCAAGGGAGCTGTCCCTCACCCGTCGGGTGAGGGACAGCTCCCTTGTATAGCTTCGCGTCGCGCGGCGCATGAAAATTGATGATCAGATGGCATTTTAATCCCTGCGGAACAGATCGCGCGTGTAGACCTTCTCTGCCACATCATCAAGACAGCTGTCATAGCGGTTCGCGATAATCGCGTCGGACGATTCCTTAAATTTTTTGAGATCATTGACCACCTGGGAGCCAAAGAAAGTGCTGCCGTCACTCAGCGTCGGCTCGTATACGATGACCGTCGCCCCCTTGGCCTTTATGCGCTTCATGACGCCCTGGATCGAGCTCTGGCGGAAATTATCGCTGTTGCTCTTCATCGTCAGCCGGTATACGCCGACCACACAGCTCCGCTCCTCATCCGCGCTGTAATCACCGCGATTATAATAATCATAATATCCCGCCATATTCAGCACGCGGTCGGCGATAAAGTCCTTTCTGGTGCGGTTGCTCTCCACGATCGCCTCGATCAGATTCTCCGGCACATCCGCATAGTTGGCCAGCAGCTGCTTGGTATCCTTCGGCAGACAGTAGCCGCCGTAGCCGAACGATGGATTATTGTAATGAGAGCCGATACGCGGATCCAGACAGACGCCGTCGATGATGGCCTTTGTATCCAAGCCCTTCATCTCCGCATATGTATCCAGCTCGTTAAAGTACGAAACTCTCAGCGCCAGATAGGTGTTGGCGAACAGTTTCACCGCCTCCGCCTCGGTAAATCCCATATACAAAATATCGATATTTTCTTTGACCGCGCCCTCCTGCAAGAGTCCGGCAAATGTGCGCGCCGCCGCCATCAGCCGCTCGTCCTCCAAATCGGTGCCGACGATGATCCTGGAAGGATAGAGATTGTCATACAGAGCCCTCGATTCGCGCAAAAACTCAGGGCTGAACAGGATGTTGCCGCTGCCCGTCTTCTGCCGGATGAATCTGGTAAATCCGACCGGAACCGTCGATTTAATCACCATCATGGCGTTCGGATTATGGGAGAGAACCAGATCGATCACCGCCTCCACGGCCGTCGTATCAAAAAAATTCTTTTTGCTGTCATAATTCGTCGGCGCAGCGATCACCACAAAATCCGCGTCCGCGTAGGCAGCCTCCGCGTCAAGCGTGGCTGTCAGGCCGAGATCCTTTTCCGCGAGGTATTTTTCAATATATTCATCCTGGATCGGCGACTCTCTGCGGTTGATCATATCCACCTTCTCCGGCACAATGTCCACAGCCGTCACCTGATTATGCTGCGCCAAAAGCGTCGCGATCGACATTCCGACATAACCTGTCCCCGCCACCGCAATCTTTAGATTACTCATCAAAACGACCCCCGCTAAGCCACTGCCCGTTGAGCCTTAAAATTTTTCTTCAGCGCCTTTTTATCATTTTTGTACTGCATCTTCATCAGCTTGGCCTTCTGCTTTGTCTCCAGCTTTGACAGCTTCTTGGCGTCCGCGTACTGATTCTTGTTCAGATTTTTCAGATAAAAGATGACACCCAGCAGTGCAAGCGTCAACTGCAGGGCTGCGACGATCCTCTCTTTGTGTTTGACAATAAATTCCATGACAGACCTCCTTTGCGTCACAGCACGACCGGACCGTTATTTTTCACATAGCGGTACCTGTACTCGCCCACCTGCTCGACCTCAAGACAACAGTGCACGTTTTGCGACGGATCCGGATGATCCTTCCACAGTCCATAGAGCTTTGGAAGGAAGATCGGCCACTGGCTGGCCTCATAATCCTCATGGTCGGTCGCGTAATTCGGCGTGATCTTCACATTCGGATCCTTTTTGATCAGCTCCAGCACAAAGGCCGGCGGCATTGATGCCCTGGAATTGGCCACGGTGGCCGTGATATGGACACAGCCGCCGGGGACATCCTCCCACATATGCGTCGTGGAATCCACCATCTCACCGAGATCGTTGAACACGCCCTCACAGATCACATGCTTCAGCGATGTCGTGAACGGGAAAAATTCTTCCAGATGCAGCCGGTGGATCTGAATGCCGTTGCCGCCAAAGACCGGAATCCCCTTGCCGACTGTCTCAGCGATCATGTGGACGGAATCCTCCATGCCGACTTCCACCGGCGATTTCACCCAGCTGAACCGCTTGTGGGATCCCGGCGCCCAGAGATAATACCCCTTCTCCATATTCGCCCAGAACCAGTCCATCATCTCCGAGGTCACGCCCGGCAGAAAATGCTGCTTCTGTGACGGCAGCACCAGCCCTTTCTCGATCGCCGCGGGGTTCAGTTCCAACTCCGGCAGCGGCGGGTCCGGTTTGGCCGGACGCTCAAACGGCAGCAGGTCGACATTGATATTGTCCCTGAACGGCACATAACTCTGCCCCGCGTTCGCAATATAATCCATAGAAAAAACCTCCATAAATGTTTTTACGCATTTCAAATGACAGGTGGCAAAGCAATCTCAGCACCCTGCCAGCTCCGCGTTCAGCGCCGCCATCTGCTCGCCGCCCACATGCAAAAGCGGCGTATCATTGATCATTTTGATTGACAGTGGGTACATCGTATTCGGAATATTTCGCCACTCCGGCAAATACTTCTCAAGCACGGCCAGAGTCTCTGGATTCTCCAGCAAATCGCCAAGCGGCGAGTCTGCCGAGTATGTCTTAATGATTGATGTCTCCGGCATATATTCATAATCATAGCTGCCGCTCTCAATCTCAAACGGCGCCCGACCGGCATTTGGCAGCACCACACTCGCCGTGGCGCCAAACGGCACCTCCACATGGAGACAAAACGCCCCGGTCGGCTTCAGCTCCCAGCGGATCCTGTATGTGCCAGCAATCGAATCATACCGCATATCGCAGGAGGTGATCCGGTAATCCGGCTGCGGAGCGATCGTCACATGGGTAAAGCCCGGATGATCCTCCTCCAAGTGCAGGCCGGCCATATTGCGGTACATCCACTCAAGGACACTGCCGTAGGAGTAGTGATTCAGCGAATTCATATCCGTCCCGCTGATTTTTCCGTCCGGCAAAAGAGAATTCCAGCGCTCCCAGATGGTGGTGGCGCCTAGGTTGACCGCATAGAGCCAGCTCGGATAATCCTCGTTCAAGAGTAGCTTGTATGCCAGATCGTTGCTGCCGTAATCGGACAGCACTTTATTTAAGATATAGGTCCCCACAAAACCGGTTTTCAGATGGCCGTTGCTGAGTCTGAGCTTTTCTTTCAGGAATTCGGCCGCGCGCGCCTTACTGCCCTCAGGCGCAAAATCCATGTAAAGTGCCAGCGCGTATGCGGTCTGTGTCGTCAGGGCCAGGCGGCCGGTCGGCGTAAAATATTCCCTCTGAAGAGCGGTCTTGATCTCCTCAGCCAGCTGGCCGTATGCCTTTGCGTCCTCGTCCTTTCCGAGAATTTTCGCCGCTTTGGACACAATTTTCGCCGAATTGTAGTAATAAGCGGTCGCGATATAGGCATCCTCTGTGCCGCCCTTGTAATCATCGGTTCGCTCATTGTCCAGCGCCAGCCAGTCGCCAAAATGGAAGCCGACATCCCAGAGGCGGCGGTCGCCGGTCGACGCGTCGATGCCCCTGATATACTCAACCCACTGGCGCATGCTCTCATACTGTTCCTCAAGAATGGCCGTGTCGCCATAGTACAGGTACAGGTTCCACGGAATGATCGTCGCCGCGTCGCCCCAGACCGAGCAGGTCGCGCCATCTTCATGAAACGCTGGAATCACGGCCGTGACATGCCCCAGCTCTTTTTGTGTCTCATAGAGGTCATGGCAGAACTTGCGCAGAAAATTGTAGCTGTCCATATTGAAGCAGGCCGTGCCCGAAAACACCTGCGTGTCCGCCGTCCAGCCCATGCGCTCATCCCTCTGCGGACAGTCGGTCGGCACATCGACGTAATTGCTCTTCTGCCCCCAGACAGCATTCTGGATCAGTCGATTGACCTTCTCGTTGCTGGTGGAAATCCAGCCGGTCCGCTCAAGGTCACTGTACAGCACCAGCGCGGTAAACTGTTCCGGCGTGATCTCTTTTGTAAATCCTGTCACTTTCACATATCTGAACCCATAGTAGGTAAAATGCTGGCAGACTTCCCTCGCCGTGCCGTCGGAGATATAGGTAAACTCCGCCTTGGCCGTGCGCAGATTGTCCCTGTAAAAATTCCCATCCTGAAGGACTTCGCCGAACTGCAGATAAATCTTTGTCCCCTTCGGCTCATCCACGGCAAACTTAAGCAATCCGGCCATATTCTGGCCCATGTCAAGCACCGTCTCGCCCGCCGGGGTGTGAATGATCTCAATCGGCTTGAGCTCTTCCTTGACGACGACCGGCTGACCGTACCGCGCGCACAGACGCCCCCTCGGCGCGTCAAGCACCACCGCGCGCGTCGATGTCTTTTCTCTGCCCGGCGCATAGATCTCTCCGTCATAGATATTGCTGAACATCACATCGCCGGCCTCCGCCGTCCACGAGTCATCGGAGACGACCGTCTCAACATGTCCGTCTGCGTCCCTCATCACCAGTTCAAAAATCATCTTGTCGTGGTCGCCGTAATTGTTGACCGCGTGATCGAGGCCAAAGCGCCCCTTGTACCAGCCGTCAGCCAGGCTGACCTCCAGCCTGTGCGTGCCGGCAGCGATATTCACGGCATAGGTCTGATACTGGATCCACTGATTGTAGTCCGTGCAGCCAGGCGCCAGATATTCATTGCCCACGCGCTCGCCGTCGAGAAACATCTCATAGAGGCCGAGGCCGGTCACATAGACGCGGCTGTCCGGATAATCCCTCTCTGCCGTAAAAACCTTGCTCAGCACGGTGTTCGGAGCGTCCGCGTCCGCGCCGCCGATCCACTGCCCGTGCCACGGCTCATCCATCTTCGCGGTCTCAAACCACGCCGCGCCGCTCTGCGCGTAATCGCCGTTATCGCCCCACACCTCGGCCTTCCAGTAATAGCGCGTGCGAGGTTTGAGTGCCATCGGCAGCTTGACCCCGATTGTCTTTAACTCCGCGGATTTTCCCGTGTCATAGACCACATCGGCAAAATCCTCATCCAGAGCGACCTGCACACGGATGGCCGCCGCCCGCTTTGCCTCCGTCTCCTCCACCCGGAAGGACACGCTCGGCGTCCCGATCTCATAACCCAATGGATTGACCAGATGATTCGTCTTTAATCCCGTAATTTTCATTCAGTGCATACCTCCATTTCCAACATTAATCAAACAGCCGCGGCCTGCCGCCACACTCATATTCTTCACTCGCCGCGGCCTGCCGCGCACATGGTCTTCACCGGCCGCGGCCCTGCCGCTCTCATAATTCGACTGTCGCCGGCCGAATGCTCTCGCCGGAAACGATCACTTTTGTAGCGCCCTCGCCGCGCAATTTGAGAATGGCCAGGGCATGGCCCTCACCGGCCGTCGTCTCCGGCAACTCAAATCCCTGGTGGTGCAGGGCTCTGGCCGCGCCAAAGGCCGTCAGCTCCGCCGCGCCCTCGACTTTGACCGACAGCGGAGTCGTCGCGTCCGCCACAAGCAGGCCGTCCGCGTCCACCACGTCGATATTGACAAAGGCCAGCGTCTTGTACTTCTCCGCAGACAAGGCGACCGTCGCCGGCTGTCCAGCGCTCTTTAGCGACGTGCGCCCGATCTCCTGACCGTTCTCATAGGCGACAGCCACCAGTTCGCCCGGCTCATAGACGGTATTGAACTGCGTCTCAAAGGCCGTCTCCCTGCCGCACGGCTGCACGCCCAGCGATCTGCCGTTGACGAACAGCTCCGCGCTGTCACCGCCGCCGTAGACCTGGATCATGATCGGCTTGCCCTCCTGCCCCTCATAGGTATAATTGAAGGTGCAGTCCGTATAGCACCACGGACCGAAATTGCGCGGAATGCCGTAATGATCCGGCTGCTGCACGGCGATACACGGCCGCTTGGTGAGTCCGAAGACAATCTCCCTGTAATAGGAAGTCGGCCGTCGATTGCCGATGACAGAGATATCCCCGCCGCAGTTCATCAGATCCGGAAAATTCGACGACACCTCGCCCAGATAATCCCAGCCGGTCCACGTGAAATCACCGATCACCGCCGGACAGCGCGTGATCACGTCCCAGTTCTCAGCGATCTGCTTCGGATACGTCTCCGTTCCCAACATCACCCGATTGGCGTACTTCGCCGCGTCATTTAGATACCGGGAAGTCATATAATTGTAGCCGGCGATATCCATCGTCGTCTCCAGTTTTTCCAGAATGCCGCCGATAATCGGGTGCGCCACGATATCCGGCATATTCGTCTCCATGGCCCCCATGAAAACATTGACATCACCCTTACCGGTATCGACCTGCCCGTCCGTGACATCGTCAACGATCTTCGCCAGGTCGTCCCCCGCGGCAAACGCGCCGTTGATGCCATTGGTCGTGTACCTGGTCGGATCCAGTTCATGAAACTTATCGCTCAGCATACGGCTGGTCTCAAATCCCTTTTCGGTGCAGATCTCAAAGATCTCATTGCCGGTCGAATAAAGAATCACCGACGGGTGATTGTAGTCCGCCGCCACCATGTGTTCGACGTCGCTCGCCCAGCAGCGCTCAAAATCGACGGAATAATCATAGCTGACCTTGCTCTTATTCCAGACATCGACAAATTCGTCCAGCACATAGACACCCAGCCTGTCGCACGCTTTCAGGAGTGCCTGGGAGGCCGGATTGTGCGCGGAGCGAATCGCGTTGAAACCGGCCGCCTTGAGTCGTTTCACGCGCCGGTATTCATAGTCATCATACGTCGCTGATCCAAGAATGCCCTGATCGTGGTGAATACATGCCCCGCGCAGCTTCACCGTTTTGCCGTTGACGCGCAGGCCGTGGCGTGAATCCACGGAGAGCTTGCGCACGCCGGAGGTGATGGCCGTCTCATCCAGCACATGTTCGCCGTCCGTGACCGAAAGTGTCACCGTGTAGAGATTCGGCGCATCCTCATCCCAGAGCTTCGCATGATCAATATAGATATTTTTGCGGAAACGCAGCGCCGAGCGGCTGTTCATCCGCACCGGATAATGGCCGTCCGCCGCCGTATGCCCATCATCATCCTTTATATTCACGGAAACCGTCATCTCCCTTGCCTCCGGTCCGTCATTGTGAATGATCGCCGAGACCTCGACGAGCGCGCCGTCATTGTCCACATTCAGGGTCGTGAGGCGCAGATCATACGGCTTCACATAAACGCTGCCGCCGCAGAGCAACCACACGTCCCGATAAATGCCGCCGCCGCTGTACCATCGGCTGCTTCTGGTGCCGCACTTCACGGTGACGAGAACCTCATTCTCCTCGCCGTACCTCAGATAGTCACCGGCATCGACCGTAAAATCCGTGTAGCCATAAGCGCTGCCGCCCACTCTCGACTGATTGACAAACACGGCGGCATTTCGGTAAACGCCCTCAAACTGCAGCATCACACGGCCGCCGCGATATTCCTCCGGCACAGAGAAACGCTTGTAGAATTTGTACTCCGAGCCGTCGATATTTCCGGTATAGCCGCCGTTGGCCGTCCCCGGCCTCTGCTCCTCATGGAACATCGCGTCATACGGCAGATCGACGTCTTTCGCGTCGTCGGGAACCCTGAATACCAGCTCAAACGGATCCAGGTCCTTCCAGACTTTCCAACCCTTGTTAAAACTTTCCCTCTTCATGAATTACCTCCTCGCTCCTAATGATATATACTGACGATAATCTCAAATATTTTTTATTATTTTTCTTATGTATTTTTCCTGAATAAACATTTAATGACATGATTTCCCATAAACGCTCATGACAAGATCTTTGCGAAAAAAAATGCAGACATCTTACCAGCGCACGCGACAAAGCGACGGAGCTACCGGATCCATCTCAATATACGGATGATTCAACTTATCCTCGATGATCGCCCGGCCGTCATAGACTGCATCCACCAACTCCACATAGTGATCCAAATACTCCTTTGCAATCGGGCAGCCGTTATGATTCGGCAAAATCAGGTCGTAATCCGCGGATAACGAAATCAGGCGCTCCGCATTGGCCTTCAGATGATCCAGTCTCTCCCGGACATCATACGGCGCATCCGGGTTGTTGGAATTATCGTACATCAATGTCTGGGTGCTCTCATACTCATCACCCGAAAAAAGCATCCGATGTCCCCTGTCTAAAAAGAAAAGGCTGCTGTTGCAGTGGGCTGGCAGCGCCTCAAGCACTTCAACTTTACGGCCGCCAAGGTCAAAAATATACCCGTCGCCGATGATCACCCGCTCATAATCCGGATATGGCAACTTTGAGAGATCAAACGGCACCGCGCCCGGTGACATCACGGACGGCGCGTCAATCTCCCAGCCGGCGCTTAAATAAGCCTTTTCAAATTCACCGTTGCCGCCGGAATGATCCGGATGGAAATGCGTATTTGCCAGAATCACCGGCTTATCCGTCAATTTTTCAACAAATGCGCGCAGATTTCCCGCGCCGTATCCCGCATCTAAGAGGAGTGCCTTCTCATCGCCCTCCAACAGATACATATACTCGGTGCCATTCATAAAACTGATCACCCAGGTCTGACTGTCAATCTTCCACGGCATATAACTCCCAAACGTCTGTTCCAAAGATGGTTCCTGCATTGTGATTGCCTCCTCCAAAAATAATGTCGGACGCAAAATTTCTCTTGATCCGACATCTATAAAATTTTCAGTTGTCCCCATCCCGTCTCTCATCCAAGATAGGCCCTGTAGCCTTCCTCAAACTCAGACGGCTCTATATTCGCCCGCTTCGCCGCTTCGGCAATGTTAA
>CAYRDY010000075.1:0-10128 GCA_964423195.1 uncultured Catenibacillus sp. | reverse complement strand
GACTCCGTGGTCTACTTAAACGGGCGCAAGCTGCGCTTCAGAGGCGTCAACCGCCACGACAGCGATCCATATGTGGGCTTTGCCGTGACCACCGACCATATCCGAAAGGATCTGGCGCTGATGAAACAGCACAATTTCAATGCGATCCGCACCAGCCATTACCCAAATATGCCGCAGTTTTACGAGCTCTGCGACGAATACGGTTTTTATGTGATCGATGAGTCCGATCTTGAGATTCACGGCGTCATCGAGCTTTTCAACACCGACCTGTTCGCGGAGGGCGAGAAATATCCGTTTCCGCCGTTTCTCAGCGACAATCCGGACTGGACAGATGCCATCACCGACAGGGTTAAGAAAAATGTGATCCGTGACAAAAACCGCCCAAGTGTCGTCATCTGGTCCATGGGCAATGAGTCAGGCTTCGGGTGCTGTTTTGAGGCGGCGCTCGCCTGGACAAAGGCCTTTGATCCGAGTCGACTGACTCATTACGAAGGTGCGCTGCACAGTCCGCGCCGTCCGACCGGCGGAAAAAATGACTACTCAAATATCGACCTGTACAGCCGTATGTACGCTTCCATCCCAGAGATGTGCGCCTACCTCGGCAATCACCCGGACAAGCCGATGATCCAGTGCGAATATGTCCATGCCATGGGCAACGGCCCGGGCGACATCGAGGATTATTACAGACTTGAGGAACAGTACGACACCTATGTCGGCGGCTTTGTCTGGGAGTGGTGCGACCACGGCGTCTACGCGGGAACGGCGGACAATGGCAAAAAAATGTTCCATTACGGCGGGGATTCCGGTGAATATCCGCACGACGGCAATTTCTGCATGGACGGGCTCGTCTCCCCGGATCGCGTGCCGTCCACCGGCCTGAAAGAATACAAAAATGTCCATCGGCCGATGCGCGTGCAGCTCGCGGACGCGGCGTCAGGCACCTATATTCTGCAGAACAATCTGGATTTTACGAATTTAAAAGACTATTTATATATCACTTATGAGATCCTCTGTGACGGCGAAATCGCGGCCACGGGAGAAATCAGAGATGCGAAACTGCTCGACGTGCCGCCGAGAAGCAAGAGAAAAGTCCGGCTGCCAGTCACATTGGCATATGCAGAAAATGTGGTTTGTCAGGCGCTCACGCCGGCCGGCGGCAAATGCTCTGTCATTTTCCGCTCGCGTCTACTCCGGGCTGACCAGTTCCGGGCGGCGGGCTTTGAGCTTGGTTTCGACCAGCTTACGCTTCGGGATGCCCCGACGCGGAAACTTCAGACACTGCTCGCGGAGGAAAACGGCGATGCCCATACATCGGACGGTGCCAGCGCCGTCGGCGCCGAATGTCCGACCGACGAATGCGGCGCTGTCACTTTCAGCGCGGATGACCGTTTCCTCTATATTCATGGCAGGGATTTTAATTATACATTCAACAAGCTGACGGGCCTGTTTGAGGCAATGACATACAGAAATCAGGACTTTCTGGATCGCCCGATGGAGATGAATGTGTGGCGGGCGCCGACCGACAATGACCGCGTGGTCAAAGAGCTCTGGTATGCGGCGGGTTATGACTGCCTGCAGTCGAGAGCCTACTCTGTACAGGCAGAAATAGAATCCGATGGCAGTCTGAAACTGACAGCAATATCCTCCCTGGCGCCGGTTTACCGCCAGAGATATCTGGACATTGTGAGTACATGGACCGTTGGGCCGGACGGGCGCATCATCGTTCATTTCGACGTCGACCGCGACCGAATGATGCGCGGGGAGATGGCGATTTATTTTAGGCATCAGCCGAAAGATCCTGCCGGCTCCGGAAATCCTTTTGAGATGACGGACGCGTACCTGCCGCGCCTGGGGCTGCGCCTGTTTCTTCCGGCAAAAATGAACCGGACGGAATATTTCGGCTACGGTCCATATGAGAGCTATATCGACAAGCATCAGGCCGACTGGCTCGGTAAATTCCGGTCGGATGTGGCAGCTATGCATGAAGATTATATCCGCCCGCAGGAAAACGGCAGCCATTACGCCTGCGAATATATTTTCGTCGAGGACGATCACAGGAGGCTCACCGTCTACAACGACGAGACATTCAGCTTCAACGTCTCCGAGTACACGGCGGAGGAGCTGACCCGAAAGGCACACAACTATGAGCTGGAAAAATGCGGCGCCACCGTCCTCTGTATCGACTATCGGCAGAGCGGTATTGGCTCCAACAGCTGCGGGCCGCAGCTGGACGACCGGTACCGGCTGAATGGGGATCACTACAGTTACAACTTCCGCATCAAACCGGAAGTTTTCTAACCTTTCTTTTATGCAGCAGCGGCAGGTATCACAGATAAAACCGTGATACCTGCCGCTGAATTCTGTCATGCAAGTGCAGCCGTGATAATCGCCATCGAGTAGACCTCCATGGCATTGCAGCCTCTGGAGAGATCATTGATCGGCGCGTTCAGGCCGAGAAGGATCGGTCCGTAGGCGTCAAAATTGCCGAGGCGCTGAGCGATCTTGTAACCGATATTTCCGGCATTGATATTCGGGAAAATAAAGGTATTGGCGTGGCCTGCGACATCGGACACACCGCATTTTGTGCGGGCGACACGCGGATCAACGGCAGCGTCAAACTGAAGTTCGCCGTCAATCGGAAGCTCCGGCGCCGCGGCTTTGGCCTTGGCCGCCGCATTGCGCATCTTGTCCACGTCAGGGCCCTTGCCGGATCCCTTCGTCGAATAGCTCAGGTAGGCGACTTTCGGGTCAACGCCGAAAATCTTTGCGCAGGACGCGCACTCGATCCCGATCTCCACCAGTTCATCCTCGGTCGGGTCAATATTGATCGCGCAGTCGCCCATCGCGAGCACTTCATTGCCGCCGCTGGCCTTTGAGCGCACCATGATAAAGCAGGAGGATACGATCTTGTTGCCCGGCTTGGTCTTGATCAGCTGCAGGGCCGGACGCACGGTATCGGCGGTCGAGTAGGTCGCGCCGCCCAGAAGCGCGTCTGCCACGCCCATCTTCACGAGCATCGTGCCGAAATAGTTGGCGTGCGCCAGTGTCTTTCTCGCCTCGTCGGGCGTCACACCCTTGCTCTTGCGCAGCTCGCAGAACAGGTCAACCATCTCATCCATGCGGTCATAGTTCGCCGGATCAATAATCTGTGCGCCGCGGATATTATAACCGCTCTCCTCCGCCGCCGCGTGGACTTCATCCGGATTGCCAACCAGAATCGGAGCTAAGAAATATCCGGCGAGCAGACGGGATGCCGCTTCCAGAATACGCGGATCCGTGCCTTCCGTGAATACGATTGTTTTCGGGTCTTTTTTCAGTTTGTCGATTAATTGTCCAAAACCTTCCATGATCTCAAATCTCCCATCTCTAAATAATACTATGTATTGATTGACTGGATCGCTCCGCACGCCGGCGTTCGCGCCATTCACGTATATTTTAAACTTTTTCGGCAAAAAAAACAATGATTTTCTATCGCATTTTCGGAAATTGTGGTATACTGGTAGCAGTTCAGACAGGCCAAACTGTTACCCTGACACAGAAAAACGGAGGAGATGCAATGAGAACGATTGCGGAAAACCATATAACGATCACCAAAAAACTATATCACGAGGGGATGGCGGCCGTGGCGAACCCCAAGACAAAACGGACGCTGCGCATCGCCGCGGTGATTATCGTTGTCCTGTTTGCGGCTTTCGGCATTTACAGCGCCGTCAGGGGCGGATCACCGTTCATGCTCATCGTCGAGGCCGTCTTAATTATCGCGATGGCGGCGTGGGTGCTCTATTTCTTGCCGCGCTCAAACATCAACAGCAAGTACAAGGTGATGACACGCAACGCGGGCGGCGAACCGCAGCGCAACACGACATTTTACGATGACAACCTCACCGTATTTGCGGAGAGCGGAAAAACCATCAATGTCCCATATCAAAAGATCAAGGAAATCAAAGAGACAGAGCATCTGTATATCATTCTGTGCAAGGATCAGCCGGGCGTGATGATCAGCAAGGACGGATTCACCAAGGGCAGCATGGACGATGTCAAGGCGGTGATTGAGAGGATCCCGAAGCCGAAAAAACAGACCATCGCTGAGATCGCAAAGGCCAAAAGATCCGATGACGAGGATGCGGATGAAGATGAAAGTGAAAATAAAGGTGAAAGCAGAGGCAAAATCGAGAGCAAAAGCGAAAATGAAGAATAAAAGATACAATTGAAAAAGACGGAGGTAGACACCATGAAAAAAATCGAAAGGAAATTTTGGGCAAATCTGCCGGACGGGCGCGGCGTGGATGAATATACCTTGACCACTGACGACGGCGCGAGCATCACAGTCTCCACGCTCGGCGGCGGTCTCCGGGAAGTCATGATGCCGGACAGGGACGGAAAACTCGGCGACTGTATCCTCGGCTATGAGACACCGGAACCCTATCTGATTCAGAGCAACGGCTTTATGGGGCTGCTCGTCGGGCGTTTCGCCAACCGCATCAGCAACGCGTCCTTTGAGCTGGACGGCGCAACATACAGGCTGCCCGCCAATGACAACACCAACTGTCTGCACGGCGGCGGGCGTTTTTCCTACAATACTTGGAAGGTTGAGGAAGCGGCGGACGACCATCTGACATTATCCTTCTTCAGCCCGGATATGCAGGACGGATTCCCCGGCAATCTCACCTGCACTGTGACTTACACGCTGACAGAGGATCACACCATCCGCATCGCCTACAGGGCGGTCAGCGACAAAAATACTTATGTCAATTTTACAAACCACGCCTATTTCAATCTGGCCTGCGACGGCAGTAAAATCTATGATCACACGCTGTGGCTTGATGCCGACCGCTATATGGTCATCGACGAGATCAGCGCGCCGACCGGAGAATTACCGCCGGTGGCCGGCACCCCGATGGATTTTACGGAGCCGAAGCCGATCGGCGAGACCATCCTGTGCGACATGGCCGACATTCAGGCCGTGGGCGGCATCGACCACAACTTCTGCTTAAACAGCGCCGCGGGCGCGTTTGCCAAAGCGGCTGTCTTTGCCGAGCCGAAGAGCGGCCGGGCTCTGGAGGTCTGGACCGACCTGCCGGGCCTTCAGGTATACACCGCCAACGCGCTGCCTGAGGGCATGGGCAGACACGGTCTGATGAACGGAAAGCACCGTGGCTGCTGCTTTGAAACCCAGCAGTATCCGGACGCACCGAATCACCCGGAATTCCCTTCATCACTGCTGAGGGCCGGAGAAACCTTCGAGACCGTGACGGAATATCGGTTTGTCATTCAGTAGCGGCTCAGACTCATCTAAACTGTACTGTACCTCTTCCAAACTTACCTCAATACGGATTCGTCCCCTGGACGAGTCCGTATTTTCGCTTGACGCGATCCAGTTTCTCCAGTATGGGCCTGCCAAGCAGACACAGGAAGCCCACGGTCGCCGTCGCCTGTACCAAATCCATCGGCAGGCCGGATATGTAGCCAGCGAATATGGCCTCTTTTGATATCTGACCGTATCCCATAAGAACGCCCGCCGGATTCATGATTCCTCCGAAGATAAAGACGACGCTTAAAAAGCCGTACATGCACAGATGCGCAAGTTTTGGCTTTAAAATCCCCTTCTGGAACAGGATGCCCGCCAGAAATCCGATCATCCCGTAGGAAAACATCTGCCATGGCGTCCATGGTCCCTGTCCGGCAAACATATTGGAGACCAGCACGATCATACAGCCAACTAAAAATCCAGCCTCTCCGCCAAATGAAATGCCCGTCAAAATCACGATCGCCGCGACGGGCTTCACATGGGGGATCATATAGAAGGCCGCCCGGCCGGCAACACCGATGGCCGCCAGGACAGAGATCACCATGATCTCCCTGGCCTTTGGTTTTCGCCCCTCAAAAACCATGAGAAACGGAACGATCGCGCACAGCACCACCAAAAGGCTGATCAGCAGGTATTTGCGCCCGTGATCATATCTCACAAGGATATAGAGCAAGAGAGGTACGGTCAGAAGCATCAACGCCAGAGCCAGCCACGTCCGCGGGCTGACCTTGCCACGGGACACCGGGGCGATGATCATGCTGCTGTCGGCGCCCGGCGCTTCCTGCCTGCCTCCCGCGCCTGTCGGCTCTGTCGCTATCTCATCCTGCGCCCGCTCTCCCCAGAACGCCTCTATAAATGCGTCTAAATCTCCGCCCGCAGACATGCGATCACTTCCTTTCCGGTCACCGCATCGGGAAAATATTTCCGTGCCATACGGTTCGCCGCCGTCGTGTAGAAACTGTTCCCCGCAAAAATTTCCCGCGCGCTCTGGCTTGTGACGACATTCCCCTGGAAAAATAAGCCCACCCGGTCGGCGTATTCGGCCACAAACTCCACATCATGGGAGACCATCAAAATCGTGAGTCCGTGGCTCTGCAGCTTCTTCAAAAGAGAACCGAATGCCTGCTTGAACTCACCATCCATCCCCTTGGTCGGCTCATCCAGCAGCAGGAGCCTTGGGCGCAACAGCAACACCTTGGCCAGGGCAAGCCTCTGCTGTTCCCCGCCGGACAAATCGTAGGGGTGACGCTCCAGAAGTCCCTCCAGCTTTGTCAGGCTCACCATTCCCCGAATAGCCTCCGCTTTCTTCATATCAGCCCCGTATTCCTCAGATTTTTTCTCCCGTCTGCCGCCAATGACAGCGTACAGATCCTCTCTCACCGTCTTTTTGATAAACATACTCTGCGGATTCTGAGGAAGCACCCCCAGATATCCCCGATAGAGTTCATTTTCCGAATAGCGGCGGATATCCTTGCCGTTCAGATCAATCCGTCCGCGATAGGGACATCGCACGCGGCTGATCAGCGATAGCGTTGTGCTCTTTCCCGTCCCGTTTCCTCCGATCAGCGCATAGAATTCCCCCTGCGCCACCGTGAGTGACAGATCACGCACCACATCCGGGCTGTCCTTCTCATAGCGAAACCAGACATCCCGCATCTGTACAGCGGGTGGTACAGCGGATGCGCCGTTATGATGTCCCATTAATTTCTTCCTGCTGTTTTCTTTTTGGGAAATATCCTTTCCCTTGTTTCCTTTTTGGGAAATATCCTTTCCCTCCTTGTTCTCCTTGTTCTCCCGCCGCTTTTCTTTCCCATGCATCAGGGCATCGATCCAGCGTCTGCCCTCACTGACCGTCAGGGGACACGCCGCGTCGCTCTCCACCCCGGCGTAGATCTGCATGGGCACTGGCATGGACAAAAACATGCTATGCCTGTGCTCCTTTAAAAATACGCCGATCTCGCGGGGCGTCCCCTCCGTCAGCATTTTCCCCTCATCCAGCACAAAGACCCTGTCCGCGTCGGGGAGAATGTCGGAAAGCCGATGCTCTGTCAAAATCACCGTCGTCCCGATATCTCGGTTAATCTTCTTCACCGTCTCCAGAAAATCCGAAGCCGCAATGGGGTCAAGCTGAGCCGTAGGCTCATCAAGAATCAGAAGGCTCGGATGCATGGCCATGATCGCCGCCAAGTTGAGGAGCTGCCTCTGTCCGCCGGACAATTCCGTCACATCTTGGTCAAACCAGTCCTGGATGCCGAAATAGCTGGCCATCTCCGCCACCCGCAGGCGAATCACCGCTTGATTCAGTCCCAGACTTTCCAGCCCGAAAGCCAGTTCATGCCAGACCTTATCCGTCACGATCTGATTCTCCGGACTCTGCAGCACAAATCCGATCTCACTGCTCTGGGTGCGATGATCCACCGCCTCGATCGGTCGCCCCCTGTACAGGATCTGCCCGCTCTTTTTGCCATGGATGGCCAGCACGCTCTTCAGCTGAGTGAGCAGCGTGCTCTTGCCGCAGCCGCTCTTCCCGCAGAGAACATTCAGCGTTCCCTCCGCCACAGCCATATTTACATGGGACAGCGCCTGCCTGTCTTCGCCAGGATAGGTAAAGGAAAAGTCCCGGATTTCCAAGATATTCACCCTCTCGCCTCCTCCAGTTCCTCATATATCCTGCGATAAGTCAGCTCCGGCGCCTCGCCGACCCGCCGCCTGCTGCGCTTTAATCCCTGTTCCTGTGCGATTCCCAGAATGAGCGGCGTGAGACAGAAGCATGCGAATGCCGCGAAAGTCAGCACAGAAAGCGCGCGGGAGCATTCCACCGGTGCCTCCCGAGCGCCGACCGCAAAGCCCGCCAGCAGGATCACCGGTTGATAGCTGGCAAAAGCCGCTCCCCTTGCACACCCGCAGGTGCAAACAACAAAAAGAGACAGCATAAGCAACCCCAAGAGCCTGTCCCTTTTCGTCAAGCGGTAGATGGAAAATGCCGTTCGCCCCGGCAGTCCGTAACCCCTGCTCTTCATGGCATTCGCCGTCTCAATGGCGTTCTCCAGCGCCCAGGTGACAAGGATCGAGAGGATATCCGCGCCGTATTTTAATTTTTTTATAAATCCCGCGTTGCTGATATCCCTGCCCGAACATTTCTGAGCATTCCGGATGACCCGCAGCTGTGCGGCAAGGCGCGGCACGAACCGCAGCGCCATGGAGAGCATCAGAGACATCGCCGGAATCACCCTGCCAAACAGATAAATAAACTTGTCGCTGGTCATGACACGGTGATAACAGGAGAACCACTCGATCACGGTAAACATCACGCATCCTGAGACCAGCCCGTATACCAGCGCCTCCAGTGTGACCGCGTTGCCGCTGCGCTCCAGATAAACTAAGGGCGTGACGCCGTAATGGTTGAAAACAGGGTTGATAAGGGCGATGATGAGAATCCCCGGCAGCGTGAAGAGAAGGTTCATTTTCAGAGTCTTTTTCGCGCCGTTTAACCACACCGCGTAGGACTCGGCCCCAAAAAAAGAAATCGCCAGAAACACCGGATGCTGGTTGAACATGGTAAAGATGAGCACCGCAGCAAAATAAAAAAAATTCAGCATCGGATGACATTGAGAGAACGCGTCCTCATGCCTCAAAACGGCTCACCTCCCACATCCACCCCAAGGTCGCGGGTATATTTCCACTCGATCGTGTCCCCGTCCCTGACGGTGTACTCGGAACAGCCATAGTTTGGATAAATGCCGTTTACCCAATATGTCCAGCCGGAATCTGAGCCGCAGTCAAGTTCATAGAGCTGATGGATGCCCTCCACATAATAACTGTCGTAAAGCGGCGTATAGCTGGATTCCATCTGGATACCCGCCTCCCTGCAGACGGATTTCAGCACATCAAAGACAGTATCCCCCTCCGCACACACCGCGACAGTGGGTTTGAGGATCCAACCGTCCGCGGGGACAAACGCTGTCTTCGCCTGGTCCAGATCGTCCATGTGATCCAGGATCGACGTGCACTCGATAGAGATCGTGCAGGTCAGCGCATCGCTCTCTGCGCCGTCCTGATGAAGGGAACCGCTATTTTGACTTTCGCTCTCTTGACTTTCGCTTTCCATATCTCGCGAGGCGTCGCTCTGATTCTCCCCAAGGGAAGCCCCGCATCCGACAAGGCCTGCGAGGAGCAGCAGGGTCAAAAGGCCCCACCGCATCCCTCTTCTCGTCCTCTCTAACATTTCTTTTTCCTTGCCAGCAGCGCCATCATCGCCACTATCGCCGAACACATCAACAGGCACGCGGCCGGCACAATCGGCGATTCATCGCCTGTGCGCGGTGAGTCCGCCGGACTGGCTGTGACCGGTTTCGACTCAGATGGCTGTGTCTCCGTGCGGGAGCCTGTCTCATTCGGCATCACGATCACATAATCCGATGCATGGCTGAACTCAAGGCTGATATCGCCATTCGGCTGAATCAATCCAGCACTGATAAAGATCAACTTGCCATCACTGTCATAGTAGTACAGACTGCCGGTCTTTCCGGCATTTTCGCTCCCGACATTGACCGTCAGTGTTGCCTTGAACCCGAAATCTCCCTCGTGCACGAGCGACAGCTGCCGCACAATCCCATCGCCCGCAAGTTCAGTGATTGTCTGACTCGGAATATTTTGTGTGTCCATAATGACCTGCATGTTGATATCGCTTGGCTGGCCGGCAATAATGTCCATACCGCTGATCGTCCATATATATCCGCCCATGTCAATCCGCACGAGCACATCTTTGCCCCTGGCCGCCTCAAGGATTTCCTTCGGCAGTATCTGATTGCCCTGCGCGG
>CAYRDY010000074.1:0-10266 GCA_964423195.1 uncultured Catenibacillus sp. | reverse complement strand
GTCGCCATCACCCTCGGCCTGCCGCTGATACAGTCGCTTGATCTCGGACACGGTCAGCTTCGCGGGCAGACCGATCACCGCGGCTTTAGGGTATACCCAGCCAAACCGCGCGTCCAGATAAGAGGCGTCGAATGTCTGCTCATGTCTCTCGATCTCGGCCAACAGTTCCCCTCGGCGCGCGGCATTGCCGACGACATCCTCCGCCTGCCGCCATGCCAGATTCCTATAAGGGATAACCCTGACATCGACCTCTGCCTCACTGGCGGCTCTGTACGCGTCACTGTATAGAACCGGCATGATCCAATCCAGAAATCCGGACGCCGAGATCAGATCTTTAAACGTCAGGCGCTGCCCGCCGGTGCCGGCCGAGCGCAGCCATTTGATCTCCGATTTTTCAAAATTTCTGACCGATGCCGTCAGGATCAATTTCTCCTTGGCCCGCGTCAGAGCCACATATAAGACGCGCAGCTCCTCACTGAGGCTCTCAAGAATGATCTTCTCCGCCATCGCCTTCTTAAATATCGTCGGGCTGGTGACGCGTGTCTTCTCATCGACGGCCTCCGGACCAAGGCCGAATTCCGCGTGAATCAGTACACTGCTCCGGGCGTCCTGCTTGTTAAACGATTTATTCATACCGCTGACGAAGACGACCGGATACTCAAGGCCCTTGCTCTTGTGGATGCTGACGATGCGCACCGCGTTCTCATCCTCACCGAACGCAGAGACCTCGCCGATATCCGTATTCTGCATCCGCAGATTGCGGATATATCGGATAAAATTGAAAAGCCCCTTATAGCTGGTCCGCTCATAATCCACAGCCTTCTCGATGAACAGTTCCAGATTCGCATGGCGGCGTCCGCCATAAGGCATGGCACTGATGAGGCGGTCATATCCGGTTTCCTCAAAAATCTCCATGATCAGCTGGTGGATATTCATATAACTCGCCTTCACCCGAAAGCGCCCGATCATATCCAGAAAATCTGTCAGCCGCCGCCGCACATCCAGATATTTTCCCCGCGCAAAATAGCCGTCGAGAAAGGCGTCCGCGGCCGGATCTAAAAACCCTATACATGCATCATAGAGACTGCCCCGCTTCTGGACAGAGCGGATCATGGCCAGCTCCTCGTTGCTAAAACCGCCCACAAAAGATTTGAGCACCGCCGCCAGCTCAATATCCTGAATCGGATTGTCGATCACACTCAGCAGACACACCGCTGTGCGAATCTCATAAGTGTCAAAGAATCCCCCGGAGACCTCCGCGTGCGCCGGAATGCCCGATTTGGTCAGGACATCGGCGAATACCTCTGACCATCCGCGCATCGTCCGGAGCAGCACGACGATATCCCTGTACTGGACCGGTCGGTACGTGCCGTTCTCCTTATCCAGCACCTGATACTGCTGCGCGATCAACTGACGGATTCTGGACGCCACCTCTCTCGCCTCGGCCTCTCGCCCTGTCACAGATTCCTGATCATCCGCGGGGTGGCCGGCCGCGTCGCCGCCTCCGTCGTCGATTCCGTCGTCACTCAGATCGATCAGCAGGACCTCTGTGTTCGCGTCACCGGCAGGCGCATCTGTTCCCAGCGCATCCTGTTCAGGGAACACTGCCCCCGCGTAGAGCGCGGCCCGTTCATCATAATCGATGCCGCCAAGAGATTTTCCCATGATATGCTCAAAGATCAGATTGACAAAATCGATCACACAGGCACGGCTGCGAAAATTTTTGTGCAGATCAATGCGCTGATACAGGCCATCCTCCGTCGAGTAATCGTTATACTTTTCCATAAACAGCTCCGGTCGCGCCAGCCTAAACTTGTAAATGCTCTGCTTCACATCGCCGACCATAAAAATATTCGGATGGCCCTCATCCTCCCGCGAGATGGCCCTGAAAATCGTCTCCTGGAGCAGATTGCTGTCCTGATACTCATCACAGAGAATCTCGCGGTACTGTCGACTGAGCTCCTCAGCGGCCGCGCTCTTGACCTGACAGCCCTGCGCGTCCTTTCTGATCAGGATATTCAGCGCGAAATGCTCAAGGTCGCTGAAATCGACGACATTTTTCTCCGACTTGAACGCCTGAAAGCGCTGTGAAAACTGCTTGACGAGATCAATCAGAACGGCCATCGGACCTGCCGTCATGCGCACATCCGCCATCATGTGTGCCACATCGGTAAAGAAAAATTTCTTGCGGATAGCCGCGGCCGTATCCTTGACATCCTTGCGCACGGCCTTGACAATGTCCTTATTTTTTGCGGAAGCTGCCGAGCGCTTTCTGGACAGAGTCTCCCATGCCAGCCCATCCAGAATCCTTTTTTGCGCGTCAAAATCCTCCGCGCCGATCAGCGCCTCCATCTGCTCAAGGTCGGACTGCAGCGCCTCCTCGTAAAATGTCGGACCATCCGGCAGACGGCAGACATCCACGGCATACAAGAGCTGATCTCTCAGGTCACAGGCGATATCGTGAACATAGTCTCTCAGGAACGCCATCATCCCGGAACTCTCAAACGCGTCAAGTGATTCCGGATTCAGGGACGCCGCGCAGCCGTCAAGCCATTCCTCCGGCCACGGGTAGCTCTGCGAATAATTGTAGAGCCGCATCACGAGATCCTCGATGCCGCTGTCCGTCTTCCCGCGGGCGTAGCACGCCGCAAACGACAGGAATTCCTCACTGCCGGCCTCATACATATCCTCCAGCAATTTCCCCAGAATGTCCGAGCGCATCAGTGTCAGCTCCATCTCATCGGCCACGCGGAATGACGGGTCGAGATCGATCTCATTGAAATGATTTCGGATCACATACAGGCAAAAGCTGTCGATTGTCGTTATCTGGGCGTTGCCGAGCAGAGCGATCTGTTCCTCCAGACGGTCATCGGTGGGGTCCTCTGCCCGTTTTGCCTCCAGAGAGCGCCGGATGCGCTCTCTCATCTCCGACGCCGCGGCCTTTGTAAATGTAACAACGAGCAGCTCGTCGATATCGACGGGATGTGCCCTGTCCGTGACCATGGAGATGATGCGCTCGACGAGCACGGCGGTCTTTCCCGATCCCGCCGCCGCGGACACCAGGATATTTCTGTCCCGCAGATCAATGACCTTCCTCTGTTCCTCTGTCCATGTCGTGTCCATGGCGCACCTCCCCTCCGCCTATTTGCTGCCAGACCTCATCCCTAGACATCTCCCGGATGCGGTTGACCTCAAAGCCCTCTATATCCTCGTCAAACCCGCAGACAGCCTGATACGGGCAATAATTGCAGGCATTTCCCCTGCTGCCGCGGTCATACGGATGAACGCCGATCTCTCCGTTTAAAATATCCTGCCCCAAGGCCTTGACCTTATCCGCGGTAAACGCGAACAGTTGTTGAAAATGCTCCGTCGAGGCCACGCTGGAACTCCTCGACAAACTGCCGTCCGTGTTGAACGTCACTGGAAGAATATCCGAAGCCCCCGTCACGTGGGCATCCATGGCGTGAATGATGCGCTCGCTGCTGTTGACCAGACCGTTCATCTTCAGGGCCTTCAGCGTCTCATGCGCGATCTCATTTTCTGTCAGCGCGGCATCATCTTCCGGTCCTCCCACGGGTTCTGCGGCTGTGCCGCCCGCCGTGTGATCCGTCATATCATCCGCGGCTGCGGCCGCGCTGTCCACCGGCTGAGTCAACACCGCGCCTTCCGCAGCGTCTTCTCTCAGGGGACTTCCACCGCCGCACATCGAGGCGCTGTCCACCGCGATGAACGGGTCGCTGATATTGTAATAAAGGATGCCCGCCGGCGTCACTTTTTTCCCGCCCGCCTGCCGCGATTTCTGATCCATCGCCGCCTCCATATAGACGATCAGCTGCAGCTGCAGGCCATAAAACAGAGCCGACATGTCAAACTTTGTCGTGCCGGATTTATAATCGATAATGCGCACATAGAGCTGATCCTCATCCTCACACAGATCGAGGCGGTCGATCACGCCCACCAGCTGAATCGCCTCATGACCGGGGAGTTCGAAGCGCAGCGATGAGCGGCCGTCGCTGCCGTCAAAGCGCATCTCATAATTCGCCGGCTCAAAACTTCCCCGTCGAATCTGCATCTGCAGCGCCCACACGGTTTTTTGAACCACGCGCCGAAGACGCTCAAGCAGTGAGCGATTCCGAAAATTATCCGTCAGAATCAGATGCCTCTCCTCCGACGCAGCGGCCTCCACACAGGCATCCGCCATGCTGTCCCTGACATCCTCCGGCACCGTGTGCCAATTGTATTCGGAATCCGACAGCCGTCTTGAAAAGAGCTCCAGGGCCCTGTGGAAAAGCGTGCCCAGATCCGGCGCCGACAGATGAAACTCCTGGCGCTCCTTTAGTCCCAGGCCATAGCTCAGAAAATGCGCGTAGGCACAGGACGCGTACTGTTCAAGCATCGTCACGCTGCCCATCAGAACACGCCCGTAAAGGGCACGCACGGCCGCCTTCGAGAGCGGCGTATCCTCATGAACCGCAAACGCCATATCCATCAACCGGCTTAAGAAAGTCTGTCCCTCATCCGCAGGCGCTGCGGCCATGCGCTTTTCCGCCGGCCGTCGTCCCTGTCTGGACATCCACACATAGAGATCAAACCACTGCTTCGGCAGCCGGACAGGCGCATGCCCGTCAGCCTCCGCGGCCTTGCGCATTCCCTCGGTCAGATAGCTCTCCGCGGCCTTGACGCTGTAGATATGCCCCGATGCATCCGCCACGCGCTCCAAATCCTGCGTCCGAACCTGCGGCAGCAGTGCCGAAATTCTCTCGATCAGCGAGGATGGACGCATCGCGCGTCCGCCGCTGTCGTTCTTAGAGAAAGAAATGATGAGACGGTGTGACGGCTTTGCCAGCATCGAATAAATGTAAAAATGCTCCGTATATAAATCCTGTTTACCGGTCGGCGCCAACTCAAAATCGCAGGCCGCCAATGCCTCCTTATCGCGGTCATTGATCAGGCCACCGTCCCTCACCGTGCCCGGCACAATGCCGTCGTTGACTCCCACAAAAAACAGCACTTTTACATCATCCAGCCGCGTTCTCAAAATGTCGCCGATCATCACCTGATCGATGCCCGGCGGAATAATGCCGACCTTGGCCTCATTCAGTCCGGCGTCCAGAATATCTCTGTACGTCCGCACATTCATCGGCTCATCGCCGATGATCTCCGCCATCCGCTCAAAAATATCGGTCACCACCTGATAGATCTGCTGGTACTCCCGCGCGAGTCCCAGCTCTCCCTGAGCCTCAAACCAGCGACTGCGCGCCTCAACCCGTGTCTCCATATCCTTCTCTGTGAGATAATCACTGAGGGCGCGCGAAAACTGCGCGGCGGTCTTTGGCTGTTCATGAAACACCTCTCGCACCGGCGCTAGCCATGACATCGCCTGTTCCCTGATCTGATTGATTGACACCAATTCATTCTTGGACACGCCGCGGTAGATCCGCACAAACGGCTTCGACCACATGCCGAAACCTCGGACGCCGGTCGCCAGCACATAATTGTCCAGCCGGTCGAGATCATCGCAAGCGATGTCCGTCCAACCGGTCTTCAGGCACCGAAAGACCGCATCATATGAAAAATCCTCCGCGGCCACATCGATCAGCGCGCGGATAAAATCGACAAAACTATTGGATAAGACATCCTTCTTGGCATCTATAAAAATCGGTATCCCGGCCTCCCGCATCGCCTGCTCCGCGACGTGGCCGTAGGACGCCAGATCGCCGGTGACGATCGCGAAATCCCTGTATCTCAGACCTGAGCGGCAGAGACGCAAAATCTCCTGGGAGACAAACGCCAATTCCTCATATGGATTGCGCGCCGCATAGATACTGACCTGCGGCTCGCCATCCGAACCGCCGCCACCGACTGATGTCGCCTCCGCGCCGGCACACGGCACGGCGGACGTCGAACGGCTTCCATCCGCCGCGTCGATTTTCGCCGATGCATTTGCAGTGCCCTGCTTCGCCGTGCCGGTCCCGCCCTGCTCTGCCGTGCCGCCGCTCCTGTAGATGTGTCGCTCCAGGACGGACAGCGGCGATCCATCCGGAAATCTCACGGCATGCGGCAGGATGATATCCTCTCCGCGCTCAATGTGAAGGCGTTGACACAGCCGGTTGAGCCTGTGAATCGTATCCCTGGTCAGATGAAAAAGTTCAAAAGGCTTCGCCGGCCTGTAGATATCCTCTCTCGTGTCCACCGTCAGCGCGATCTGCATCGCCGGACTCAGCCGCAGCAATTCACCGATCAGCGCATACTGCGGCGGCGTAAAGCCTGTAAATTCATCCAGATAAAACGCGCTGCGCCGCACCAGCTCAGACTGTCCGATCACCTGGACCAGCTTGTCCAGAATCTCCTCCGTCGTCATGTATTTCTGTGAAATATAGTCCATGAATCCGCCATAGATACACCGGATATCCTCTAGCTTTCCCCGCAGTGCCGGTCGGTCGGACAACTGCTCAATGGCCGTGCCGAGATCGTCCGGCGAGATACGATACTGCAGAAGCTCCGAGATCGTCGACTTCATCTCACCGATAAATCCGCTCTTGCCGGCATTTCCCCGAAACACTTTCAGTTTTGAGAGCTCACGGTTCACGATCCGACGGACGACCATGCCCTTTCCGATGTCATCTAGCACCGTCAGCGTATCCATGCCGAGTTCCGCAAAAATTCTGTATGCCAGGCGTCCGAAACTGACCACGTCAATAGTCATCGTACAGTGGTCCGGATGCATCTGCACAATCTTTTTCTGCACCTGCATCGTGTACTGTTCCGGCACCACAATAAAATAATTTTTCTCCGGATGCGCCAGAGATTCCCTGACCACCTGGGCATACATCACCTGTGACTTTCCAAAACCGCTGCCGCCAAGCAATAACTGCAGCCCCATGCCAACACCTCCAAAAATAAATCATCGGCCTATCACTGTAAAAGGCCGCCACAGGGGCAGCCTTTTAGCTCTATTCGCCGCAATATTTTGTTTTATTTAAGCAGTGCCGCGGTATCCCACTTGGAGAATGACTTTAACCCTTTCGGGCCAAGACCGCAGAATGTCGGCAGGCAAAACCGGCTCATCTTCTGAGCCTGAGGCACAGCCTCATCGCTGATCTCCACAATATCCGCATCCGCCGGGGCCTCTGAGACTTCGCTCTCGGCAGGCACCTCCGCGTCCGTGATCTCCGCAGCCGGCGTCTCCGGCTCTGCCGAAACCGTATCCGCGGCCTGCGTCTCAGAAATCACTGTATCCGGCGCATAACTTGCCTCGAGAGTCGTCTTTTCGTAGACAGGCTCAAAGGTCTTATCCATATCCTGCCATACGATCGTGAGCGTAGAGCCATTCACATATGACGACTTCTGATTTGATCTCGTATTTGTAATCTTCACATCGTTGCCGACATCACGCCATTCTTTGAACTGATAACCCTCCGCCGGCGCCGGAGCCTTCACCGAAATCGTATTGTAGCCCGCGTCCCCGGAACCCTTCCGGTGATCATACATGATTGTCGTCACTACTTTTCTGTGAGACGCGTTGTCAAAGCCCGCGTTTGTCTCCTCGTCGGAGGTCAGCGCCGCGGCCCAGACGACGCGGTGATGCCACAGGGTGCAGTACCCGTCGACCTGATCATCGTCCTTGTTTGAAGGATTTTCCTTCTCGTTCACCGGTTCGGAATAGGCGCCGTTCGCGCTGAACGTGCCGTAATAGCTACCGCAGGTCACGCAATAGCCGTTCTCGTCAAAATGATGTCCCTTGCCCACCTTGGACTGATGGTAAATTTCATCGTAGGCATTACACTCCGTACAAATATCAACGTCACCGTTGGACCTGCAGGTCTCACCGCTGATAATTTTTTCCACATAGTGATGTCCCGTCGCCGGAAGCGTCTCTCTATCCATGACAAAGCCGCAGACACTGCACTTCGTCGTCTTCACGCCATCCTGCGTACAGGTCGGCATGATCTTTACAATCTCCTCCTTATGTCCGGCAGGTTCGCCTGAATACTCGACATAAACCGCGCTGCAGTTCGGACGGCCGCACACCGATCTCGTGCACTGCTTCTCCGTACATGACGCAGGCGTAATCTGAGGATTCTCCCACAGATGGCCAAGCTTCGCGATCTCTCTCGTCTCTCTCTTTCCGCAGCTGCAGATGCCAGTCTCTAAACCCGCCTGCGTACAGGTCGCAGCCTTGGTCACTGTCCACTGATACACATGCTCATGCTTCGTCTCTGCAGGCTTCGTCTCAGCAGGCTTTGTCTCTGCAGGCTTCGTCTCTGCAGGTTTCGTCTCAGACGGCCTCTTTTCAGGCTCGGATTTGGAGCTCTCCTTAGGCGCTGTCGACTCCGTCTCGCGCTGTGAGGACCCCGATTGAACCTTGGTTTCCTCTTCCGCCTTCTTCTGAGCCTCCGCCTCGGCCTTTCTTCGCGCTTCCGCCTCAGCCGCCGCCTTGGCTGCCGCTTCCTCTTCTCTGACCTTGGCCTCTGCCTCGGCTTTCGCCTTATCAGCCGCCGCTTTTTCCGCCGCTGCCTTCTCTTCAGCCGCCTTCGCCGCTGCTTCCCTCTTCGCCGCCGCCTCAGCCGCCGCCTTCTTTTCTGCCGCTGCCTTCTCGGCCGCCGCTCTCTCAGCCGCTGCCTTCTCGGCTGCCGCCTTCGCCGCTGCCTTATCCGCCGCTGAGCGGTCACTCGACGTGCTTCCCGAACTGCTGGACTGGGCCTTCTGCGATGCTGCCTTCTCGGCTGCTGCCGCCTCCGCCGCTGCCTTCTCCGCAGCCGCCTTCTCGGCTGCCGCCTTTTCCGCCGCTGCCTTCTCAGCAGCCACCTTCTCAGCCGCTGCTTTTTCCGCTGCGGCCTTCTCGGCTGCCGCCTTCTCAGCCGCTGCCTTCTCAGCCTTGCACTGTGCGCACACGCCATTGATATTGAAATCTAAATTTATCGCGGAACTGCCGGTGCCCGGCAAAATGCCGTATGAGGCACAGAGCTTTGTGAATTCCTGGCTTCCAGTGAATCCCGCAAACACACTGCCCCTTGTGGCGCCTCCGTTCAGTTTGGCCATCCAGCTCGCCTTGCCGGCGGCATCAGCATCTCTGTTGAAAAATGCATTGTACATATAATCAACAAAGTGCTCATTACATAAATTCTTTCCCTCAAACTCCTTGCTGAATACAAATCCGGAGGCCACATCCGCACCGCTCATGCCGGCCTTCAGAGCATCCGTCCAGCCCTTCAATCCCTTCGCGTCCGCTGATCTGCCCATGCAGACCTCATAGAGGCGCTCCACATATCCTGACACGGGATCACTGTTTTTGCCGCACGATTTGCACTTTCCGGACGCGGTCACCTTGTAGCTGCTATAGTCGCCCGAACCCGTTTTGATGCCATATCCGGCGCATATATTGCTGAATTCTTTGCTCCCGGCAAAGCCGTTGAAGACCTCGCCTCTCGTCTGGCCGCCCGCGAGCTTCGACACCCAGTCCGCCTTCCCGGCGGCATCCGCCTTGCGTCCGAGGAAACACATGTAAAGGCTGTCAACGTAACAGTCATTACACAGATTCTTCGCTGTAAACTCCTGGCTGAAAATGAATCCCGCCGCGGCATCCACGCCCGTGGCTGTGCCCTTCTTGAGCCGATTCACCCAGTCATTGTATCCCGCCTTATCCGGCGCTCTGTCCAGACAGACCTTGTACAGGCGCGTGACAAACCCGCCCACATCTGATTTCCCGCTGCTGGCATACGCGCTGCCGGCGACACCCATCAAACCAACCACTAATGCCATACACAAAATGATCGCCTTGAAGCGTTTAAACATCTTTCCACATTGATTCATAGCTCTACCTCTCTTTCTCAATGATGCCCATATGATTGTGTTCACAGTTGCCAAGCCAAAAAGCTATTTGTATGTATTATAACATATAAATTGCCCACACTTCAAGCAAAATTTACATAAAATATTCACAAATTTACAAAAAATGTAAAAAAAAGTTAAAAAAACCCCTCGGATGCGAACCAAGCACATCCGAGGGATGCCGATATTGCGCTCAAGATATTTAAACTTGGCGCTGCCGATGCCATGATCGCCGCCCGCGTACAGGTCTATCACTGGTGCACCAATGACGGCAGTTATGACCTGCGCCAAGCTGTGAAAAAACAGATGACACTGCTGCTGACGATCTTTATATAATGTGGAATTTGTATTGAATCCCGGCTTTCCGGGCATAATGATTAACATCCCTTCTGTTGGACAGGCTAGAACCGTCTGCCCAACAGAAAAAATATGTTC
>CAYRDY010000073.1:0-10516 GCA_964423195.1 uncultured Catenibacillus sp. | reverse complement strand
GCACTGGAAAAACAACACCGTTCGCATCGCCCTGTTTAAATATCTTTGAGATCGCATGGCTTGAGCCGGAACAGGTAGCGCTATTCCGGAGTGACTTCCGGATCGTTGCTGATTATTTCGTACAGATGCGGAAAAATAAGGACTATCAGCCGTCACCGGAGATCATCACCCATGTTCATGAGGTATTACAGTTTAAGAAGTTTTAGATAACCGTTCAATTAGGTTCGCGCACTTGCTGCGCGAACCGTAATAAAATCTGGGGATTTCATGTATCCGGCCCATCGCGCAGCGATTCTGATGGCCGGATACGATACAGTTCCAGTTCAGAGAGATCTGAACTGGAACTGTATCCGGTGTTGACAGGCGACGACCGCTTTAAACAGGCGGTCAACCAGGAAGAACCAGAAGAAGGAGGCGTTCGTACAATGAGTGAGGCGTTAGATAAGGTTGAAGCAAGAGGCCGCAAAATCGGTGAAGCGGAGGGCCGCAAAATTGGTGAAGCGGAGGGCGAGGCCCGTGGCCGCAAAATCGGTGTGGCAGAGGGCGAGGCTCGCGGCAAAGAGATCGGCAAAGAGACCATGTTACTTCAGAATGCCCGCAGCTTGATGAAAACAATGCAGTGGACCGCTGAGCAGACGCTCGAAAAACTGATGATTTCAGAAAATGACAGAGGGAAATACGTCGCGATGCTGGAAACGAAATAAAAACTTTCAACTTTTTTCAACTGTCAAAACTCCCGATATCGGGGTTGACTTTTGTCCGATAAAATGGTATAAATAATTCATAAACCTGTGAGGGAGAGTAAGTACGCGTTGCTGTAATGTCGCAGAGAGCCGCCGGTGGTGTGAGAGCGGTACAGGAGGCATCGTGGAATGGGCTCCTGAGGGCGAGCGGAAATTGAGTATGCGAGCCGGAGAAGGGTCTCCGTTATCAAAACCAGCATATAATTTGTATGCGCTGAGGAAGGCCGGCGCATGTATTGTATGCGCTGAGAGGGTACTTATGTATCAAGCCGGGTGGCACCGCAGGAGTGATAGCTCTTGTCCCTGCAAATGAATTGCAGAGAGAAGAGTTTTTTTATGTCAAAAGGCGTGGCAAATCCTCTGCAATCATAAAAAACGGCGGCAGTTCAGACAAGTCCGGGCCGCTGCCAAAAATCTTTTAATTTTTATGTTTGGAGGTAAAGACCATGAAACAGGATCAGAAAATTCCGTACAAAATTTATCTGGAAGAGAGTGAGCTGCCGAGGGCATGGTACAATATGCGCGCCGACATGAAGAATAAGCCGGCGCCGCTGCTCAACCCGGGCACACTGCAGCCGATGACGTTTGAGGAGCTTCGGGGGGTCTTTTGTGATGATCTGATCAGGCAGGAGCTTGACGATACGACGGCATTTATAGAAATTCCGGAGGAAATCAGGGACTTTTATAAGATGTATCGCCCTTCGCCGCTTGTCAGGGCTTACTGCCTTGAGGAAAAATTGCAGACACCGGCGAAAATTTATTACAAATTTGAGGGGAACAATACCAGTGGCAGCCACAAGCTGAATTCCGCCATCGCTCAGGCCTATTACGCAAAAAAGCAGGGACTTAAAGGGGTGACGACGGAGACGGGCGCGGGGCAATGGGGCACAGCACTCTCGATGGCATGTGCTTATCTCGGTCTGGACTGCAAAGTCTATATGGTCAAAGTCTCTTATGAGCAGAAACCGTTCCGCCGCGAGGTCATGAGGACTTACGGCGCATCCGTTACGCCGTCGCCGTCGACGGAGACGAATGTCGGGCGCAAGATTCTGGCAGAGCATCCGGGAACCACCGGCAGTCTTGGCTGTGCGATTTCCGAGGCGGTGGAGGTGGCGACGACCAACGAGGGCTACCGCTATGTGCTTGGGAGCGTGCTGAGTCAGGTATTGCTGCACCAGTCGGTGATCGGCCTTGAGACAAAAACGGCGATGGATAAATATGGCGTCAAGCCGGATATCATCATCGGCTGCGCGGGCGGCGGCTCCAATCTGGGCGGGCTGATCGCGCCGTTCATGGGCGAGAAACTGCGCGGTGAGCAGGATTACAGGATCATCGCCGTGGAGCCGGCATCCTGTCCGAGCTTCACCAGAGGCAAATTTGCCTACGATTTCTGCGATACCGGCATGATCTGTCCGCTGGCAAAAATGTATACGCTCGGCAGCGGATTCATCCCTTCGCCGAACCATGCGGGCGGCCTTCGCTTCCACGGTATGAGTTCGATATTGTCGCAGCTTTACCATGACGGCTACATGGAGGCCACTTCCGTGGAGCAGACGGAGGTCTTTGAGGCCGCGGAACAGTTCGCGAGAGTTGAGGGGATTCTTCCGGCGCCGGAGAGCGCCCATGCCATTCGCGTGGCCATCGATGAGGCGCTGAAATGCAAGGAGACCGGCGAGGAAAAGACTATTCTCTTTGGCCTCACGGGAACGGGCTATTTCGATATGGTCGCATACGAGAAGTTCCACGACGGCGAGATGAACGATTACATTCCGACCGACGAGGATCTGCAGAAGGGGTTCGATGGCATCCCGAAATTCCCTGGAAACGAGATCTGAACCGGTGACGGATCTGAGCCAAAACAGGATCTGAACCGTGGCAGTCACCGGGATAGGGCCTGAACCGGAGCGAGGCTTGAACCGAGGTGGTCTGGCTTGCCGGAAATAAAAACCGCTCTGGTGACAGATGTCTAATCCTGAAAACAGTATTTTGATCAGAAAATAACGGGTTGTCTAGCGAGAAACGGTGGTGTTTTGATGGAAACGAAAAAACTGACGATGTCGATGGAAGATTATCTTCGGGAGCTTTATCAGATTGAGCTTCAGGGGGAACAGATCCGAGTGACGGATGTGGCAGAGATTCTGGGGATCTCCAAGGCCAGTGTCAACAAGGCGATCAACGCCCTGCAAAATGCAGGCTGTGTCACACATGAGCATTACGGGCCGGTCGTGTTGACCGAGGAGGGCCGCAGCAGGGCCAAAAATATTTTGGACAATTACAAGGTGTGCCTCAAATTTCTCGTCAATGTCCTTGGGCTGCCACAGGAGCAGGCGGCGCAGGAAGCGCATCTGATCGAACACGCCATCAGCGGGGAAACGCGCAAACGCCTGAAAAAACTGGTCAAAAAGCAGGAAAAACAGAAGAAATGATTGACTGGACCGCGGAAGTATGCTATATTATTATAGCTATGGAAGCGGTCTTTTTTTATGCCTGAAAATAAGACCATGTAACTGTTGTTGATCTTCAAATTAAATGGAGGTGGAAGTTGTGCGCGTCAGGATTACTTTAGCATGTACGCAGTGTAAACAGCGGAATTACAACACGACCAAGGATAAGAAAGCTCATCCGGACAGAATGGAGACCAAAAAGTATTGTAAGTTCTGTAAGGCACACACATTGCACAAAGAGACAAGGTAGTATGAGGTTGTTTAAGGAGTGAAAGGAATGAGCGACACAGCGGAGAAAACCGCAAAAGTCAGCCGGTGGTCGAGGATCAAAGCCGAGTTCAAGAAGATCATCTGGCCGACCAAGGAAGATGTTGCCAAAAAGACATTGGCGGTGGTCATAGCATCCGTTATACTCGGTGCGATCATTGCTTTGCTTGACACGGCCTTCCGGTACGGCATCAACTTTCTTATGGGTCTGTAAGATTCAGGAAGGGTGAACGTATGGAAGATGCAAAGTGGTATGTTGTGCATACCTACTCAGGCTATGAGAACAAGGTCAAGGCGAATATCGAGAAATCCATTCAAAATCTGCATCTTGAGGATCAGATTCTGGATGTCGAGGTTCCGATGCAGGACGTGATCGAGGTGAAGAACGGCCAGAGAAAGAGTGTCCAGAAGAAGCTGTTTCCGGGCTATGTGCTGCTGCACATGGTGATGAATGACGAGACCTGGTATGTTGTGAGAAATACGCGCGGTGTGACCGGTTTTGTCGGGCCTGAGTCGAAGGCCGTGCCGCTGACGGATGAGGAGATGGCCAATCTGGGATTCCACGAAGCGGAAGTGGAGATTGATTTTGAGGTCGGCGATCAAGTCAAAGTGATTTCCGGTGTCTGGAAAGATACGGTCGGTGTGGTGCGGTCGATCAATATGAGCAAGCAGATGCTGACGATCGGCGTGGACATGTTCGGGCGCGAGACGGCCGTGGAGATCAGTTTCCTGGATATCAGGAAAATATAACGTCGAGGCGTCTGCCGCGGGCAGGCGCGGTGGGAGGGAGATTCCCGCATAACCACATTTTTCAGGAGGTGCCAAGAAATGGCAAAAAAAGTTACAGGATATATTAAATTACAGATTCCTGCCGGCAAGGCGACGCCGGCGCCGCCGGTCGGCCCGGCATTGGGCCAGCACGGCGTCAATATCGTACAGTTCACAAAGGAGTTTAATGCGAGGACAGCGGATCAGGCAGGCATGATCATTCCTGTCGTGATCACGGTTTACGGCGACAGAAGTTTCAGCTTCATCACAAAGACACCGCCGGCGCCGGTTCTGCTGAAGAAAGCCTGCAAGATCGAGTCAGGCGCGGCAAATTCTAAAAAGCAGACCGTCGCGACGATCTCGAAAGAGGAGATTCAGAAAATTGCCGAGCTGAAGATGCCGGATCTCAATGCCGGAAGCCTTGAGGCGGCGATGAGCATGATCGCGGGCACGGCAAGGAGCATGGGTATCAAAGTGGCGGATTAATCTGCGGATCGGCAAACGGAATGTGCCGACCCTGTATAAAAAATATCAGAGTCAGATACGCTGGAAATATCGATGCGCAAATGCAGTTCAGTTTTGTCAGAAAATGCCATCGGGCAGTGTTTGGCTCAAGTCCGTCGAATACGTCGGCGGGCGATACGTGGGAGGGGCTCTCCCGATATGACCACAAGGAGGAATTTTTAAATGAAAAAAGGTAAGAGATATACAGAGTCTGCCAAACTGGTAGACCGGACGAACCTTTATGATGTAGATGAAGCAGTGGCGCTCGTCAAGAAAGCTGCCACGGCAAAATTTGATGAGACAGTTGAGGCGCACATCCGCCTCGGCGTCGACGGACGTCACGCGGATCAGCAGGTCCGCGGTGCGGTTGTTCTGCCGCACGGTACCGGCAAGACGGTCAGAGTGCTCGTCTTTGCCAAGGGTGACAAGGTCGCCGAGGCTGAGGCAGCCGGGGCTGACTATGTCGGCGGCGACGAGCTCGTGCCGAGGATTCAAAAAGAGGGCTGGTTGGATTTCGACGCCGTCGTGGCGACACCGGATATGATGGGCATTGTCGGCCGCTTGGGCCGTATCCTCGGACCGAAGGGCTTAATGCCGAATCCAAAGGCCGGCACGGTGACGATGGATGTGACCAAGGCGATCAACGACATCAAAGCAGGTAAGATCGAGTACAGACTCGACAAGACAAACATTATCCATGTTCCTTTGGGAAAAGTTTCATTCTCGGAGGAGTTTTTAGCGGACAACTTCCATACGTTAATCGAAGCAATCATTAAGGCAAAACCTTCAGCGGCGAAGGGCCAGTATCTGCGGAGCGTGGTTCTGTCCTCCACGATGGGACCGGGCATCAAGCTCAACACCGCAAAACTGGTGTAGGATGCTTAAAGAGGCTTTGCGCGCTCGGCCGCGCGGTGAAAGCCCGCGGGGTGATGACGCGATTTTTATTCGTGAAATCCGAGAGTAAAATCCGAGCGGCAGGTTTCGAAGGTTTATGATTGACTTTCAATATATTTTCTTTTATAATAGGTAGAGCTGCCAAAGACAGCAGGTGCCGCAAGGCATAAGGATCACAACGCCTGCCGAGGAAGTTATAAGTGGCGCGTATGCGCGGTGACTTATAATACGACACCCTCTCTGTCCGGCAGAGAGGGTTTTCTTTACTTATCAGGAGCTGCCCGAATCTCATCTGTGAGACGGGTGATCCTGGATTGGCGGTACATCATATGAATAAGGAGGTGCACCCGATATGGCAAAAGTTGAATTAAAGCAGCCGATTGTAGACGAGATCAGCGCGTTGCTCTCTGATGCCCAGGCGATGGTTCTGATCGATTATCGCGGAATTACGGTAGAGCAGGACACACGTCTTCGCAAGACAATGAGAGAAAACAATGTTGTTTACAAGGTTTACAAGAACACTCTAATCAAACGGGCGGTCAAAGGGACAGAATTTGAGAAGGTTGCTGATCTGTTGGAGGGCCCGACAGCGATCGCTGTCAGCAAGGATGACGCGACGGCTCCGGCAAGGATCATCGATGGATTTTTGAAGGAAATGCCGGCGCTTGAGTTCAAGGGCGGCGTTGTGGCAGGCGAGTTCTATGATCAGGAAATGATCAAGGTGATCGCGACCATCCCTTCAAGAGAAGTGCTTATCGGCAGACTGCTGGGTTCTATCCAGTCGCCGATCACGAACTTTGCGCGTGTGATTAAGCAGATTGCCGAGAAGGATGGCGAGGCTCAGGCCTGAGGCGTAAGCCGGACAAAAGGAACATGACAGGAACATGACAGAGAGGCATTCGTATAGGCTGGCGGCCGGACAAAGGGTCCGCGGTTTGTGGTCCCGACACTCCGGGCGGTCTTGACACAGATTTTCGTATCACCGAGCCAGATGTTTTTGGCTCCCACATCATAAAATATCATTGGAGGTAAATGATCATGGCAAAATTGACAACAGCTGAATTTATTGAAGCGATTAAAGAGTTAAGCGTATTAGAGTTAAATGAATTAGTCAAAGCCTGCGAGGAAGAGTTCGGCGTATCCGCGGCGGCAGGCGTTGTCGTTGCGGCGGCTGGCCCTGCGGCAGAGGCTGAGGAGGAGAAGACAGAGTTTGACGTTGAGCTGACAGAGATCGGCCCGAACAAAGTAAAGGTTATCAAGGTTGTCCGTGAGATCACGGGTCTTGGCCTCAAGGAAGCCAAAGAAGCCGTTGACAACGCCCCGAAGGTCATCAAGGAAGCGGTCAGCAAGGAAGAAGCGGAGTCAATCAAAGCTAAATTCGAGGCCGAGGGCGCCAAGGCGACAATCAAATAATGAATGGCGATCAAAAGGGATTCCCGTCAAAAGGGAGTCCTTTTTTTAATTCGGATTGCTGGCACTTCGTAACCTTCACAGCTCGCAGGGATTTCCGGTGCGCCGCAGCCATCACGTTTGCAGGGAATACCGGTGCGCCGCAGCCATCACGTTTGCGGGGATTACCGATACCTTGCGGTCACCATGTTCGCATTTTTTCACAATAATCTTCCATTCCTTCCTTGTCGCCCTCGTCCCCATGTGGTATAATATCCGCGAAAGCAATGAGCCATGCGAAAATGGCGAATGCCAAAATATCTGCTTGCAGAAAAATTTGGCAGGCGCCATTTTCATAGGGCGAACGCCCGTGACCTCGGAAAGCCGGAGGCTTTGCGAGGATCCATGGCGAAAGCACGAGAGATAACGAAGTGCGAACTTAGTGCGAGTAATACCTGGACACTTAGTGAGTCGGAGCCAAAGGCGAACGACGAACTTAGTGAACAGGTATAATATGCGCGAAAGGGAGAAAATATCTGCTTGCAGAAAAATTTGGCAGGCGCCATTTTCATAGGGCGAACGCCCGCGACCTCGGAAAGCCGGAGGCTTTGCGAGGTTCCATGGCGAAAGCACGAGAGATAACGAAGGGCGAACGCCCGTGACCTCGGAAAGCCGAAGGCTTTGCGAGGATCCATGGCGAAAGGAAAAGAGGGAGAAAATGTGATGGAAAAGAGCGGCACGCACTCGAAAAGGCCCGAATCCGGCAAAGATCAGCCGAGACGCAAAAAGAAGAAAAAGGCGTCCCTATGGCTGCGGGTTCTGGTGATTGGTTTGGGTGCCTTCTTTTTCATTCTGATATTTGCCATTATTGGTCTGTTCTCGCAGTTAGACAAGATTAATCGCGCCGAAACTGTTGAGCCTGTGGCGGTCTCGGACGAGTACTTTGAGACGGAGGAGACGGCGCAGTATGAGATGATTGATCCCGAATCCGTCGAATGGGCTGACAATGAGACGGTTCAGGGGGAGGATGACATTGTCAATATTCTTCTGATCGGCCAGGATCGCAGGCCGGGCGAAACGCGCGCCAGATCCGATTCGATGATCATAGCCACGGCGAACAAGACGGATCAAACCATCAAGCTGACATCTCTGATGCGTGACATGTATGTGCAGATTCCGGGCTACAGCGACAACAGGATCAATGCCGCCTATGCCTTTGGCGGGATGGAGCTGCTTGATCAGACGATCAAAGAAAATTTTGATCTCGATATTGACGGCAACATCGAGGTTGACTTTTCCGGTTTTGAAAAGGTGATCGACGCGATCGGAGGCGTGGATATCGAGCTGACCACGGCGGAGGTGGCGGAGATCAATCGCACAAGTTTTTCGGCGGTTGTTCCCGCGGCGGGCATGCAGCATCTCAACGGCGCCCAGGCATTGGCCTATGCCCGAATCCGTTATATTGGAAACGGTGACTTTGGCAGAACCGGCCGTCAGCGCGCAATTTTGATGGCGGCCTATGACAAGGGAAGAAACATGGGGATGACGAAGCTGCTAGAACTGACGGACACGCTGTTTCCGCTGATAACGACTGATCAGGACAACATGGCGCTGATCGATCTGGGCATGGATGTGTTCGGCATGAACGTGACGGAGATTGAGATGCATAATATACCTGAAGACGCTGCCTATCAGAGCGCCAACATCCGGGGCATGGACGTGCTGGTGCCGGATCTGGATGAATGCCGTCGGACGCTAAACGATATTATTTACGGAGATTGACAGGGGGTGAGCCTTTGGATGATAAAAATAAAACCGATGTGTCGGTGACTGACGAAAACAGAAAACATCGGAAAAGGGTTATAAGGAAACTTCAGCCGCCCCGTTCCGTCGGGGATCTCAAAGATTCAGACGGTCACACCGAGGAAACGACGCTGTCTCTGGAGGGCATTCAGGAGGATCTCAAGACAATACTTGAAAATGAAAATATAAATAATGAAAATATAGATAATGAAAATACAGATATCGAAGACGGCGAGGCAGAGAGAGAATCCGAAGAGGGCGAATCGGCGGATGAGGATTATGACCTGATGAGTGATGATTTCGATTCGGAGGCGGAGACCGGGCGAAAGGGCGGCGGCGGTCTCAAGATTGTCATCGTGGCCTGTCTGATTGTTGTGGCAGTCACAGCGGGTCTTGGCGTCATTTTTTACAATAAATACCGCGACATGCGGACGGAGGAATTTCAGGCGAATGTCCAGTTTTACAGACAGGCTGTCGAGGCATATGAGGCAGATGGAGAGTATCTTCAGATCCTGGATGAGGCCGACAAAGCGCTGGAGAACAGAGATCTTTTTGCCTATTCTGACCTGAAGCACAGGATGGATGAGGCGATCAACGCGCTGGAGAATAAAACGCAGAGCCAGCAGCAGCTCGCCGAACTGAAAGATACCTATGAGGCGGTTTTTTCCAAATATCAGATTACAGATACCTATAAAAATACATACAATGATCTGATGGAACGTCTGATCATCGCGATCAACGATAATGACGAGACGGAGGCGCCTAAGCTGCAGCAGGAGTTTGAGAAGCTGCGATCGAATCTGCAGATCGAAAATAAAAACTTGGTACAGTCGGCCATGAATGAGATCAATGCCATTGATGTGGCCGAGGCCAATGATTCCGAAAAGCAGACGTTGGCAGACTACGCCGCGCAGGTTGATGGACAGCTTGCCGATGAGGATTATGTCGAGGCATTGAAGACCCTAGGATACTGGAAGGAAATGGCCCAGCTGACCGAAAAGCGCATCCGTGAGAGCGAGAGCGAGGAGATCGCCCGGCGCGAGAGCGAGGAGGCAGCCAGACGCGAGAGCGAGAGCAATGAGCGTGAGACGGGGAATCCGGATGAGGAGAACAGTGAGGCGGCAGATGAGGCAGGAGCGGCGGAATAAAATATCTGCTCCCAAATCTACCTTGATGACGCGCTAAAATGCGTCAAGAAAGAGGAAAAGATGACGATTAATGAGGAAAGTTTAAAACTGCATTATGATTGGAAGGGAAAGATCGAGGTTGTCTCCAGAACGGAGGTAAAGGACAGCCGCGCGCTGGCGCTGGCATATACGCCGGGGGTCGCCGAGCCGTGTCTGGAGATTCAGAGAGACATCAATAAATCCTATGAACTGACGAGGCGCTGGAATATGTGTCTCGTGGTGACAGACGGCACGGCAGTGCTGGGACTTGGAGACATCGGACCGGAGGCCGGGATGCCGGTCATGGAGGGCAAATGTGTCCTTTTTAAAGAATTCGGCGGTGTCGATGCCTTCCCGCTCTGTGTGAAGTCCAAGGATGTCGATGAGATCGTGCGCACGATTTACCTGATCTCCGGCAGCTTTGGCGGCGTGAATCTGGAAGACATAGCGGCGCCGAGATGCTTTGAGATCGAAGAAAAGTTAAAAGCCATCTGCGACATTCCGATTTTCCATGACGACCAGCACGGCACGGCGATCG
>CAYRDY010000072.1:0-10615 GCA_964423195.1 uncultured Catenibacillus sp. | reverse complement strand
AAAACTGCTGAAATGAAAACTGCTGAAATGAATACCTATTGAAGGGATTTCTGTTGAAATGAATACCTATTGAAGGGAAAAGCAATGACCTCTCGTGTTAAAAGAATATCATAGAATTAGATATTTTGCAACGATTTTCGTTCGACAAAATTCGACACAAACAGGCGCGATTGAATGTAATGTTTTGGATAGATTGTAAAATCTATCTTTATATAGAGAGCTAGATCAGAAGAAAACTTCACCCCGGCAGAATCATCTGTCGGGGTGAGATCAAAATCGTTCGATTTATCTGGCCTCATAGCTGAACCAGTCAAACTCGGCCTCGTTTTCGCTCTGCGTGTGATTACCGCTGGCGAACATCCCGGCGATTATGCCCATCATGCCGCCGACGATCTCCGGATTGATCAGACGCCCGTCGCCCTTGCCGAGCAATATCGGCGCTTCCTGTTCGCCGGTGCTGTAATAAAAGCTGTAATCCTCCTCGCGGGCTTCCAGTCTCAGCACGACATCCGCGCTCTCGCACGGCACCTCCGCTATGGTCTTCTCGTGCGTCTCGCTGGTAAACCCAGGCATGAATGGCGGCACCTCAAAGTCCGCGGTGACCTCCACCAGACGGATGACCTGCTGTCCTTCCCCTGCGCCGTCACCCGCGGGTTTTACGGCGCGCTCAAGCCGGTACTGATGGTTGCTGGCCTGCATGACCATCAAGCCCGCCGTCTCCGCGCCCTCCGGCGTGAAGTGCATCGCCGTCGACACATCAAAGCTGAAGTGCTGCTGGCGCCGCCCGATAAATGCCGCGCACTTGTCGTACACCTTCGGCGCGCTAAAATCGGCCTGCTGAAGTGGCTCTGACATCCGTCGCGGCAGGCATCTCAGATGCAGCCTCCCATCCTCAATGCGCCAGAAATCGCCATACGGCGTGCCCCAGAAGACATAGCACATGTCAAGCGTCGGCGCGTCAAAATTATCCCGCTCGATGACAGGCGGATATGGGGTCCACTCAAGCGACGGATCCGCCGGGTATTCCCAGTCGATCTTTCCACTCTGAGGGGAGAAAACCGGCCAGCCGCGCTCCCAGATCACCGGGCAGATAAAGGTCTCCCGGCCGAGATTCTTGTAGATTCCCTCCATCGTCCTTGAGGCCAGGAGTACCGCGTACCAGTTGCCGGACGGCGTGTCGACCAGATCCGCGTGGCCGACATTGGCGATCGGGCAGTGGAAGCCGAACTGGCGGTGCGTCATGACCGGATTGGCCGGATTGCCCTCATACCAGCCGAGCACCTCCCGGCTCCGCGCCACCGCGACGCTGTGATAGTGCTCCGTGCCGCCCTCGGCGATGACCAGGTAATAATAGCCGTCGACCTTGTATATGTGCGGCGACTCCGGCGAGGTTGCCACTCTCAGGGCGGAATCCCAGATGGCTGTCGGCTCCCCGATCATCCTGAAGTTGTCAATGTCATATTCCGCCGCCCAGATGCCGCGGTCCATTGTGCCGTCCGCGCGCCTGACGACATTCCCGGTGCCCATGATGTACGTCTTGCCGTCATCGTCAAAGAAAATCGAGGCGTCGATCCCCGGCACATCGGAAAGCCAGTGTGGCTTCGACCATGGCCCCGCCGGGTCTTTTGCCGTCACGATAAAGTTGCCGTCATCGCAGAAATTGCAGTTGATCACATAAAATGTCCCGTCATGGTAGCGGATGGTCGGCGCCATGACGCCGTTGGCCAGATACTGCGCCTCCACATGGAGATCATTATTTTTGTCCATCACATGGCCGATCTGCTCCCAGTGCGCCAGATCCCTGCTGTGAAAGATCGGGATTCCGGGATAAAGTTCAAAACTGGAACACACCATATAGTAGTCATCGTCCACGCGGCAGATCGACGGATCCGGGTAGGCTCCCGGAAGCAGCGGATTCTTTATCACTCTCTCACTCATATCATTACCCTTTTCTGCTTTTTATGCACGCATTCCCTGCGTCAAACCATGTATCTTTCTAGAACTGAACCGTGATCTCCCGCATCAGGCAGTCCCGTGAGTTGCCGCCCGCGTAAATGCGAAACAGCCCGTCCTCAAGCCTATAGGTGTCGTCGTCCGCGTAAAAGCCCATCCGGTCTTTGGCAAGGGAAAATTGCACCCGCTTCGCCTCACCGGCGGCCAGTTTTGCCTTTGCAAAGCCTTTGAGTTCCCTCACCGGGCGCACGATCGAGGCGGTCACGTCCTGCGTGTAGAGCTGAACGGTCTCCGTCCCCGCCACGTCGCCGGTATTCCTGACCGTCACGGATATATCCAGGGCATCGCCCGCGTCCGCCACCTCAAGATCCTCATAGGCATAGGTCGTGTAGCTCAGGCCATAGCCGAACGGATACAGCGGCTCATGTCCCACATCCAGGTAGCGGGAGGTGAACTTGCTCCGGCCGCCCGGCCGCCCGGTGTTCGGGTGATTATAATAAATCGGACACTGTCCGCTCGCCTGCGGGAAGGTGGACGCCAGACGTCCCTCCGGATTCTTCTCGCCGAATAGCACGTCGGCCACCGCATGCCCCATCTGTATGCCCAGATGCCAGCACTCCAGAATGGCCGGCACATGCGCCGCCTCCCATGAGAGCGCCAGCGGACGGCCGTTCATCAGCACGGCCACCACCGGCTTGCCGGAAGCGAGCAGCTTCATGAGCATCTCGCGCTGTCCGCCCGGCAGAGTGATATCCGCCTTTGAGGCCGCCTCGCCGGACATGCTCTTCGTCTCGCCCACGACGGCCACGATCACATCGCCGTAGGCGACGGCGGCATCGATCTCCTCGTCATTGACATCCGTCTCCGGCCCACCGCAGGCAAAATATTTAAATGACGCGCCCGCACTTTGAAGTCCGTCGGCGATCGATACACAGTCGGACGCGCGCCAGCTCAACGACCACGCGCCGACAACCTCCTCGCGCATAGCCGCCAGCTGTCCGACCAGGCTGATCTTCTGGCGTTTATCCAGCGGAAGGATAGGGCCTTCATTTTTGAGAAGGACAATGGACTTCTCCGCTGCCTCGCGCGCCAGATCGAGGTGCGCCTGCGGGAGAATCTCATAGCGACTCATGGCGGCCTCATCGGTGTACGGGTGATCAAACAGTCCCAGCCACATTTTGACCGAGAGAATGCGCGTCACAGCGTCATCGATCACGGCCTCCGAGAGTCTCCCGTCCATGACCGCCTGGTATAGCTCATTTTTGTAAATTTCCGTGCCCATATCCACATCCAGGCCAGCCTTCGCCGCCTGCACGCCCGCATCCGCATAGTCCGCGGCGATGCCATGGGTGACGCACTCGCGGATGGCATTGGCATCGCTCACGACAAAACCAGGAAACTGATATCTGCCCTTCAGGATCTCCCGCAGCGTGAACGGGTTGACCGTACACGGCACGCCGTTGAGATCATTGAAGGAGGCCATGACCGTCGCTGCCCCGGCCTCCACAGCCGCCTGAAACGGCGGCAGATAATTATTGTAGAGCAGGGAATTCGCCATGCTCACGGTATTGTAGTCACGCCCCGCCTCGCACGCGCCATACGCGACATAGTGTTTCAAGCAGGCCGCCACATAATTCTCAGTGGAACTCATATCGCCCTGGAGGCCGCGGATCTTCGCCCTTGCGAACTCCGAGACCAGATACGGGTCCTCGCCCGGTCCCTCGGATACCCTGCCCCAGCGTGCGTCCCGCGCCACATCGAGCATCGGCGCGAAATGCCAGCTCACGCCCTGAGACCTCGACTCTCTCGCCGCCATCCCGGCCGTGCGCTCAAATAGATCCGTGTCAAACGTGCCCGCCTCGGCGATGGCGATCGGATAGACCGTGCGGAATCCGTGGATCACGTCGAGCCCGAACATCAGCGGAATGCCCAGCCGGCTCTCCTCGACGGCGATCTTTTGTAGCTCGTTGCATTTGACCGGATCCTGCACCATCAGGGAGCCGACGCGTCCGGCGCGGATATCCTCCTCGTGATAGTCCTGCTTTGCCGAGGACATCATCTGATCAAATTCATCCTGAGAAATGCGCCCGTCCGTCAGCATCTCGATCAACTCGTCAAACGACACGTCAAAACCGCCCACGATGGAGACGGACTCCTGGTTCATCTGCCCGATCTTTTCCTCCAGGGTCATCTGAGATAATATTTCTCCGACCCTTCTCTTCTGTTCTTCAGTCAAGCGATACATAAAACCCTCCTGTCTGCCGGATGACACCTTTTCGAATCCAAAACCATCAGCCCTTCACGGCGCCCATCGTGATACCTTTGACAAAGTAGTCCTGGAAGAACGGATAAATGATCAAGATCGGAATGATGCCGATGACAGCCGCGGCCATCCTGGCCGTCTCTGTCGGCATCTGCGCCGCATTGCCCGCGGCCTGCATCAGATATTTCTGGCTCTCATTGATCGCGTTCAGGATATTCTGAATGCCGTAAAGGCTCTGATCATCCAGATAGTACATACCATTCTGCCAGTCATTCCAGTAGGCGACACCCACAAGGAGCGCCAACGTCGCTATGATCGGCTTGGAAAGCGGAAACGCGATCTTAAAGAAGATGCCGTACTCCGAGCACCCATCGACGCGGGCCGCCTCAAGCAGCTCCGACGGAATATTGGACTTGAAGTAGTTCTTGACCATAATGATGTAGAACGAGTTCGTCAACAAATTCGGCAAGAGCAGCGCGAACAGTGTATCCTTGATGTGGAATGTCTGCGAGTACATGATGTATGTCGCCACGAGGCCGCCGTTGAACAGCATCGGGAAGATGATAAAAAACGTGAAGAATTTTTCAAACGGCAGATTCTCTCTGGAGAGCATGTAGCTGAGCATCAGTGTGATCAAAACGCAGACGACCACGCCGATCACGGTGACAATCATCGTGATCAGATAGCCCCTGCCAAACAACTGCCATTTTGATGCCAGAAACTTGTACGCCTCCAGCGACCATTCTTTCGGAATCAGTGAGTAGCCATTTTTTACCGCGTAGCTCTCATTCGTAAAGGAAGCCATGACAAGCAGCCAGAACGGCAGAATCGCGCAGATCGTCACAATCACCAGCACGATGTGTGACAGTACCAAAAATTTCTTATGTCCCTGCATTGTATAACCCTCCTTTTAGAATAACGCGTCTTCTTTGCTGACTTTATTCATGATGCCGTTAAAGATCATAATGGTGATAAAGCAGACAATCGACTGGTAGAACGCCGCGGCGGATGAGAGGCCGATATCGCCATTCTGCAGCAGCGCCCGGAATACATAAGTATCAATCGTATCCGTGACCGAGTAGAGCAGACCCTGATTTCTCGGCACCTGGTAGAACAGGCCGAAATCCGAGCGGAAAATCTGACCCATGGACATTGTCACGAGCATGATCATCGTCGACTTCAGCATTGGCAGCGTGATATATCTGATCTGCTGCCACTTCGTCGCGCCGTCGATCTCAGCCGCCTCATAATAGGTATTGTCTATGCCGACGATCGTCGACAGGTAGATGACCGTCCCGTAGCCGATATTGCGCCACATATAGACAAATGTCAGGATAAATGGCCAGTATTTCTTTGTGGAGTAGAACATGATCGTCTCCAGGCCCAATTTCCCAAGGATGTTGTTGATCAAGCCTGTGCGGTCGCCCAAAAATGCGTAGGCCAGATAGGACACGACGACCATCGACATCAGATACGGCAGGAGAATGGCCGTCTGATAAATTTTCTTTGACGTTTTTCTGCGGACCTCATTCAAGAAGATCGCCATCGCCACACAGCAGACGAGATTCAGGACGATAAACACGAGGTTGTACGCCAGCGTATTTCTCGTAATGACCCATGCGTCCTTCGTCTTAAAAAGGAATTCAAAGTTCGCAAGCCCTGCCCACTCGCTGCCGAAGATTCCCTTGGAGTAGTCAAAATCTTTAAACGCGATCAGCAAGCCGTAAAGCGGCATGTAGTTATTGATAAACATGTAAGCCAGACCGGGAATGCCCATGATAAAGATCGGAATCCATCTCTTCCAGCGTATCTTTTTTTTGACAGGCATCACCCCGGCGGCATTTTTATTTTTCGCTGCCATATAAAAATCCTCCCTTATGAAAGGCCCCCGAAAGCAGATGCTCGCGGAGGCCCCTTATCCACTCAATTCAGCTCTTTTTGCTCATCAAGCCTCCGGACAGTGTCACTCCTGCGCGGCCAGATAGGCATCCAGCTGAGCCTGGTTGGCATCGATGATCTCCTGCATACCCGCGGCGTCGAGCGCCTCAAGGAATTCAGGAATGGTCGTCTCAGGATCCACGGTGCCGCAGTTGAGCGCAGGCGCGTACTGCTGAATGACCGCCGTCACAGCCGTCACAGCCGTGGACACCTCTGACGGGTCAAAGGTGTAGCCGATGAATTTGGAAGCGTTCGCCTCAGATGTCTTGTACTTGTCAAACGCCTCGACCTCCTCATCCGTCAAAGGCTCTCTCTGATAGATGCTCAGCGTGTCGCCGAATGTACCTACGAATGAACCATAACCGCAGTTGGACGCGTCCACACCCTCTGGATAGCTGATGATCCTGCTGCCCTCATTGACGACATAGTGCTTGCCCTCGATGCCATAGTTCAGAAGGTTCGCGAGATCCGTATTTGTATACAGGAGCTCAAGGAATTCAACAACTTTGTCCGGCCGCTCGCATGAAGAAGAGACACCCCAGCAGAAGTTGACAATGTTGGACGATACGGTGATCATGTCGCCGGTCGGGATAGCGGCAAGCGTCTTGCCTGTCGTGCCTGACCAGTACGCGGTGCTCATGCCGGTGGACATATTGGAAACAAAGCCGAAAATCTGGCCCTGAGTCATCGAGTCAAATGTCGCGTAGCCGTTTGAGATCGAATCCGGCACACTGTAGCCATTCTCAAACCATTCACGGTGCATCTGGCACAATTCGGCATATCTGTCTGTCGCATAGTAGTTCTCGACTGTTGTTCCGTTGAACGGATCCATGACCACGCCATAGGAGAGATTGGTCCGCTCACCGAGCGTGTCGAGCGTCGTCCAGAGATCCTCGGCGGCCATGCCGTCGCCCATGGAGATCGCGTACTGCTCCATCCCGCTGTCCTTGATCTGTTTGAAGAGCGCTTCCCAGTCATCCCTGGTCTCAAGCTTTTCAGGGATATCGATATTGTACTGCTCCGCCAGTGCCGTGTCATAGTAATACGCGGACTGTCCGCCGTTTGCCGTGGCGCCCGGATACGCATAGATCTCACCTTTTACCTTGCAGGCCTCGATATCTTCGCCGGCCAGCTCCATCAGGGCATCCGAGGCTTCGACATACTCGGTGATCGGCTGCAAAAGCCCCTGGGATACAAAGTTCGCAGGCGTCGAGAGAAGACCCGCGCATACGAGATCGATCTGCTCACCGCCGGACACCAGAAGGCCGAGCTTCGTCGCCTGATCACCGATCGGCGTCGTCAGAAACTGCACTTCCACCCCGATCTCCGGAACAGTGATCGCATTGACCGCGTCCTGGACCTCAAGGATATCCGGATCATCAAAACCATAGTTGATGATTTGCATGACCATTTTGTAGGTATCACCGTCAGCCGCAGGCTCCTGTGATGCATCGCCGCTGGATTCCCCCTGGGCGGCTGTGTCCTGAGGCGCCGCACTCTGTGATCCACCCGAATTCTGTGAGTCGCCGCCACCGCCGCATGCCATCAATGTGGACATGACAAGCACCGCGGCCAATACAAGTGCTATGCGTTTTTTCATAATTTTGTTCTCCTTTCGAATATTGTTTTTCAAGTATTTATGAAAAAAGTTCAATGCTTCACTATCTTAGCAGTGTTTTATTTATCAAAAAATAACAAAGTGATTTATTTTTTCACCATAAATTTGCTTATTTTCCCCTTGCAAATTGTTTTTGCAAGATTTATAATGACATATATTGTATTTCTGAGGAGTTGGCCCTATGTCTTATCATCAAAACAATCCGCTGCACATCTCAATTGATCTGATCAATCAGTCCACAAAAGTGGATCTGGACCCGTCGCAGCTCATGCTCATCTTCTGCATCGAGGGCCACTGCGTTGTCGACCACGACAGCCACCTAGGGCGCGATGACTTTATGCTCCTTAGCCGCGGCGAAAAGCACCCGGTCTCATGCTACGAAAATACGCTGGCCGTTCTGCTCTCCATGAACTATTATGTCCTCTGCAACTATAAAAACCGCGACTCCCTGTTTTTCTTCTGCAACAGCACAATGGAGTCCAGCTACAGATACAGAGAGCTGCGACTGCTCCTGACATCGCTCACGCAGACATTCGTGACGGAGGGCGAGGATTCTCTCAAATTTATGTCCGACTCCGTCGCCCTGCAGAGCTATCTGGTGGACCATTTTGTCCAGGAGACCTCGGAAAAGGACATTCATACCCTGTCCAAGGGGCAGCGCCTGCAAATGATCACGGACTACATCTATGTCAACAGCACGGAAAAGATCAGCCTCCAGAAGCTGGCCAAAAAATTATACATCTCATCCTCCACTCTGTCGCGCACCTTCTCAGAGATGTCCGGGGAGTCCTTTGTCTCCTACGTGCGGAAGGTCCGGCTGTCCAGGATCAGCCAGGAGCTCATCAACTCGGAGGAATCCATCACAAACATCGCGATCAACAACGGATTTTCAAACGCCTCCGCGATGAGCGGCGCCTTCAAGGCACAGTTTGGCCTGCTCCCGTCAGAATACCGCAATAAATATCGCGCCGGACATTCGGCCTCGAAGCACAGAAAACAATTGACCAGACAATTGGAGCAAAGTATCAAACTGCAGCCGGCCGCGGCCGAACTGCCGAACACGGATTCGGCCGTCCACCTGCGTTTTGAGGACACAACCGCACAAAAAAAGTGGGAAAATAAGATTATCAATCTGGGATCTTTCAGAAACTTAAATTCCGCGAAGGTGCAGGAACAGCTGCTCTATCTGAAAAACACGCTCGGCATCGAATACGTCCGCGTATGGAATATTTATCTGGGTGACCTTATCATTCAAAATGACGCGCACAATAAATTCAGTTTTGTCCGCCTGGACCATATTTTTGATTTTTTTGTCGAAAATCATCTGAAAATTTTTTTGGATTTCAGCAACCGTGAGGAACTGCTCATGGCCAACGAAAAAAAGGAAATTTACAAGAATAAAAACCATCTCATTTTTGAGTCACAGGCGTCGTGGGAGTCGTTTATGATGCAGTTCATCCGGCACCTGATTCAGCGGTACGGGAAAAATGTCCTGTCGGAGTGGGTTTTTGAATTTGAATTTTTTCTGCCGCTGAAGCCCTATTATATCTCGGAAAACTATAGCGCCATAGAGACGTGGGACAGGGGCTATGAGATCATCAAGTCGGAGCTCCCTGACGCACTGGTGGCAGGACCTGGCCTGATATCCATTCAGGATCACGCGCTCTTGCGCCAGACCATCCGCCGCTTTTTTACGGCCAGGCACCGGCCCGATATTTTTACGACCATCCACTTCCCGTACAGGGCATCTGAGCGCGAGGGCGATTTTGACTCAAATCCGATGGGAACCTTTCAGAAGATTTCCAATGACATTCAGTATCTTCAGTCCGGCATCAGGGAAATCCGAGATATTCTGTCAAACATGAACTATACCGGAAGTCACATGATCGTGGAGTGGAATTTCAGCATCTCCAACCGGAGCTTCCTGCAGGACAGCTGTTTCAGGGCAAGCTATATCATTGAAAATATCCTGAAAAACATGGAGGACTGCGATACGCTGGCGCTCTGGATCGCGACAGACCTGAGCGATGTCTTCTATGACTCGGACAGAATTCTCTCCGGCAGCGCCGGACTGTTGACGATCGATGGCATATGCAAACCCTCATTCTACGCCTTTTCTTTTTTGCGGCAGATCGGCAAATACAGATTGTACAGGAATGACGGATTGCTTGTGACGGCCAACTCCGACGAGCAATTCTATATCATCTGCTGTCACAGCCGTCCGCTGAACACAAAATACTATCTGTCCGAGGAGACCGATTACGGCCCGAAGGATATCGACACGCTGTTTAACGACTCAGAGCCGCTCACCAGGCAGATCGTTGTCGAAAATTTATCGGACGGCGATACCTACATCGTGCGCCACCAGATTATCAACCATGATCACGGGAGTGTCCTCGACCACTGGAGCAGCCTCTCCTGCAGCAAGGCACTTTCATATGAGGATATCTGTTATCTGAAACAGATCTCTATCCCGGAAATCATCATCGAGCGCCTGACAGTCGAGCACGGAAAGCTCCTGATCCATATGGAACTGCAGCCCGATGAGATCAGAGCCATCTCTGTCACCAAAGAAAGGCCCGCATACTGAATAAACGGTATGCAGGCCTTTTCCCTCATTATATAAGACTTTTCCATCCGCCTCAGTGCTGTTTCTCTCGCCCCGGCCGGCCCTTTTCACGCCCGCCGCCGCGCTGTCTGTCACGACGGCCGACCCTCTTCACGCCCGCCGAGCTTTCTCCTCATGAGGCTTTCCCATTCGCGCGAGTCCTCTGATTCCGAGAAAAGTAGCCGCCGCGACCAGAGCCAGCGCCACGCCGGACCACAGAAAGCGCTGCTCGATG
>CAYRDY010000071.1:0-10877 GCA_964423195.1 uncultured Catenibacillus sp. | reverse complement strand
CTTTCAAGGTGAGAAAAATCACAGGGTATTTCCCCATGTATCTCTCGCAGAGCTCCTTTTCTTTTGAGATCATAAGCCCGTCAAAAATCGACTTGTCTCCATTTAGCGAAAAGAAGTGCGCGAGCATGCTCATGTTCAGCGACTTGCCGAAGCGCCGCGGCCGGGTGAACAAGGTCACCTGCGCTTTGTTTTCAAGCAGTTCCTTGATAAGACCGGTCTTATCGACATAGTAAAAGCCCTCTTTTTGTATTTCCCCAAAGTTTTCATACCCGATCGGGAGCATCTTTTTCTTTTCCATACTGCCGCCCTCCTCTCTTAGCTATGATTATATGAATCGTGTTTCACATAAACTATCATTATCATTATACCCTATCATGGATGGCACTATCAAGCGGTTTTCAAAAATTCGCGCGAACCCCCATGCCCCGCATGCGGGGCAACACCATGGATGAAAGCCGATTGCTCCGTGCCTAAGGCACTCCCGCAATCGCCGGCGGTATTCGCAAATCGCGTCGCTCCCTATAGTCGCGCCGCTTTTTTGCTCATACCACCTTGCCCGTCAAATGTCCATGCAGCCTTGCAAGCAAGCTTGCCGTCTGCATGGCCGCTTGACGGGGCTTTCAGAGTAAAAAACATTGATTGTCCCTGCCATATATGGTATACTTTGATAAACACTTTGTAAATCAAAACCGCGATGACTGATAGATTCGTGTGGGCGTATGCCACTGGCTACCTGGCGAATCGGAGCACGCCGGTGGTTGATGCACTCAGTGTCCGGAAAAAAGCGTTGTTGAGTATCTTATTTTAAGAAAGGCAGGAACAGATATGAAATTTTATGTGTGTGAAAAATGTGGAAATCTTGTCAGCATGGTCAAGGAGAGCGGCGTCCCTATGATGTGCTGCGGACAGAAAATGACGGAATTGGTTCCGGGGACATCCGACGGTGCTGTTGAAAAGCATGTACCCGTATACACGGTCGATGGGGATAAAGTATCCGTGACAGTCGGCTCCGTGGAACACCCGATGCTTGACGCCCACTATATCGAGTGGATCGCGATCGAAACCGAAAAGGGCACCCAGACAAAATCCTTAAAGCCTGGAGATGCGCCGAAAGCGGAATTTGCGCTGACGCCTGACGATTCCCTGGTTGCCGTCTATGCTTACTGCAACCTTCACGGCCTGTGGAAGGCATGAAGAAAGCAAAGATAATATCAAATAAAATTAAAAGTGGCGGAAACTGCACACGCATTCTGTGCATTCCGCCACTTCTTTTTTCATATCTTTTTTATGCTATATCCTTTTTGTGCCGACGAATGATACATTTCGCACGGCCAGGATATTATGCAAAACCAAGAACTATCCTTCAAGGCCAAGTTATATATTGCAAAGCAAAGATACATCTTGCTAGGTCAAGATCCATCTTGCTAGGCCAAGTTATATTTTGCTAGGCCAAGATCCATTATGCAAGGCCAGGGAACAGGATGATCAGGGCCGCCGCCACGATCGTGCCCAGAAGCGTAAAGCCAACGCTCATGATAAACATCGGTTTGTAGGCTTCTTTATGTGTTGTCCCTGTAAGGTTGAGCGTCATAACAATCAGACCATTGATCGGCAGTGTCTCAAATGTCGTCGCTGCCAGTGCGCCGACACGCATCATGCCCGGCGCGGCTGCAAGAATCTGATCAGGCGTGCCGCCGCTGCCCATCACCTGTCCGGTAAATATGCCGAGAGCCATCGGGATCGCAATCATCAGAGCCGCAGGCGGTGACGATGTGATAGCCACGACAACGCAAACCACGATGACGGTGAGCACAATATAATGCACATGCAGGCCAGAAAGCATATTGACAACCATGCCGAATGCCGCCGTTGCCGTGATGACAGACGCAAGCGCGGAAGGTGTCACCAGCGTCATCAGGGCGTTCGGATACGTGTTTGAACCATCATTCAAAACATTGATAATTGCCTTGCCCTTTGAAATCGGCTTGCCGTCTTTTCCGACTGCCGGCAGATAACCATTCATAAAGATAAGAGCGGTCAGGATGCCAAGGCCTAAAGCCACGGCGATGTTGACAGAAATGCCAGTGATCGCCGGGAACACTGTATACGCTACAAAGACGACAACCAGCGGGAGCAGGGAGACGATAAAGTTCGGCGTCTCGCGATTCTGTCCGACACCCATCGACGCACCGGTAGGACCCGGATCAAAGTGTTCACCGTTGTGTTTTGCCTTGATGATCATCTGAGTAAGAACCAGGTAACCGCCAAGAGCAATAATAATGACCGCGATGATACCCGGAATCGGCGCTGAATATGACGGCACATGGAAACCATTTGCCAGGGCGCTGCCAAACAGCTCAGAATTTTCTTCGCTGCCGATGAAAGACATCACAGCGGACTGAGCCATGATATTATCAATCTGCGGTGCGCCAGGCGCGGCCATAAAGCCACAGTTGAGAACCATCATACCTGGGATAAACCTTCTCGGAATATCCACCATCTCGCTCATGACGAAGCAAATCGGAATCACGGTAAATGTCAATACATAACCGTCAATGCCGCCCATTGTCAAAAGTGCGGACACAATAAGCAATACGAAGATTGCCGCGCGTACCTGCGCGTCGCCGGTACGCTTGATAACGAAAGCATTCGTTAACGTCTTGGCAATAGACGAAGCCGCGCCGGTATCCATATACAATCTGCCAAGCATCGCACCAAAGAAAATAATGAAGAACAGGCTTGTAATCAGATCGACAATACCCTGGACATACGCGTTGACTACTGTCGTTGGAAGCATCCTGTTAAATATGGCAACTATAATCGCACAAACCGGCGCTACCCAGTAGGAAGACCAGCCCTTATAGACCAGTACAAGGAAGAGAACCAGCGCGATAATAATGCCAACTAAACCAAGAATTTCCATACATCTTTCCTCCCTTTATTTTTTATGCAAATATAATAAAAAAGTTATAATTGAATAAATTTTTTTATTTCTTTGCATGAATTTATTATAATTCAACTCTCCCCTATTGTCAAGAAATGAATTAAGATTTTTAACTATTTTTTATCTAGGGAGTCAACAGAGAACCTTACATCATTGTTCTTTTGTATCCTGCAGGACATATGTCGTGATCAGTTCCCAGATTTCTTCCCTTCCCTGCTTTGTCATCGCAGAATAGGGGATGACCGGTGTCCCCTCCTCGACTTGAAGCGTATTTTTGATCATCTGAATATGCCTCTGCACCTGGCCGCGGCTGATCTTATCCAGCTTGGTGGCCACGATGGTCGGATAGAAGCCGTTGGCCACAATCCATCGGTACATGCCCACGTCGTTTTCTGATGGCTCATGGCGAATGTCAACCAGCAGAAATACCAGCCGCAGCTGTCGCGATGTGCGCAGATAGCGCTCGATCATCCTGCCCCATTTCGCCTTGATCTCCTTGGACACTTTGGCATAGCCGTAACCCGGCAGATCCACAAAATAGAGAGCCTGATTGATATTATAAAAATTGATCGTCTGTGTCTTGCCCGGCTGAGCGCTTGTCTTGGCGTAGGATTTACGGTTCATCAGACCGTTGATGAGCGATGACTTGCCGACATTGGACTTGCCGGCGAAAGCCACCTCCGGCAGCCGGTTTTTCGGCAGCGCGCTTGTAATCCCGCAGACCGTCTCAAGATTCACACTTTTTATAATCATTCTCCGATTCCCCCTCCCTCTGCCTGAAAAATGGTATTTTAACAGCAAGCGAGGATGCCGCAGCTTCTGCGACATCCCCTGTTATTGATCTGCAGTGCCACAGTGACAGTCCGCACGATTCCGGACCGACACACGTCACGCAATGTCGTTGTTATTTTTTTTCGGGAGCTTCTTGCCGCTCCCCTGTCTGGTCAGCGCGCGTTCACCGTATGTGATCTTCGGCGCCGCGCCGGACTCCACCATCTCCGCCGTGACCACGCAACTCGTGATTGTCTCATCCGAAGGCACAGTAAACATCAGATCCATCATCGTATTTTCCATGATGGCCCGCAGGCCTCTGGCGCCCGTCTTGCGCTCAATCGCCTTTTTAGCAATCGCGCGCACCGCCTCCTTCGTAAAATCAAGCCGAACGCCGTCCATCTCAAAAAGTTTTTGATACTGCTTGACAATCGCGCTCTTCGGCTCTGTCAAAATGCGCACGAGCGCATCCTCATCCAGCAGATCCAGCGCCACGTTGACCGGCACGCGGCCGACAAACTCCGGGATCAGGCCATACTTGACAAAGTCCTCCGGAAGCGCCTGCCTGAGCAGCTCGCCCACCGCCGTATTGTCCCTGTCCATGCCAATCTCGGCCTCGAATCCGATCGACTTGTGCCCGATCCTGGACTCGATGATCTTTTCCAGGCCGTCGAAGGCGCCGCCGCAGATAAAGAGGATATTTGTCGTATCGATCTGTATGAACTCCTGGTGCGGATGTTTGCGGCCGCCCTGCGGCGGAACGCTGGCTATCGTGCCCTCAAGAATTTTGAGCAGCGCCTGCTGTACACCCTCACCGGACACATCGCGGGTAATCGAAACATTTTCACCCTTGCGGGTGATCTTGTCAATCTCATCAATGTAAATAATGCCGCGCTCCGCGCGATCGATATCATAATCCGCCGCCTGAATCAGCTTCAGTAGAATATTTTCCACATCCTCACCGACATAACCGGCCTCCGTCAGCGCCGTGGCGTCGGCGATTGCGAACGGCACACCCAGCATCCTGGCAAGCGTCTGCGCCAGCAGGGTCTTGCCGGAACCGGTCGGACCGACCATGATAATATTGCTCTTCTGCAGTTCCACATCGCTGCTGCGCTCGCCGGCCAGAATCCGCTTATAGTGGTTATAAACAGCCACGGAGAGTATCTTCTTGGCATCCTCCTGCCCAATGACGTACTGATCGAGGAAGGCCTTGATCTCCACAGGCTTCATCAGATTGATCTCTTCGCTCTCATAACCGCTGTCATATTGCTCATCGATGATCTCCGCACAGATCTCGATACACTCATCGCAGATGAAAGCATTCGGTCCCGCGATCAGCTTTCTCACCTGATCCTGCGTCTTATTGCAAAAAGAACATCTCGGCTGTCCTTTTTTATCGTCCATACGACCTGCCATCTGGTTACCTCACTTCATTTTTTTGTCTTTCCTGACGCACTCGAATGCGTCATCAAGGTAGATCTGGAAGTTTACCTCCAAACTTATCTGTTGACAATCACATTGTCGATCAGGCCGTAGGCTTTGGCCTCCTCGGCGCTCATGTAATTGTCCCGCTCCGTGTCGATCTCAATCTGTGACAGCGGCTGCCCCGTATTTGCCGCCAGAATCTCATTGAGACGTTTCTTTGTGTAGAGAATCCGGTCCGCCACGATCTTGATATCGGTGGCCTGTCCCTGCGCACCGCCCGAAGGCTGATGAATCATGATCGTTGAATTCGGGAGCGCCATGCGCTTGCCCTTCGCGCCGCCAGCCAGCAAAAACGCGCCCATACTCGCCGCCATACCCATGCAGATGGTCGAGACATCGCTCTTGATGTAATTCATCGTGTCATAGATGGCAAAGCCCGCGGAAACTGACCCGCCCGGACTGTTGATATAAAGGCTGATGTCCTTGCCCGGATCCTCCGCCTCCAAAAACAGAAGCTGCGACACGACCAGACTCGCCGTCGTATCGTTGACTTCCTCACCGAGAAAGATAATCCTGTCTTTTAAAAGTCTTGAATAAATATCATAGGAGCGCTCTCCCCTGCTCGTCTGCTCAATGACATATGGCACTAAACTCATGACAATTCCTCCTTTGTCTCTTCATCCTTTGTCTCTGCATCCTTTGGCTCTTCTGCATCCTTTGGCTCATCAGGACTCTCAGTGATCCCCACAGCGGCGTCCGTGACAAAATCCAGCGCTTTCTGGACGGCCAGATCCTCTCTGATATTTTTCTTCGTAGCGTCCGTGAGATACTCTTCCATGGCCTTGTCGTCCATCCCGGAATCCTTCTGTATCTTTTCGATCTCTGCCTGGAACTCCTCGTCTGTCGGCTCAATGCCCTCAGCCTTTACCACCGCCTCAAGCACCAGTCGGTTTTTGATATTTCTGAGCGCCTGCGGCTTCATCTGATCTCTCAATCTCTCATCATTCAGATTGGTATACTGATAATACTGCTCAATGCTCACGCCCTGATAAGCGAGGCTCTGAGCATAGTTATCCACCATATTTTCGGCCTGTGTATTCACCATCGCGTCCGGAATCTCGATCGTCGCTTCCTCAACAATCTTGTCCATGACGCGCTGCTGCTTCTGTGACCTGGCCACAGTCTCCTTCCGATCGGTCAGGGACTTCCTCACATCGGCCCTGTATTCTTCCAATGTGTCAAATTCGGAGACATCCTGGGCGAACTCGTCGTCGATCTCAGGATACTCCTTGGCCTTGACCTCGTGAACTACACATTCAAACACAGCATCCCTGCCGGCCAACTCTTTGGCGTGATAACCTGCCGGGAAAGTCACATTGACATCGACACAATCGCCCGCGCGCTGACCGACGAGCTGCTCCTCGAAGCCCGGAATAAAAGCGTTGGATCCGAGCTCCAGACTGTAATTGGCCGCGCTGCCGCCTTCAAAGATCTCACCGTCGACCGTGCCTGTATAGTCGATCACGACCGTGTCGCCCATCTCGGCCGCCCGATCCACGGTCACCATCCTGGACTGCATCTCCTGGGTGCGCTTGATCTCTGCCTCGACATCCTCGTCCGTCACCTCCGTGGAAGGCACTTCGACCTCGATCCCCTTGTACTGACCGAGTGTCGCCTCCGGCTTTGTGGCGACCTCCGCCGTGAAAATCAGATCCTTGCCCTTTTCAAGCTGGGTCACATCGATTGACGGCTTGGATACGATCTCCAGCCCACTCTCCTCCGCGGCATTAAAATAGGCATCCGGCACCAGGTCATTGACCGCGTCCTCAAAAAAGATATTGGCGCCGTACATCTGCTCTACCAGCTTCTGCGGCACCCTGCCTCTGCGGAAGCCCGGAATCATAATGTCTTTTTTATTTCTATTGTAGACCCTGGTGACTGCTCTCTCAAACTCTTCTGCCGGCACTGTGATCGTCAGCCTGGCCATATTCTTCTCTAATGTTTCAACTTGTACACTCATATTACGTCTCCTTTAAATAATGATGTTTTCTCGTTTGTTTGTCAGCCCCCGCGCAGTCCGCCCGCAGATAAGCTCAAGAGGGCATTCTGAAATCTATTATATAATAATGCCCTCAAGATGTAAAGCATTATTTTCCCACGCGAATTCACGCGATTCACGGCTGATTCACGCGCCGACTTACACGCTGATTCACAGAAACGGGCAAAGCAAAGTGTATTTTTGATCATTTACAGTTTTCCTCTTGATACAGAAGGAAATATGCGTTAAACTATAGCAAACGGAAAATATCCGCCGTTCCCTATTTATATACTTGGCGGGATTGTCAATGGATGGAGTGAGTAGCATGATGACTGCGGAAGGTGCCAAAAATCTGAAATTGCTGAAAGATGCAGAGACCGCGCTGAACCGGCTGGAGGCCTCCAAGAAAAAATATAGTGAGTGTGCCAGTGCCTATAAAAAGGCCCTCCGACAGCTCTCCAATGAGAACAAAGCCATGGAAAACGCCATTGCCACCGCCGTCAGAAAAGAGCGCGAGGCATTGGATGAAAATTATCAGGGACGTCTCGAAAAGCTCGACGGACAGCTGAAAAAGGCTAACGCGCAGAAAGAGAAAGCCAAGGCCAGCGGCGTCAAAAGGCGGATCAAGGAGACCACCGCGCCCGTCAACAAAGAAAACCGCGGCCTGTCCGAGGCATCGCGGTCTGAACTCAAGGACGCCGGTATCTCCCCTGTGTTTAACCACGCGTTCTTTTACCGCCTATTTGTCCCAAAGGGCGCCCGTGACCTGCTGCTGATCACGTGCCTCTTTCTCGTCGTCGGCATCCTCCTGCCATTTCTGATCTACCAGCTGATCCCGAACCATCAACTCGTCCAGCTGATCATTCTGGTGGCGGTATTTCTGGCTGTCCTGATCATCATTTATGTGCTGATCCGCAAATTGACCAGGGGCAAGAATCAGGGGGCGGTCATCCACGCGCGGCGCAATTTTGATCTCATCAACGCCAACAAAAAGAAATTGAAGGCTCTCGTCAAATCCATTGAGTCCGACACGGACGAATCCATGTACAAACTCGACAGCCACGACGACAATATTTCCAGCATCCGACATTCCCTGGATCTGCTGAATAATGAGTACGCACGGGCCAAAGAGACTTTCGAGAATCAGACCCGTCCGTCGATGGAGGCCGAGATCCGCGGCCAATACAGTGCCAAAATCCAGGAGCTTGAGGCAAAGGTCGACGAGACGAGGGCCATGCATGATCAGGCTAAGGCTGAACTCGACGAGGCCGACCGCGTCGTGTCCGAGGACTACAGCCGCGTGATCGGCAAGCGCTACATGAAAATCGAATCCCTGGCAAAGCTGCAGAATATTATCGCCGACGGCGCCGCACAGACGATCAATGACGCCATCGACGTCCTGAAGACGGAAAAATGATCACGACGACGGGGTTCGTACCGGAAATCAGATAAAAATAACCGCTTGGAGGCGGAGACCATCATGGAAATCGAGCGCAAATATCTCATTGAAAAGATCCCGTTTGAACCGGATCAATATCCCTGCCTGGTGATCGAACAGGGCTATCTGTGTACGGATCCGGTGGTGCGGGTGCGCCGCCAGAATGACGACTATTACCTGACCTATAAGGGACGCGGCCTGCTCTCCAGGGAGGAATACAATCTGCCGCTTGACGCCGCCTCCTACGCGCATCTGATTCAAAAGGCCGACGGACGGATTCTGCGCAAGCGCCGCTATCTGATCCCGCACGGCGATCATCTGACCATTGAGCTGGACATCTTTGAGAGGGATTACGAGGGTCTGATGCTCGCGGAGGTGGAATTTTCCTCGCTCGAAGAGGCCGATGCCTTCAGTCCGCCCGCCTGGTTTGGCCGGGATGTGACCCTGTCCGGCGAATACCAGAACAGCAGGCTGGCGGAGTCCGAGCCACGTTTGTGATCACATCTGATCGGCGGGTCTTCAGGCAGAAAATGGATGATATTTTCTATGAATGATGACTTTTCGGGTCAAAATAAAAAAAGCACGGTGCCTTTTTTAGAACATCGTGCTTTTTAATTTTAATCACTTTCCTCTCCTGTTTTGCATCAGTATTTTCGATTTACACAAAACTTGAAAGCATCTCTTTTATGACTGGACATCTCTATTGATTTTAATCACTCGCCCTGAGCGACTTCTGGAGCGGCATCCGTCGCGTTTTTACTCACCGGATCGGCATCAGACGGGCTGACAACAGTGGTTCCATCGGAATAGGCGGTGATCAGGATACCGCCAGCACCGGTGTTTTCTTTTAATTCCTGAACAAATTCATCCCCAGTAAAGAGGTTTTCGTCTAAGATAGCATTCCTATCTGCTGTGTTGTACTTTTCCTGCATATCATGGACTTGTGAGGCAATATCTAAGTAAGCATCTATATCATTTTTCGCCTGCCCATTCGTATAATACTCATCCGCTAAAGCCTTTAACTCGTCGTCCTCTGCGATGCTTCTTCTTGCAGTTTCGATATTATTAAGAAGTTGTGATAACCATTTACTCCCCCTTTGACCTGCACTCTGATTATGACTTGTATCCATTACTGTTTTATTGAATTCATCAACAAGTTCTCCATTTTTCCCAGTCTTATCATCAAGATACTCGACAAGCATCGTTAGTGATGCGTATGAATTTAAAAGAGAATACATCATTTTTTGTTCTGTCTCAGTGGGATTATCGAAATTGAGCGAAAAGTTATCTTCTGGCATTAGATCAAGCGCTTGCATATAAATACTTCCGCCCTCAAGAGGATTTTTCTCCATGGCACTCCTAATTTCCTCTTCATAGTCAGGTGTTGCATAATATTTCGCAACAGCCCAAACTGCGGCATTTTTCAAATTTTTCTGATTCATTCCCTTTAATCCTTCAGACATACCACCTTGCAATAATACATCAGCGAGCTCACCTTTTGTTGCACTACTGTCACGATTTAAACATTTTACGACAAAATTAAACATTGCTCCTCCGCCAAGGCCCCATTTACTATCTGTGTTTGTGAGATATTCAAAAAAAGTATCTGAAAAACCGTATAAATGTTTCATCACCTCTTCAGCATTCAGATATTGCTCGCCCTTGTCATTGACAAATCCTCCTATAGCTGTGCTGTCAGCCATCCAGCCGTCGTATTTCAGCTGCAGGGCGGTTGGATAATTCTCACCACATGCGTCAGTGAGCGCTCGATTAAGAACTCCACTTGGGTCAGCGATGGTTGTTTGACTTCCAGATTCCTTACTCGGACAACTGATGAATATTGAGCCAATTACAACGCGATCATCGCCCACACCTAGCTTCAAAACGGAGGTGTCTGACTGCGCCTCCATACTCACCGCGTTCTTGACCTCCCCGACCAGCTGTCTGTCTACACCCTTTTTCGCGTACACGATGTAGCCCCTGTACGCGACAGCTCCGACACCGGCCAGTATCGCCAGGACAGCGATCACGACGACAAGCTCCACCAGTGTGAAGCCACTGTGTTTTTTCGCGGAATTATCCGCATTCTTTGAAGAATTTCTTTTCATTTCAATGTACCTCCTTAATGATTCTTCATCATGAGTATAAAAATATAGAAGAACTCATTATTGACCGCGTCTTCCCGTTGGCTTCGGAAACATTCTTAATATAATGTCTCCATCCACCAACGGGAAGAAGCGAGCCTCATGAAATTCTTC
>CAYRDY010000070.1:0-11038 GCA_964423195.1 uncultured Catenibacillus sp. | reverse complement strand
TATGAGCACTTAGTGAGCACGAGCGGAAGCGATGCGCGAACTTAGTGCGAGTTATGCCTGGGCCCTTAGCGAGACGGAGGCGGAGGCGAACGACGAGCTTAGTGAACAGGCAAAATATTCGCAGGGCGAACGCCCGAAGACTGAGGGAAGACGGGAGGTTTTCAATGTGATTGATTTGATAAAAAATGAGGAAGTTCTCAAAAAGAACGTTGATCGGGCCAGAGATCACGGCGTGATTGTGCCCACATTTGCGCAGATGCGTGATCCGTCGCTGATCCCTGAAAAGATTAAGGAGAGACTTAAAACTATCGGCCTGTGGGATATCGATCCGCTCAATCTGTTCCGCATTACATGGAAAAATGAGCCGTGCGAGAGCGGCGGTCTCTACGGCGGGAGCAATTACCTGGTGCTGCCGGAGGCGCTGACCGGCGTGAAGGCAAAAATCATCTGCATGATCGGCAAATGGTTTCCGACAGGCTGTCACAAAGTCGGCGCCTCATTCGGCTGCCTGGTGCCGCGGCTCGTGACCGGACAGTTTGACGCGACCTCCGACAAGGCGGTCTGGCCGTCGACCGGAAATTTCTGCCGCGGCGGCGCATTCAATTCCAGGCTGCTCTCCTGCGACTCGATCGCCATTCTGCCGGAGGGGATGAGCCGCGAGCGCTTTGAGTGGCTGGCGCAGATCGCCGGTGAGGTGATCGCCACGCCGGGCAGCGAGAGCAATGTCAAGGAGATATTTGACAAGACGTGGGAACTCAAAAATACCCGTGACGACGTGATGATCTTTAACCAATTCGAGGAGATGGGCAATTATCTGTGGCATTATACGGTGACCGGCAGCGCCATCGCCGACGCCTTTGAGGAGATGAGGGAGCCAGGCGACAGATTCGCGGGCGCGGTCTTTACCTCCGGCTCCGCGGGGACGATGGCCTCCGGAGATTATCTGAAGGAAAAATATCCGACGGCGAAGCTGGGCGTGGGCGAGGCGCTCCAGTGCCCGACGCTGCTCAACAATGGCTATGGGAGCCATCGCATCGAGGGGATCGGCGACAAGCATGTGCCGTGGATCCACAATGTCAAGAATACCGATATGGTGATCGCCATCGACGACGAGGATTCGCAGAGGGTTCTGAGGCTGTTCAATGAGCCGGCGGGGCGAGAATATCTAAAGGCTCAGGGCGTCGCGCCGGAGCTGGCGGAAGTGCTGGATGACTTTGGCATTTCAGGTATCGCGAATATGCTCTGCGCGATCAAGATGGCAAAATATTATGAGCTGACGGAACACGACGTGATCGCGACGGTGCTGACGGATTCGGCGGCCATGTACAGGTCGAGGATCGAGGAACTGGCCTTAAAAGACGGCGATTATACGGAGACCATGGCGGCGGTGGATTTCAACAGGCATATCCTGGGGCAGAGGACCGACCATCTGCAGGAACTGACCTATGTGGACAGGAAGCGCCTGCACAATCTCAAGTATTATACCTGGGTCGAGCAGCAGGGGCGGACGGTCGAGGAGCTGGATGCCCTCTGGTATGACCCGGAGCATACCTGGGAGGCGGTCAGGAAACAGGCGGCGCAGATCGACGGCCTGATCGATGAATTTAATGCGCGGACAGGGCTTTTAAGCCAACTGTGAGGCGAGCGAAAGTTTGGAGGTAAACTTCCAAATCTACCTTGATGACGCACTAAAGTGCGTCAAGAAAGAGGAAATGATGAAAAATGTAAAGTACGCGAAGTGCATCAAGTGCGGCGAGAGGCTGGAGGCTGTGCCTGAATTGACGGTCTGCCCGAAATGCGGCGGGCTGACCGATATTAGATATAATTACGATTATATTCGATCGATCGTGACACCGCGGGAGATCGAGTCGAGGTCCTATCAGACCATGTGGCGCTATCAGGAATTTCTTCCGATTGAGGAGGAGACACTGTTTGACAAGCTGCAGGTGGGCGGATCGCCGCTTTACAAGGCGAGGCGGCTGGCCGCGAAGCTCGGCGTCAGAAGACTGTATATCAAGGATGACGGGCAAAACCCGACGGGCAGTCTGAAGGACCGCGCATCCGCGATGGCGGTGGCCAAGGCCGTCGAGGCCGGCGCGGATACCATCGCCTGCGCATCCACCGGCAACGCTGCCTCATCTCTGGCCGGCAACGCGGCGGCTGCGGGCTTTGGGACGGTGATCTTTGTGCCGGAGCGAGCGCCAAGGGGGAAAGTCGCTCAGCTGCTCAATTTTGGCGCCAAAGTCATCAGCGTAGCGGGCAATTACGAGGAGACTTTCAGGCTCTCCGCGGAGGCGATCGACAAGTACGGCTGGTATAACCGCAACGCGGCAATCAATCCTTATCTCCTGGAGGGGAAAAAGACGGTATCCTTTGAGATCGCGGAGCAGCTGCGGTGGCGGGCGCCGGATTATGTGGCTGTCTCCGTGGGCGATGGCTGCACCATCAGCGGCGTGTGGAAAGGCTTTAAGGAGCTGCTGGCGGTCGGCTTTATTGACAGGCTGCCGAGGCTCATCAGCGTGCAGGCCGAGGGGTGTTGCCCGATCAACCGCGCGGTCAGCGAGGACGCGCCCTGCCTGCCGATGGAGGAAAAGACGCTGGCGGACAGCATCGCCGTGGGCGTCCCGCGAAACGCGGACAAGGCGATCGCCGCCATCAAGGCGTCCGACGGCCTGACGGTCAATGTATCGGACGAGGAGATTCTGGATGCCATGCGCCTGCTCGGCCGAACCTGCGGCGTGTTTGCGGAGCCTGCGGGCGCGGCGGGGATGGCAGGCGTCAAAAAGGCGCTTGCGCAGGGGCTGATACCGGGCGATGCCTCGGTTGTCTGCATCGTCACAGGTAACGGTCTCAAAGATACGGACAATGCCATGAGAGCGGCGGGCGAGCCGATCCGGCTAAAACCTGAGCTTGAGCTGCTTGAGGGCGTGCTGTAGCCGCTGCATGAGGCTTTGAAGGGGGGGATCGGTCATGTATCGGATCACAGTCAATGGGGAGACTCATGAGATAGAAAAAGATGGCCGGCTGATCGATTATCTGCGCGAGGAACTGCGGCTGACATCGGTCAAGGAGGGCTGCGGCGAGGGCGCCTGTGGCACATGTACGGTTCTCGTGGACGGGAAAAAGGTCAAGGCCTGCGTGCAGAAGATTTCCCGGATGGACGGAAGGGAGATCGTGACAGTTGAGGGTCTGAGCGCGCGTGAGAAGGCGGTTTACAGCTATTGCTTTGCAAGGGCCGGCGCTGTCCAGTGCGGATTTTGCATCCCAGGCATGGTCATCTGTGCGAAGTCGCTGCTGGATGAAAATTTGAATCCGACACGTGACGATATCAAGAAGGCGATCCGCGGCAATATCTGCCGGTGCACGGGATATGTCAAGATCGAGGATGCCATTCTGATGGTTGCCCGCTATCTCCGCGAGGATCTGCCGATTCCGGAGATTGAGGATGCGGCGGGGATCGGGGCGGATTACCCGCGCTACGACGCCGCAGCCAAAGTTTTGGGGAATGCCCGCTTTACGGATGACGTGCAGCTGCCCGGCATGGTTTACGCCAAGGCGCTGCGCAGCAAATATCCGCGGGCGGTCGTGGAGCGCATCGATATCTCAAGGGCGCTCGCGCACCCGCAGTGCGTCACCGTGATCACAGCGGCTCAAGTGCCTGTCAACAAGTGCGGCCATGTGCGCAAGGACTGGGATGTGCTGATTAAAGAGGGTGGAACCACCCGATATATCGGCGATGCCGTGGCGCTGGCCGTGGTCAGGGAGCAGGCTTATCTCGATGAGGTGCTGTCGCTGATCGATGTGGCGTACACGGAGCTGGAGCCGCTGACGAACCCGATGGACGCGCTCAGGGAGGACGCGCCGCGGATCCACACGACGGGCAATCTGCTCACGCGGGAAGTGTGCCGACGGGGCGACGCGGACGCGGCGATCGCCAGGTCTAAATATAAAGTGACGAGACATTATTCGGTGCCGTTTTCCGACCACGCGTTTATGGAGCCGGAGTGCGCCATCGCTTTTCCGGAAAATGGCGGGCTGCATCTGTACACGGGCGGCCAGTCCGTCTACGATGAGCAGCACGAGATCGCCTACATCTTGGATCTGCCGCCGGAGCGCGTGACCGTGGAGACGATGTTTGTGGGCGGCGGTTTCGGCGGCAAGGAGGATATGTCGGTTCAGCACCACGCGGCGTTGGCCGCGTGGATCACCGGCCTGCCGGTGAAGGTGAAGTTTTCGAGGGCGGAGAGTCTCAGATGCCATGTCAAGCGCCACGCGATGGAGATGGATTTCACTACGGCCTGCAACGAGCAGGGGATGCTGACCGGCATGAAGGCGGTCATCTATTCGGATACGGGCGCCTACGCGTCGCTAGGCGGGCCTGTGCTTCAGCGTGCATGCACGCACGCGGCGGGGCCGTACAATTATCAGAATGTCGATATTGTCGGCTATGCCGTGTATACCAACAATATCCCGGCAGGTGCCTACCGCGGCTTTGGTGTGACCCAGAGCTGTTTCGCCACGGAGTGCAATATCAACCTGCTTGCTGAGATGGCGGGCATCTCGCCATGGCAGTTTCGCTATCAGAACGCGATTCGTCCGGGGCAGGTGCTGCCAAACGGCCAGATCGCGTCGGAGGATACGGCCTACGCGCAGGCGCTACTGGCGGTCAAGGCGGATTTTGAGTCAAGCCCATACGCGGGTATCGCCGGATGTATGAAGAACAGCGGCGTCGGCGTGGGGATTCCGGATATCGGGCGCTGCCGCCTGTTGGTGAGGGACGAGAAGGTTTATATTCAGACCAGTGCCGCCTGTATGGGCCAGGGCATAGGTACGGTCTGTATTCATATCGTGTGCGAGGTGACGGGACTGCCGCCGTCAAAGGTGATTCATGTGATGGCGGACACGTCGAAGACGCCGGATTCCGGGACATCCACCGCCTCCAGGCAGACCTTATTCACCGGAGAGGCGGTGCGTCGGGCGGCGTCACAGCTCAAGGATTCGCTTGAGGACGCGGGCGGCCTTGACAGGCTGGAAGGGCGTTATTTTTACGCGGAATATTACGGGCGCACCGACCCGATGGGCAGCGATAAGGAAAATCCGGTCAGCCACATCGCCTATGGCTACGCGGCGCAGGTCGTGATTCTTGACGATCAGGGGCGGCTAAAGAGAGTCGTCGCCGCGCACGATGCCGGCACAGTCATCAATCCGAAAATGGCGGAGGGCCAGATCGAGGGCGGGGTCGTCATGGGACTCGGCTACGGGCTGACGGAGGATTTTCCGATGGCTGGCGGCTATCCGAAACTCAACTATGGACGGCTGGGCCTCATGCGGGCTACGGATGTGCCGGAGATCGAGGTCAAATTTGTCAAATCGGACGAGGTCTCAAAGCTGGCCTGCGGCGCCAAGGGAATCGGCGAGATCTGTTCCGTGCCGACGGCGGCGGCCTGTCAGCACGCCTATTACAGATACGACGGGCAATTCCGCACGAAGTTGCCGCTGGAGCATACGGCGTACAGGAAATAGAGTGATGTGCCGCCATGTGTGAGAGTGTAAAGGGGTGATAACAGTGACGATCATAGGGAACGGGCGCTTGATCACAAGGGACAGTGCGCAGCCGTGGTTTGAGGACGGCGCTGTCTGTTTTGAGGATGGCCTGATCAAAGGGGTGGGGCCGACCGGAGAGATACGGGCGACATTTCCAGACGCGGAGTGGATAGATGCCCAGGGCGGCGTGATCATGCCGGGGCTTATCAATGCGCATGAGCATATCTACAGCGCGATGGCGCGCGGGCTTTCGATCAACGGCTACAATCCCAAAGGGTTTCTGGATATACTGGATGGGATGTGGTGGACGATCGACCGACATCTGAACCTGGAGCAGACCAGATATAGCGCGGCGGCGACTTATATTGACTGCATCAAAAACGGCGTGACGACGATCTTTGACCATCACGCCAGCTATGGTGAGATCGGGGACAGCCTTTTCGTGATCGCTGAGGAGGCCAAAAAATATGGCGTGCGCTCGTGCCTCTGCTATGAGGTTTCAGACCGCGACGGAAAAGAAAAGTGCATGGCCGGTATTCTGGAAAATGAAGCCTTTATCCGGGCGGCACAGAGAGATACATCGGGCCTGATCGCCGGCATGTTCGGCCTGCACGCCCAGTTTACGCTGTCGGACGAGACGCTGTACCAGTGCAACGCGCACAAACCGGAGGGCGTCGGCTACCATATTCATGTGGCAGAGGGGATCGAGGATCTGCGCGACTGCCTGCAGAGGCACGGCAAGCGCACCATCGATCGCCTCTACGACATGGATATTTTGGGGCCTCAGACGCTGGCGGCGCACTGTATCTATGTCAACCCGCATGAGATGGAATTGCTCAAGGCGACGGACACGATGGTGGTGCATAACCCGGAGTCCAATATGGGCAACGCCTGCGGCTGCCCGCCGACGATGGAGATCTTTCGCCGTGGGATTCTGACCGGGCTTGGGACGGACGGATACACCAACGATATGCTGGAGTCGATGAAGGCGGCCAATGTGCTGCACAAGCATCACACCTGCAACCCGAACGCGGCATGGGCGGAGGTGCCGGCCATGCTCTTTGAGGGGAATGCGCGGATCGCCGGACGGTATTTCGATACGCCGCTGGGTGTGCTGCGAGCGGGCGCGGCGGCGGATATCATTGTCGTGGATTACGACCCATTGACGCCGATGAACGCGGATAATTACAACAGCCATATTTTGTTCGGCATGTCCGGCCGCTCGGTGAAGACGACGGTGGCGGCTGGCCGTGTGCTGATGAGGGACAGAGAGCTGATCGGCGTTGATGAGGCTTTAGTGATGGCCGAGTGCCGGGCAGCGGCGGCGGCGCTGTGGGCGGATATCAACGGATGAGATGTCAGGGGGATTAGTGCTGATGAGCGATAAAATGCGGCTGATACCATTTCCTCGGCTGATGGAATGGGTACTCAGCGAGAAGAGGGAGAGAGGGACAGTCTTTGGCGTGCACGCGTCTTTTGCGGCGGACGCGGACAGGACGCTGCCGATATTTGACGGGAAGCTGGAGACGCCGTTCGGGCCGGCGGCGGGGCCGAACACCCAGCTGGCGCAGAATATTATTGCCTCGTATTACGCCGGCGCCAGGTTTTTTGAACTGAAAACCGTGCAGGTCATGGATGGCGATGAACTCTCTGCCTGCGTGGGCAAGCCCTGCATCAGCGCCGCGGATGAATGTTACAACTGCGAGTGGTCGACGGAGCTTTATGTGCCGCAGGCCTTCGAGGAATACGTCAAGGCATGGTTTGTGCTGAAAGTGATCTCCAAGGAATTCGGCCTCGGCGGAAGTGACGGTTTTGTGTTCAATATGAGCGTCGGCTATGATTTCGCGGGCATTACATCAGAGAAAGTGGACGGATTTATCGAGGGGCTAAGGGACGCGTCCGACACGGAAATATTTCAGTCCTGCAAGGCTTATCTTCTTGCGCACGCGGATATGTTTGAGCACGTGACGCGGGCGGATATCGAGGCGATCTCACCTCGGATCTGCAGTTCTGTCACCCTGTCGACGCTGCACGGCTGCCCGCCGTCGGAGATTGAAAAGATTGCCGCTTATCTGATCGGGGAGAAGAGACTTCATACCTATATCAAATGCAATCCGACGCTTCTGGGCTATGATTTTGCGAGGCGTCGTCTGGACGCCATGGGTTATGACGAGGTGGCGTTTGGGGATTTTCATTTTAAGAATGATTTGCAGTTTGAGGACGCGGTGCCGATGATCGGTCGCCTGATGGATCTGGCGGCGCGCTCCGGCGTCGAGTTCGGCGTCAAACTCACCAATACGTTTCCTGTCGATGTGACGCGGGGAGAACTGCCGAGTGAGGAGATGTATATGTCTGGCCGCGCGCTGTTTCCGTGTTCGATCGCGGTGGCGGCGAAGCTGGCGCGGGCCTTCGACGGGAAGCTGAGGATTTCCTATTCCGGCGGGGCGGATGTTGAAAATGTTGACCGTCTGTTTGCGGCGGGTATCTGGCCGGTGACGATGGCCACCACTGTGCTCAAGGCCGGCGGGTACAACCGTTTTGCCCAGATCGGGCGCAAGCTGGCGGCAATGCCGTATCGGGCGTTTGACGGTGTCGACGTGGCGGCGGTGCAGAAGCTCTCGGACGACTGTGTGACAGATCCGCACTATTTAAAGCCGGTCAAACCGCTGCCGTCCAGAAAATCAAGGGATCAGGTGCCCCTGCTGGATTGCTTCGTTGCGCCGTGCAAGGACAGCGGCTGTCCGATTCATCAGGATATCCCGGCCTACATTGAACTCTGCGGACAGGGGCGCTACGACGAGGCGCTCGATGTGATCATGCAAAAAAATCCGCTGCCGATGATCACGGGAACGATCTGCGCGCATCCATGCATGGAAAAGTGCACGCGAAATTTCTATGAATCTCCGGTCAATATCCGCGGTGAGAAGCTCAGAGCGGCCAACAGCGGCGCAGAGCGCATGCGGCGGAAACTGCGCGAGGAGGCGCAGGACAGGACGCAGCGGGTTGCGGACGGGGATGGCGATCCGCGCGAGCGTGCGAAAAGCGTGAAACGCGCGGCTGTGGTCGGGGGCGGCCCTGCCGGTCTGGCGGCAGGCTATTTTTTGCAGCGCGCCGGAATTGATACGACCATCTTTGAAAAGCGCGAACATGCCGGAGGTATTGTCCGCTATGTGATTCCGGAATTCAGGATTCCGACATCGTCCGTCGACAGGGATATTGATCTGATTTTGCAGACCGGAGTGACAATTCTCACCGGTCGGGAGATCCGTTCTGTGCAGGCATTAAAAGACGAGGGGTACGACGCCGTGGTGGTGGCGGTCGGAGCCGGCGTGTCGGGACGAATGCATCTGGAGAAGGGCGTGGCGAAAAATGCCCTGGAAGTGATGGAAGCCCTGAAAATTCAGGAAGAGAGGGTCTTATCCGGCGAAACCGCGGGTTGCGGCAGTCCGGGGCAAAATGTGTCAGCTGGCGGCACAGGCAGAGACGCAGCTCTGTCCAGCGGCCTGGGAAAAAACGTGGCTGTGATCGGCGGCGGCAATTCCGCCATGGATGCCGCAAGGGCCGTCCGGCGGGTGCCGGGCGTCGAACACGTCTACCTGATCTACAGGCGCACAAAACGGTATATGCCCGCGGACGAGGAGGAGCTGATGCTGGCGGTGCGTGACGGCGTTGAGTTTATGGAACTTCTGTCGCCGGTTTCCCACGAGAACGGCGTGCTGGTCTGTGAGAAAATGAAGCTCGGCGCGGCGAATGCGGACGGGCGCAGAAAGACAGAGCCGACCGGCGAGCTGACGGAGCTTGCGGTGGATACGGTACTCGCGGCGGTCGGCGAGCAGGTCGACACCGCCTACTTTAAGGACAGCGGAATTGACGTCGATTCGCGGGGAAGGGCAGTGCTGAATGATTTGACGATGGAGAGCAGCATGGCGAATGTCTTTGTGATCGGCGACGCGGCTTACGGGCCGTCCACCGTTGTTCAGGCGATTGCCGGCGCACAGGCGGCCGCGAAGGAGATTTGCCGGCGGCTTGGCGTACCGATGCCTGATTTTAACCGCGAGGCCTCAGCCACGCCGGAACAGATTATGCCGAGGAAGGGCGTTCTTGTCACGGAGACGGCAGCGTCGTGTGAGGCGGATCGGTGTCTGTCCTGCGCGAATATCTGCGAGAATTGTGTGGATGTCTGTCCGAACAGGGCCAACGTCGAGATCCGTGTGCCGGGCATGGCCATGCCGCAGATCCTCCATGTGGATATGATGTGCAACGCGTGCGGCAACTGCGCGACATTCTGCCCGTATGCGAGCGCGCCTTACAGAGATAAATGGACCCTTTTTGCCAATCAGGAAGACTTTGAGGACAGTGAAAATCAGGGATTTTATTTTGTGACGGAGACGCCGCTGACCGCGCGCGTGCGGCTGGGGGCGACGGTTCGAGATTACCGCATCTTTGATTCAAACTGCGGACTGTATGAGGATGTGCGAAAACTGATCGGGGCAGTTTACGCAGATTATAAATACCTATGGGATTAAATAATGGAGGTTGATTCAAATGATTAGAGAGACAGTCAATGCACCGAAGGCGCCGGCAGCGGTCGGCCCATATGTTCATGCCGTCAGGGCGGGGGAGACATTGTACACATCCGGCCAGCTGGGACTGATTCCGGAGACGGGTGCGCTTCCGGAGGGCGTGGAGGCACAGACAAGGCAGGCGCTTGAAAATCTGAAGGCCGTGCTTGAGGCCGGCGACATGACGATGGCGAATATCGTCAAGACGACAGTGTTTCTGGCGGACATCAATGATTTTGCAAAAGTCAACGCCATTTACGCGGATTATTTTTCGGGCGAGGCGCCGGCGCGCTCCTGCGTGCAGGTGACGGCTCTGCCAAAGGGTGGTCTGGTCGAGATCGAGGCTGTGGCTGTGAGATAGACAAAAAGCAGCGTGGATTTGAGAATGGCGAGGCCATCATCCTGGCAGGTACCGGTTATCTGCTTTTTTCGATTCCAAGCTAATTTCTGCACGGAATCACGCAGCCGACGAGCCTGGTCCTGCGCAGTATCGGCAAAGCCAATGTCCCGTTGATCGCTTCAATCTTTTCCTTTTTTATTAATCTATTTTTTAACTGGGTACTTATTTTCGGAAAACTGGGCGCTCGCTGGTCTGATACTGCATTGGCCGGCATTCTGGATTTATATTATGCTCAAAATCGACCAGTTCATCAAGGCAGTCTGGTGCCTGTTCCGCCTGAGGAGCGGGAAATGGATTAAAAAGATCGGCAGCGCGGTGGAAAATTGACAAAATGGATAAAGAGAGACTGTGAAAGAGCCTGTTGAAAAAAAGAGAACATTTTCATGGATATTTCTTTCATCTATGGAATAATTTGATTTTTGAAAAAGATTAAATGGGGACGGCCTTGGGCCGTCCCCATTGGGAATTATTTCGATTAATACGTCTCTCATCTTCACTCTGTTTCCAGCATACTGACGTATTTTCCCCTGTC
>CAYRDY010000069.1:7189-11039 GCA_964423195.1 uncultured Catenibacillus sp. | reverse complement strand
TCCTGACATCTGTGGCTTTACATCCGTTCAAGCAGGAAATCCCTGACGAGACAGGTGGAAGGGGAAATGGAAAGGAGACGACCATGCTGGAAGTGAAGAATCTCACGGTCCGTTACAGAGAACGGACGGTTGTCGATAACGTCAGTTTCACGGCAAAAGAGGGACAATGGCTGATGATCGTAGGTCCGAATGGCGCGGGTAAATCTACGATTTTAAAGGCCATCACTCACAGCGTGGATTATGACGGCCAGATTCTGCTCGATGGGGAGGACATCCGTCGGAAAAAACCGGCGGAGCGCGCGCGAAATATGGGCGTTTTGATGCAGCAAAATGCCGTCGCTTATTCCTTTTCGGTGGAAGAAGTGGTGGAGATGGGCCGTTATTCCTATTCTTCCGGCTTTTTCTCCGGAAAAGTCCGGCGAAGCGCGGCGGATGCGCGCCAATATGCGGCCGCGGCTGGTGAAATAACCAAGACCGCTGCAGATGAAATGTCCAAGACCGCTGTCGGTAGAATGACCAAGACCGATGCAGGTAAAATGACCAAGACCGATGCAGGAAAATGCGACGAAAACGCGTGGGCGGTTGAGTCCGCACTGGCACTTACCGGAATGACAGCCCAGCGGAAGCAGTCTGTCCTCACCTTATCCGGCGGCGAACTCCAGCGGACCTTCCTCGCCCAGGTCTTTGCCCAGGACCCGCGAATCCTGCTCCTGGACGAGCCCACCAACCACCTGGATCTGGTTTACCAGAAACAGATCTTCCATCTGATCTCGGAATGGCTGAAACAGCCGGACAGAGCTGTGGTGTCCGTGGTCCATGATCTGTCTCTGGCGAAAGCCTACGGCGACAGGGTCCTGTTGATAAATCATGGGAGGGCATTGGCTGAGGGCAGCCCTGAAGAGGTGTTGACCTCCAAGCGTCTGGATGCTGTTTATCAGATGGACGTGTACGGATGGATGCGGCGAATGCTCTCGCAGTGGAACTGAGAAAGCGCGGCGGATGCCCCCACAGTGGAACTGAAAAAACGCGACAGATGCCCCAGCAGCGAAACTAAAATATGAAAAAATTTCGAGAAAATATTCAGGAGGATTAAAATCAATCATGGAAGCCAGTGAACGTTTCTTTCAAAATCGTGCCTGTCCCTATTTCCCATGCCATCGCGGAGTCGCGGAGGAAGAATTCAACTGCCTGTTCTGCTTCTGCCCGCTGTATATGCTGGGAAGCTCCTGCGGGGGAAAATGGCATCGCACGCCCAATGGCTATAAGGATTGCTCCGCCTGCACATTTCCGCATCGTCCGGAAAATTATGACCGGATTTGCGCGCGCTATTCTGACATCATGAAAGCGATCGCAAAAAGCGGTTGGGAGGACGCGGCGTGTGAGACCGCGCCGGAAGAACGCAAGCTATAGCTGGTCGCATTCAGGGCATGCGATAAGCGCCATATCATTCACACCTCATATCCTTTGGCTTTCAACACATTCACAACTTGGCTGACGTACTTTTCGCACAGTTCAGGGGTTTTGGCCTCCGCCATCACCCGGATCACCGGCTCGGTGCCGCTCTCGCGCACAAGGATGCGTCCGCCCGCTCCCAGAGCCTCCTCGACAGCCGCCACAGCCGCCTTCACATCCGGATCATTCATGGCAGCCGACTTATCGGCTACCCGCACGTTCACCAGTTTCTGCGGATAAATCTCCACCGGCCGCGCAAGCTCCGACAGACTCTTTTTGCTCTCCATGATTACTTCCATCAGCATGATCGCCGTCAGAATGCCGTCGCCGGTCCTGGCGTGCTTGCTGAAGATGATATGACCGGACTGCTCGCCGCCGATGATGTGCCCGTTGCTGATCATATTTTCATAGACATATTTGTCGCCGACAGCCGTCTTCTCATAATTGATGCCGGCCTCGTCAAGCGCAAGGTACAGGCCGAAATTGGACATGACCGTGGTCACGATCGTATTGTTTGTCAGATGCCCGTTCTCCTTCAGATATTTGCCGCAGATATACAGGATCAGATCGCCGTCGATGATGCGTCCGTCCTCGGCCACAGCGATACAGCGATCCGCGTCGCCGTCAAACGCAAATCCCACATCCAAGCCGTTATTGACCACATATCTCTTCAGCTCCGCGATGTGCGTGGAACCGCAGTTGGTGTTGATATTGGTGCCGTCCGGATCCGCGTGGATCACAAATGTCTTGGCGCCCAAGGCATCAAACACACTCTTGGCGATCGCCGAGGCCGAACCGTTGGCACAGTCCAGGCCGATCTTTTTGCCCTTATATGAGCGCGTCGCCAGAGAGATCAGGAAGCCGATATAGCGGTTCCTGCCCATCGCGTAATCGACGGTGCGCCCGATCCTGTCTCTGGTCGCCAGCGGCAATTCCTCGATCTTGCCGTCAATATAATCCTCGATCTGCTGCTCGACGCCGGCCTCCATCTTGTGCCCCTGGGCGTCAATGATCTTGATGCCGTTGTCATAATATGGATTGTGACTCGCGGAAATCATCACGCCGCAGTCAAAATCTTCTGTGCTCACCACATAGGACACGCTCGGTGTCGTGGTCACATGAAGCAGATAGGCATTCGCGCCGCTGGCCGTGATACCCGCCGCCAGCGCGTACTCAAACATATAGCTGGAACGCCTCGTGTCCTTTCCGATCACGATATTGGCCTGATGCTCTTTTCCGAAGTAATATCCCAGAAATCTTCCCACTTTAAACGCGTGGTTCACCGTCAGCACGACATTGGCCTCACCCCGGAAACCGTCTGTCCCAAAATATTTTCCCATCCCGATAACCTCCATTCATCTATCCATTCTACCACATTTCGCAGAAATAATAAACCTGAATCAGATGATTTATTGAATTGTTTGTGAAGGTTCATGCAAATCCGGTCCGCCGCGGTTTTTTATCCAAAAAGGGCTGTGAAAAAGGTATGGCGCGCTTCGACGCCGCTTTTTTCACAGCCCTTTGAGATTTCCTATTGACTTTTGCACCGTCTGTGCTATTATAAGTATGTGCGTCATATAGTTTTTAATACTACATATGGCATGGCGTCGGGCACTACAAGTTGTTTTGTGAGCCTTTTGTGAGCTCCTGAGGCGAGCCCAAGGTCATGTTTTTAGCGCAAGTATCAAAATCATTATTATTTTGGAGATGTTTCACATGAAGTTTAAAGTCAAAGATCCCTACAGCGCGCTGACACATTTTATCGCCCTGATCATGGCTCTGGTGGGGACAGTCCCGCTGCTGATCAGGGCTTCACACGCACCGGATACGATACGCATGGTCTCGCTGATCATCTTTATGGCCAGCATGATCGGACTGTACGCGGCGAGCACGATCTATCACACGTTTGACATCAATGAAAAGGTCAACAAGATTCTGAAAAAAATTGACCACATGATGATCTTTGTGCTGATCGCGGGCACTTATACACCGCTCTGCCTGATCGCCATCGGCGACCGTATCGGTATCACGCTCCTCGCCGCCGTCTGGGGTATCGCCATCGTCGGCATTGTCTTTAAGGCCGTCTGGGTCACATGTCCAAAATGGGTATCTTCTGTCTTATATATCGGCCTGGGTTGGAGCTGCATTTTCGCTTTCACAAAGATTCTCAGCGTCCTGCCGCCAATGGCGTTTGCCTGGCTGCTTGCCGGCGGCATTTTTTACACCGTCGGCGGCATTCTATACGCGCTGAAACTTTCGATCTTCAATAGCCATCACAGCTTCGGCTCGCATGAGATCTTTCATCTGTTCGTCATGGCCGGCAGTTTCTGCCATTACATGCTGATGTACCAGTATCTGTCCGTGATGCCGATGCCGGCCCGCTAAAGTAACGCCCGCC
>CAYRDY010000069.1:3404-7089 GCA_964423195.1 uncultured Catenibacillus sp. | reverse complement strand
CAGCGCATCGGGCGCGCCGCTCTCACTCGGCGCATCTGCTATTTCGCCGCTTCGCTGCATATTCCTGTCTAGCCGGAACCGCAAGATCGCCTTGAACAGATCGCCATCCACGCGGATCTCCAGGCTGCCGCCCATCAGCTCGGCAAAGCTCCTGACAATGGCAAGCCCCAGGCCGGACCCCTCGGTATTGCGCGATTTATCCCCGCGCACAAATCTGTCCGTGAGGGTGCTGACATCGTCCGGCAGCTCGCCGGCGGAAATGTTTTTGACCGTCAGCCAAACCTCCGCGTCCTTTTCCTCCACGGAGATATAGGCACGGGTGCCCGCCAGGCTGTATTTCGCCACATTCCCCAGCAGATTATCCATGATCCGGTACATTTTCTGGCTGTCAAGCTGCAGCATCATCCGGCCGTCCGGCAGGCTCATCCGCAGATCAATCCCGGCTCCCTTCAGCTTATCCTCATTTTCAATGGCTGCCTGCCGCACGAGGTCATTTAAGTCGAGCCATGTCTTCACGACCTTGATGTTTCCGCTGTCGGCCTTGCTCACCTCAAACAGATCCTCGATCAGCCGCTTGAGCCGATCCGCTTTTTGGTCAAGAATCTCGATATATTTGCGGCGGTCTTCCGCCGAGAGATCCTCGTCCTTCAGGAGATCCGTATATGTAATGATGGCCGTCAGCGGTGTCTTCAGGTCATGGGACACATTCGTGATCAGCTCCGTCTTCATTTTCTGGCTCTTGACCTCCTCGGCCACCGCGATCTTCACGCCCTCGCGCACGCGCACCAGATCTTCGCGCAGCGGCTCAAACGCGCCCGCGTCCGCGTCAATCTCGGTGTTCAATTGCCCCTCGGCCATATCCTTTGCGGCCTGCCGCACCACATCATACTGTGCCTTGAACCTATCCAGAAATCTCACGCCGACGGCAAATATCACAATGCTGTATACGACCGCGCCCAAAATGCCAAAGAACCAGAGACAGGCCAAAACCGACACGATCCCAAAGTTTGCCAGCAACACCTTGAACAATATCCGGTGGTTTTTCGCGTCAAACACCATGCGCCCCGCCGCTTGATAGAGTTCCACCGCTTTGCGCTTGATGAACCGACAGAACCGTACGGTCAGTGTCTGCTCCCTGAAGTAGCGTGCCGGCCGTTTCACCGACAGCGCATACAGGCCGCCCGTACCAGCAAATAGTAAAATCTGCGCCCCAAACGCCGCGCCTGCCACGCAGATGCCATCCGTCACAATCGTTCCCAGGCCGAAATCGATCAATAAACTCGTTCCGATGACTGATACCATTGAAAACGGGAGTGCCGCCATCAACAGGGAAAACCAGCCCACGGCGCCAAGAATCAACAGCAATGACACCTCCATCGGCATTTTTGTGAAAATACTGCCATCCAGCCGCAATTTCGGCAGACGGTACAGTGCCCAGAAAATAAGGAAAAGCAATATGCCACAGATCACAGCCGCCTCGATCACACTGATAAATGCGTTTCTGCGAATGTTATCATAATTCCCCCGCACCTGGGACGACAAGGCATCCTCGTAGAGCTTCCCGCTATCCGAAAACAAATGGATCGTCATCTTTTTAGGATAATCGCTCAATTCGGTTCGCTCATACCCGGAATAGAGCTGATCTTCCAGATCGTCTTTCATCGTATATGAATCCAAGCTGACACTCGCGAGATTCCCCTTAAAATGTCCGTCTATCTCCTTCGGCGTCATTATCCCCATACCGTCAATGTCAATCTTCATATAAAAATACGCATCCGCGATCGCCTTGCGCAATTTTGAGGCAGTCATGCCGGAGACATCCGTCAGATACCCTCCGCCGTCACTCTCCTTGACAAAATAATTCAAGTTGTATTCGCGCAAAATATTGATAAAATCATTATACCCGGATTTCACCATGTCATTGAAATTATTCGCAAAATCGGTATCTGCAAAATTGGTGTCGCCGCTATTTCCAAAATTCTCCACTGCAAAATCGGCGCCACTGCCATCCGAAGAATACGCATCACCGCCATCTTCAACACTTCCGCTACCGCCGTCCCCCATAAACTGATCCGCGCTCTGGGCACCTTCGCCGGAATTCTCCCCATTTCCCGAAGCATCCCTGGAATCCTTGTGCGCCGTAAAAAATTCCACCGGGCTGACCGGATCATCAAGCGCATCCTGCTTGATCATATAATAAAGGCCAAAGCTCCCTCTGTCAGCCTCATTCAAGATGTTGTTCAGGCAATCCTCCTCCATTATGGATGTATCAACCATGGTGGGATCCGAAAAAATACGATACTGCCTGTACGTTTGAAAGGCAAACCAGCCATAAAGTGCCAGAGACACCAGCAGCATGCCGGCCAGTATCACCGCGTAAACCTTCACACGATATTTTCTGTCGCTATTGTTTTTCAATTTTGTATCCAACGCCCCAGACGACCTTCAGATATTTCGGATTTTTTGGGTCATATTCGATTTTGGAACGAATGTTTCGGATGTGTACCATGATGGTTTCCGTATTGATCGCGCTCTCATTCCAGACACGCTCATAGATCTCATCCGCGGAAAATACCCGCCCCGGATGTCTCATCAGAAGCGCCAGAATCTTAAACTCCAGCGGCGTGAGCCGCACAGGGTTCCCGTCCACCGTCACTGTCACCGTGTCCTCGTCAAGCTCCAGGCCGCCGATCGTGTACACATGGCTGTTCGGCGCCCCGTCAGCGGACGCTTTCAGATAACGCTCGTAGCGCCTCAGCTGCGAGTTGACACGGGCTAACAGCTCCATCGGCGCAAACGGCTTGGTCACATAGTCATCCGCGCCGATATTTAAGCCCGTCACCTTGTCGATCTCCTCCGACTTGGCCGAGAGCATGATCACAGGAAAATCGTATTTTTCGCGCAGCCGCATGGTCATGGTAATGCCGTCCATCACCGGCATCATGATATCCACGATCGCCAGGTGAATGGTATTGTGTTCGATCACATCCAGCCCCTCACGCCCGTTTTTCGCGCCAAAGACATGATAGCCCTGATTGCGCAGATAAATGCTGACACCCTCCAGGATTTCCCTGTCATCCTCCACCACTAAAATATTCCAGTCCATCATCCAAAACTCCTTTCACGCTGTCCGTCATATCCGGCCGTCTCATTTCACCTCTCTTTCAACACACATTTTACCGGTGAAAACAAAAGGCAAAGTTTTGTACAGGCAAAAAAAATCACAAAAATATTCTAAAGAAATGCGAAAGGATGCGCGGCACAAGTCGGCACTCAAGCCCTTGCCCCGCACTCGCCCGCGCTGCCGCGCAGGATCTCGATGCCGTGCGCCAGCGGATCCAGCACCGCCTCAAGGTTTTCCCTCACCGCTTTGGGGCTGCCCGGCAGATTGATGATCAGCGTCCGCCCACGGATGCCGGATGCCGCCCGCGACAGCATGGCTCTCTTCGTGATCCGATAGCTCTCCATGCGCATCGCCTCGGCGATGCCGGGCGCCATCCGCTCACATACGGCGATTGTGGCCTCCGGCGTCACGTCCCGCGGCGAAAACCCGGTGCCGCCGGTCGTCACCGCCAGATCAACTTTCAATTCATCCGCGCATCTGATCAGCGCGCGCTCGATCATCGGCCGCTCGTCCGGCACAATCTCGCGGTGGATCACCCTGTATCCATGATTTTCAAGAATC
>CAYRDY010000069.1:0-3304 GCA_964423195.1 uncultured Catenibacillus sp. | reverse complement strand
TTCTGTGGCTCCTGTTGCTTTTTTTGTTTCTGTGGCTTTTGTTGTTTCTGTATGATTTGGCATCTCTGATCCCTGCCCTCCATTTTATGATGTCAAGGTAATCATCATCGGCCTTAAATTGTCAAGGCATTCCCGCAGCGCATGCATATGCTCGTAGCGCCGCTTTGACCGCCTCCGGCGCAAAGGCCGCGTCAATACTGTTTTGCAAAATCTTTTCCTTATCCGCCGCAGTCATTTTACAATGTCTCTCTAGCTTAGAAAATTCCTGTGCCATCGTGGTGCTGCTGACCGTTCGGTTGTCCGTGTTGACAGTCACCCGCAATCCCTCATCCATAAACATCCGGAATGGATAATTTTCCCATGTGCCCACCTCTCCGGTCTGTAAATTGCTGGTTGGACACATTTCCAGGGTGACCCCTCTCTCCCTGACAACCCGACGAGCCGCAGCGTCCCGCATCAGCGCAATCCCGTGGCCGATGCGCCGCGCACCCAGGCTTACCGCGTCCAGGACATTCTGTGCGCTGCCGCACTCGCCGGCATGGATGGTAATCGGAATGCCCAGCGCGTTTGCCAAATCAAAAAAAGCCTTCTGCTCCATCGGCGGATGATCCGTCTCATCGCCGGCGATATCCACACCGCAGACGCCCTGGCCGAAAAATTTTGCCGCCATCTTGAGCATCTCCACATTTTCCGCCACCGGCATATGGCGCATGCCACAGAGAATCACGCCGACCTCTATCCGCCGTCTTCCGGCCAAATCCTGCGCGCCGGTTACCTGCCCCGCCACACCAGTTTCCTCACTAGCTGCAGGCGCCGCTGATGCAGAAGCATTGACCTCCGCGGAGCCGCGGCGCACGCCGTCCACAACACTTCGGACAATCTCTTCCACGCTCAGGCCACGCAGCGTGTGCAAAAGCGGCGCAAAGCGGATTTCCATATAAATGACATCATCGGCGGCCGCCGCCACAACGACGCTCCTCGCCGCCTCGAAAAGATTCTCTGCCGTCTGCAGGCAGGCGCAGGGCAGGTCAAAACATTCCAGATATTGCGCCGTGCTCGCGCAGTCCGGCGGCGCGGTCAGCATTTTTTCCAACTCCGCGTCACTGTCCGGCAATTCAATATGGCTTGTCCTCGCCAGTTCCCGTATCGTTCCAATGGACAGCGATCCGTCCAGATGACAATGCAGGTCAATTTTCGGAAACATCAAAATCCCTCCTTCTCAATCCGGCACCAGGCGGCACCGCCGACGCTCTGCCGCGGCCGGCGCCGCCTGGTGCCGATACAGGCGTCAAAAGCCTTTTGACGCCTGTACCATTCTCATCTATCTGCGGCTCTCCCTGATCCTTCCCGCCAACAGGTTCATCATCAGTCCACAGACCGCAAAACATATCACATAAACTTTCCCGACGTTGCCGGTATACAACACCATCAGACTGCCGATCACCGGAAAATGGTTTGTCACACGCCCGATCAGGTCGCTGTAGGCGACACTGTTCAGATCCTCACCTGCGTTGGCATCGCCCTTGGTGGTGAATTCGCCCTCAACCACCTGATTTTTGACAACCCTGTGGACGACCACCGAGTCGCCGCTCCAAAAGGCGATCACTTCCCCCTCCGCGATTTCCTCCGGCGGTGTCTCTTTCACGTACACGGCGCTCCCGACCGGTATCTCCGGCGCCATGCTGCCGCTGACAACATTGTAGACGCCGTAACCCATCAGTTTCGGGATGGCCACGGGCAGGCATGAGACAAGCACACTCAGAAGAATCAGCGTGCCCACGATATTCAAGAGAGCGGGGATGATTCCTCCCCTTTTGCGCTTCTTTTTCTGAGGCGCGTCCGCGCCTGCCACGCGTCTCTGCAAATCCTCTATCTCCTCATATACTTTCTCATCATCCATCGGATTTTCCTCCTCGCATCCACGCCCGCGGCCATCAAATTCACAATCGTCGCTACTCATCTATTATGATGTTATTATAAACGGCTTCGTCCGTAAAATCAACCGAAACTAAAATAGCCCCAGATTCCCGATCTGTCGCTCCTCCTCCTCATAGCTGACCGACGTATAGATACGTGTCGTATTAATATTTGAGTGTCCGAGCAGATCCGCCAGATGGCAGATGTCGTGCTCCGAATTGTAGTAGGTCACGGCAAAGAGATGTCTCAAATTATGTGGGAAAACCTTGCTCTTTGGCACGTTGGCATCCGCGCAGAGTTTCTTCATGCTGTGGAGAATATTGCTCCGATCCATCGGCTTTCCGCTCTTCGTCACAAAAATGCTTCCCGAAGTCAATTTTTCACTTCTGCAAAATTTTTTCAACTCCACGCACAATCTCTCCGGCAAAATCACGCTTCTGGTCTTTCCCTTCATGGAAACGCGCGCCAGCTGTGTCTCCAGCGATTCCACTGTAATAAACTTCAGCTCGCTGATACGGATTCCGGTCGCACAGATCGTCATCATAATCATATATAATCTCAGGTCGCCTTTCTGTTTTGCCGTACGAAGCAGACGCGTATACTCATCCTTCGTCAGTTCCCGCTCACTGCTGCGAAAGGCATCTCTCTGAATCTTATAAGATTTCACCGTGCATTCGCCGAGGCCGACCGACCTCAGAAAACAATTGACCGCCGCCAGCTTTGAATTGACACTGCTGATCTCGTATTTCTCAGACAAATGTTCTTTGTACGTGATCAGCAGATCCTTCGTGATCAGGCGCCCCTCGCCCGCGTAATCGATAAACTGCCTGACGTCCGCCACATATTTTTGGATCGTCGACGCGCTTTTTTCATCTTCTCTCAGGCGTCCTTCAAAATTTTTGAGCATCTCTTCGTTTACTTTTTGCATCTTTTTTTCCTCCATCTTTTTCCTGATTTTCCGACAACGCAATAATGACCGATCTGCCAAAAATTCCTTGGAAGATCTTTACTTTGCCGGTATTATCCATTATACTGTTCAGGATAGCTGATGGTAACAATTCAGAATTGTCTGAACTTTTACGGCTGATTTGCCGAATGAATCAACGGAGGAAGCTATGTTTCGACTGTGGGGAAAAATCTTTAAGGATAACCGCCTGATAAGAGATGTCGTTATCTGCGATGATGACGATCGCAAATCGAGGACTAAAAAAGTGTTCGATGCCATGGAAAATATCTGTCTACAGTTTGATCTGTCCCAGCCGCTGTGGCTCGACAACACCAACAAGGATTTTCAGAGGCATGACAAAGCCCGCTTTACCAGAGATCATTTTATTGACGCGATTGATTTTGATTATCTGGAGATCCAGGTGATCGAGGAATAACAAAA
>CAYRDY010000068.1:5258-11132 GCA_964423195.1 uncultured Catenibacillus sp. | reverse complement strand
TTGATGGCCGGGCTGGACAGCAGGGATATGGATTTGTTTTTGACTGCGATGCGCAGGCAGGGTCTGGGGCGCATCGATTACAAGGCCATGCTCACGGAGACAAACAAGACATGGCCGATGATCGATCTTTACACGGAAATCAAAAAAGAACACGAGATGATGGCGCAGGCGGTCGCGGCGCGCAGGGCGCCGGCAAGGTCGGAATAAAACCGGTATCCGGTAGTGCTGCGTACTGCGGCGCACGTGGCGACGTCAAGGCCGGAATGGAACCGTCATCTGGCAATGCTGCGTGCCGCGGTGTACGTGGCGACGCCGGAAATTTAACATAGTACAGACAATCAAGGGAATCGGCTCGAAGCCGCAGAGGACAGGGGTAGTTTTTTATGAGACGTTTGCTGAAATATCTTGGAAAATATAAAAAAGAGAGTGTCCTGGGGCCCTTATTTAAGCTGTTGGAGGCGTCATTTGAGCTCCTGATACCGCTGGTTGTGGCAAGAATCGTGGATGTCGGCATCAAAAACCGCGACATGGGGGAGATTTTGCGCCTGGGGGCGGTGATGATCGGCCTGGGGCTTCTGGGACTCCTTTTTTCGGTGACGGCACAGTATTTTGCGGCCAAGGCAGCGGTCGGGTTCGCGGCGGCGCTTCGGCACGATCTCTTTAAGCATATCCAGGGATTGTCCTATACTGAGATGGATGAGGCGGGCACCTCGACGCTGATCACGCGCATGACCAGCGATGTCAATCAGGTGCAGTCCGGCATCAATCTGGTGCTGCGCCTGTTTTTGCGCTCCCCGTTTATTGTCTTCGGGGCGATGGCGATGGCCTTTACCATAGATTTTAAGGCGGCTTTGATATTTGTGGCGGTGATACCGGCGCTGTCCGTTGTCGTATTCGGGATCATGGCGGCAAGCATTCCCATGTACCGCAAGGTGCAGTCCAGGCTTGACAAGGTGCTGCGCCTGACCAGAGAGAATCTTTCGGGCGTGCGCGTGATCCGCGCGTTCAATAAAGAGGAAGATGAAAAGGCCGCGTTTGGCAGCGCGAATGAGAAACTCGTCAGGCAGCAGGTGCTCGTGGGCAGAATATCGGCGCTGATGAATCCGATGACTTATGTAATCATCAACGCGGCGACGATGGTGCTGATCTGGACCGGCGCGTGGCAGGTAGAGAACAGTGTGATCACCCAGGGAGAGGTGATGGCGCTGGTCAATTATATGTCGCAGATTCTTGTGGAGCTGGTCAAACTCGCCAACCTGATCATAACGATCAGCAGATCTTTGGCCTGCGCTAAGCGCATCGCATCAGTATTTGATATAGAGTCATCTATTAAGGATAAGGGCGAGGCCAGTCGAGCAGCCGCAGATCAGGGGCGAGGCTGCAGTCAGCAGACAGTCACAAGACAGGATAGGGGCGAGGCTAGTCAGGCGGGTACATGCCGGGACGGCGGCGGACAGCAAGTGCGCTCAGGCGCGGGTGGCAGCGGACAGCAAGTGCGCTCAGGCGCGGGTGGCGGCGGACAGCAGAAGGTCTCAGACCGCGGCGGGGTTCGTGTGCGGCCGCCGTATATTGAATATCGCCATGTCTCTTTTGCCTACAAGGGTTCGCCGGAGGAGGCGCTGACTGATATCAACCTGCGGGTGGAAAAAGGGCAGACCATCGGCGTGATCGGCGGTACGGGCAGCGGCAAATCGACACTGGTGAATTTGCTGCCGAGATTTTATGATATCACAGCGGGTCGGCTGACGATCGACGGCAGAGATGTGTCAGCGTACAGTTTGGAGGAACTGCGCGGAAGGATCGGTGTCGTGCCGCAGCAGGCAGTTCTGTTTAAGGGGACGATTGCGGATAATCTTCGCTGGGGCAAGAAGGATGCCACCGTGCAGGAAATGGAGGACGCACTCGCCGTCGCACAGGCGCTTGATTTTGTTCAGGACAAAGAGAAGGGGTTGGAGACAAAGGTATCTCAGGGCGGAAAAAATCTGTCCGGCGGGCAGCGCCAGCGGCTGACAATCGCCAGGGCGCTGATTCGCAAGCCGGAAATTCTCATTCTGGATGACAGCGCCTCAGCGCTCGATTACGCGACGGACGCGAGACTGCGCGGCGCTATCGCAAGGCTGGATCACGAGATGACCGTATTTATTGTCTCGCAGCGGGCAGCCAGTATCTGGAACGCTGATCAGATCGTGGTGCTCGATGACGGCGTGATCGCGGGCGTCGGCACGCATGAGACGCTGCTCAGGGAATGTGAAGTCTATCGGGAAATCTATTATTCACAGTTCCCAAAGGAGGGCGCTGCGCAGTGAAACAGAATAAATCAGGTGTTATAAAGAAAATTCTCAGATATTTAAAAAAATACTGGTTTCTGGAGATATTATCGCTCATCTTCGCGGCGGCAAGCGTGGTGCTGACGCTGTATCTTCCGATTCTGATCGGCGAGGCGGTGGATATGGTCGTCGCCCCAGGGGCGGTGGATTTTGGCGGTATCCGGCGGCTGCTGGTCCGGATGGGAATTGTCATCGGCGCGACCGCCATCTTGCAGTGGCTCATGAATGTCTGCAATAATCATATCACCTACAATGTCGTTCGGGACATTCGCCGGCGGGCATTTGAACAGCTGGAGCGCCTGCCGCTCAAGTTTCTGGACAGTCATCCGGCAGGGGATCTGATCAGCCGTATCGTCGCGGACATCGACCAGTTTTCCGACGGCCTGTTGATGGGGTTCACCCAGTTCTTCACGGGCGTGATGACGATTTTGGGCACGCTGGTATTCATGGTGCGCATCAATATAAAAATTACGCTGGTGGTGGTGCTGGTCACGCCGCTGTCACTGTTTGTGGCTGCATTTATCTCAAAGCGGACATATGATATGTTTAAGCTGCAGTCGGAAACGCGCGGACAGATGACCACGCACATCGATGAGATGATTGGAAATCAGAAGGTTGTTCAGGCCTTTGGCCATGAGCGCGAGGCACAGGAGACGTTCGATGAGATCAACGGCAGGCTTGAAAAATGCAGTCTGCGGGCGACATTTTTCTCGTCGCTGACCAATCCGGCCACGCGATTTGTCAACAGTGTCGTCTACGCGGGCGTGGGTATCGTCGGAGCGGTCTGCGCCATGAACGGCGCCATCAGTGTCGGACAGCTGACCAGCTTTTTATCCTATGCGAATCAGTATACAAAACCGTTCAATGAGATTTCGGGTGTGGTCACAGAACTGCAGAACGCGCTCTCCTGCGCGGCGCGCGTGTTTGAATTGATCGAGGAGACACCGCAGATTCCGGATGCGCCGGATGCCGTGGCGCTGCGGGCGGCCAAGGGTCAGGTGAACCTGAAGGATGTCGCGTTTTCTTACAGGCCCGATGTGCGGTTGATTGAGGATCTGAATCTGGATGTGAAGCCCGGACAGCGGATCGCGATCGTGGGGCCGACAGGCTGCGGCAAGAGTACGGTTATCAATCTGCTGATGCGGTTTTATGATGTGGATTCGGGCAGTATCTCAGTGGACGGCACAGATATTCGCCGCATGACGCGCAAAAGCCTTCGTGAAAACTACGGGATGGTGCTGCAGGAGACCTGGCTGAGGGAGGGAACCATCCGAGAGAATATCGTTTTCGGAAGGCCGGATGCGTCCGAGGAGGAAATGATCCAAGCGGCAAAGGATTCCCATGCCCACAGTTTTATCCGTCGTCTGCCGCAGGGCTATGACACGGTGATCAGCGAGGATGGCGGCAATCTCTCACAGGGGCAGAAACAGCTTTTGTGTATCGCCAGAGTCATGCTCTGTCTGCCGCCGATGCTGATTCTCGACGAGGCCACCTCGTCGATCGATACGCGCACGGAAATCTCTATTCAGAAAGCGTTCCTGAAAATGATGCAGGGTCGGACGAGTTTTATCGTCGCGCACCGGCTGTCGACCATCAGGGAGGCTGATCAGATTCTGGTTATGCGCGACGGCGCCATCGTCGAGCAGGGCACGCACGAGGAACTGCTTGAGATGAACGGATTTTACGCGGAGCTCTACAACAGTCAGTTCGCGGTGCAGTAAAGTATTAATTCTTTCTTATTTTCCGGTAGGCGTATTCCAGCAGGGTGATATTCAGAACGGCAAATACGGTCAAGTACAGCGGCATAAATGAAATCCCGACGGCATGCTGGAGCTTGCCGAAGATCATAGGCATGAAGGTACTGCCGATATAGGCCGCCGCCATTTGAAGTCCGATGGCCGCAGCGCTGTATTTCTTTCCGAAATTTGCGGGCGCCATATGCTGAATCGCCGGATAGATGGGGCCCATGCCAGTGCCGGTGATCAGAAATCCGACGGCCGCGGGGATATAGCTATCCAGCGGCAGTGCGATGAGCGCTATGCCCAGAAATTCAACAGCGATGCCGATGCGGATAAGCATCCGATCGCCCAGACGGTTTGAGACGAAGCCGGAGATTAACCGGCCCAACATCAGTCCGCCGAAGATCAGCGAGCCGAAGGAGGCGACGAGCTCCGGACTTATATTTTCCTTTGTTCCGGCAAAATAGCTGGACGTCCACAGAAAACAGGTGGACTCTCCGGCGCAGTAAGAGAAGAATGCGATCAGCGTCGGCACCACGCCGGGGACCCTCAGCGTCTCTGTGATGCCGGCGCTTTCTGTCCGTTCCTGCTCTTCCTGGCGCTCATTCTGCTTCCACAGCGGTAGGGACAGGATACAGACGAGGAGTATCCCTGCCTGGAGGTACGCTGTCCAGCGGTATCCCTCGTTCCAGTGGGCGTATTTCAGTGCCAGCGCCATGATATTCGGGCTGATGACAGCGCCGAGACCGTAGAAACAGTGCAGAAAATTCATCACGGAGGAGGAATAGTGGCTCGCCACATAGTGATTGAGTGAGGCGTCCACACTCCCCGCGCCCAAACCGTAGGGAATGGCAAACAGGAAGAGCATCCAGTATCTCGTAGAAAAGGAAAACCCAAACAGACCTGCCACGGTCAGGAAAATCGAGGCAATCACGATTCGGCTTACAGGGAATTTTTTCATCAGTCTTGGACTGAGCAGTGCCGAGAGAATGGTCATGGCGGAGATGGTCATGGAGACATATCCGGCATAGGATGACGGCACACCGAAAATATTTTGCATGACAGGCCATGCGGAGCCCAACAGCGAATCGGGCAGGCCGAGGCTGATAAAAGCGAGATAGATCACTGCGATCAGAAGAGATCCCATAATGTTATGTCCTTTCTTGTCGATTTTCTGAGTTTGGAAAGGTGACAGGGAACCCTTGCGGAGGGATTCGTTTTGACAATGCCTGGCGATATGCTGACAAACCGCGACGTACGGGAGCTGCTTTTTGGGTGACGGGTTTGACGAGGGGTTTACTGAAAATATCGTCGGATATCCGGGATGTGTTTGTGGAAGAACCACGCGCACAGGCCGGTAAAAAGGCCCGTGATGATGCCGGAGACGAGCAGGAAGGGCGCATAGTAAAGCACATGGGTGGTTCGCATCACGAGGACGGCGGCGATGAGCTGCCCGATATTGTGAAAAATGGCTCCGACGACACTGGTAAACCAGATGCGCCTATCTCCGGCGAAGCGATGGACGAGCAGCATGGCAGCAAGGCAGAGGAAACCGCCGCACAGGCTGAAGAGGAAGGATACCATCTGTCCGGCGAAGACGCTTGCCAGGATAATGCGTGCGAGCAGCACAATGCCAGCCTCTTTTGGCATGCCGTTTAGGATCAGGACCAGGGTCACAATATTTGCCAGCCCCAGTTTGATGCCTGGAATCGGCACCAGCGGCGGTATCGCGGATTCCACAACATATAGGACCAGGGAGATGGCCGTCATCAGGGCAAGCATCGCTAATTTTTTGGTTGATTTCATGG
>CAYRDY010000068.1:3009-5158 GCA_964423195.1 uncultured Catenibacillus sp. | reverse complement strand
TCATCTGCTCAGCCCGTCGATCTCGTTTTCCTCTGCGCTGCCGCTCTCGATTTCAATGACCAGCTTGTTGGGCAGGCATGTGATCGGCAGTCTATCATTTCTGATAAAGCCCATATTCACGCAGACTTTATCGGGGCATGAGGCGGCGACGATGCCGATCTCGCCGGGATGAACCTCAATCGTATTGGAAGCGCCGTTTTCGCCGGTAATCTCAAAAGAAATATTTTCGGTGACATCGTTTAGATCTATGGTTCGGATCAGTTCGCCGTTTTGATAGATGTGCGCAACGCAGCGGCCGGATGAGTGTCTGTATACGAATAAACTGCCGGCGATGCCCAGGATCAGCAAAATCAGGATGATGCCGGCACAAAAAACCGTCTTGTGGGTTTGATAAATTTTGTGGTTTTTATGAATTTTGCGGTTTTTATAAATTTCGCGGTCTTTAGGAATTGTCTGTCTCATAAGAACCTTTCCAAACACGCATGCGCCACATGCGCAGCGCGGCACTATAGATAAAATTCGGTTGACAAAGCCTGCGGCAGTCGATCTGCGGAAGGCCGGCATTTATCCTTTCAGACCTCTGGACTGCCTGTCCATATCCTCTACGACAATATCATAAATTTCCCCAAGTGTGGCGCAGTATTCCAATACTTTCCAAGGCTCATTCGTATGGAAATGTATCTTGATCAAATCCTCATCTCCGACGGCCAGCAAGCAGTCTCCCTTAAAATTTTCCATGAAATATTCACTGATTGAATCCTCGTCAAGATTTTCGCCCTCAATCAAGAGCTGCGTGTCATATCTAAATTCCATCACATGTGACCTCCAAAAAATTTTCTCCCAAAGGATCAGGCGGCTCTCATCTTCCGGCCTTTCGCCCTCAATGGGAATTTGTGTACCATAAGTATAGCAGATTTTCTGTGAACCCGCAAATATTTCTTGAAGTCACGAAGGCCATGAAGTCACGAAGGTTCTGAAGTCACGAAAGTCCCAAAGTCACGAGTCTGTCTCAAATATTCTTGCAAAAAACGGTTGAACTAAAAGGCGATAAGTATTATGATAAAGAAAGTGCCGCGAAGTCCATTGTCGTCTGACAGGGCTTTCCGGCGAACCTTAGATGACAAATGATTGGAGTGCGTGATCATGCCGATTAAGATTAAGGACGATCTTCCGGCGCGAAAGATTCTGGAAGATGAACATATATTTGTGATGACCGAGCGGCGGGCGCTGACCCAGGATATCCGCCCGCTGAGGATACTGCTGTTGAATCTGATGCCGACGAAAATCGAGACGGAGACGCAGATCCTGCGGTGCCTGTCCAATACGCCGCTGCAGATCGAGGTGGAGCTCTTGCAGACGCAGACCTACAAATCTAAAAATACGTCCGAGGAACATATGCTGGCTTTTTACAAGACCTTCGATGAGGTGAAGCATCAGAGGTTTGACGGGCTGATCATCACGGGGGCGCCGGTGGAGATGATGGATTTTGAGGAGGTCGAGTACTGGGATGAGCTCTGCGGGATCATGGAATGGTCCAAGACGCATGTCCACTCAACCTTCCACATTTGCTGGGGAGCGCAGGCGGGACTTTATTATCACTATGGCATCAAGAAATATGTGCTCGATAAAAAGATTTCCGGCGTGTTCAAACACCGGATGCTGAACCCGAAATCGCGGCTGTTCCGCGGATTTGACACAGAATTTTATGCGCCGCATTCGAGGCACACCGAGGTGCGTGCGGAGGACATCCTAAAGGTTCCTGAGCTGAGGATCATGGCGGATTCAGAGGAGGCCGGCGTCTATATCGTCGGCAATGAGAGCGGCAGCCAGTTTTTTGTGATGGGACATTCGGAGTATGACGCGGATACCCTGGCCAAAGAATATTTCCGCGATGTGAAAAAAGGCTTGAATCCTGAGGTGCCGGCGCATTATTTTCCGGACGATGATCCGACGAAGACGCCGCTGCTGAGATGGCGCGCGCACGCGACATGGATCTACTCGAACTGGCTGAATTATTTTGTCTATCAGACCACGCCGTATGACTTGAGCGACGAGCGACCGATTCCAAGGCAGCATCAGGAGTGAGCTTCCATGCCCCGCAAGCGGGGCACTGCCATAAATGGAACACGGGAGCCGGCGGGGCAGAGGC
>CAYRDY010000068.1:0-2909 GCA_964423195.1 uncultured Catenibacillus sp. | reverse complement strand
ATTTTGCCGGGCAGACACAGGGCGGATGGAATTGCTGGGCAGACACAGGGCAAATGAATTTTGCTTGGCAGACAAGGAGATTAGTATGGATAACCGGACGCTGAGAGGGCTGACCGCGCGGGAAGTAAAGCAGCGGACAGACAAAGGTCTTGTGAATACGACGACGAGCAGCGTGTCAAAGACGACCGGACAGATCGTGAAGGCGCACACGCTGACCTATTTCAATTTTTTGAATCTTTTTCTGGCGATCATCGTCATTTTTTCAGGTCAGTTCAAGAACCTGACCTTTATGGGCGTCATCATCATCAATTCTATCATCGGCATTTTTCAGGAGCTGAAAGTCAAGAAACTTGTCGATCAGCTGGCTGTGATCACCGCCTCGAAAGTGAAGGTGATCCGGGATGGCGTTCGCAGTGAGATTCCACTGGAGCAGCTGGTGCTGGATGACGTGATTGCCCTGGAAGCCGGAAACCAGATCGGCGCGGACAGTGTTGTCCTGTCCAGCAGCGGGATGGAGGTCAACGAATCGATGATCACCGGCGAGTCAAAGCCGGTGAGGAAGGCTGAGGGCGATCAGCTCTTTTCCGGCAGTTTTCTGACGGCGGGCAGCGGCATTGCCAAGGTCATCCACGTGGGTGAGGACAATTACGCCACTCAGCTCGCCAATAAGGCACGCAATAAAAAGCGCGCCACCTCCGAGATGCAGGACTCGATCAAGCGCATCATCAAGGTGGTCGGCGTTATCATCATACCGGTGGGAATCTTATTATTCCTGTCGCAGCGGCAGGTCGAGGGGACGACGCTCTCTGACGCGATGGTCAATACAGTGGCCGGCGTGGTGGGCATGATCCCTGAGGGACTGGTGCTTCTGACCAGCATCTCATTTGTGCTGGGTGTGGGGCGGCTGGCGAAAAAGCGCGCCCTCGTCCAGGAGATGGAGGCGATTGAGGCGCTCGCGCGTGTCAATGTCCTCTGCACCGACAAGACGGGTACCATCACCACCGGAGAGCTGGAAGTCCGGGAGATTGTGCCGCTCTGTGGCACGGAGCCGGACAGAATCCGGCAGGTCATGAACGAGATTTCATTCGCGTTTGACGATGTCAATGCCACGCAGACGGCGCTGATGAATTATTTTGAGAAGACGGAGCAGTGGCAGATCGTCGATATGATCCCATTCTCCTCCAGCCGCAAATACCGCGCCGCCAGTTTTTTGAATGAGGGCGCCTATGTGCTCGGCGCGCCGGAATTTATTCTGCGGGAATATCAGGGCAGGGCGATCAAAAAAAAGATCAGGGACGGGGATGAGACGCGGACCGTCACGGTGAATGACAAGGACGAGCTGCTCGAACAGATCGAGGGCTACTCAAAGCGCGGGCTGCGCGTGCTTTTGCTGGCGTCGGCGTCGGCTATCAGCAGCGCGGCGGAATCAGTCGTCGGCGTGCGTCCGATGGGGCTGATTCTGATTTCCGATTGTATTCGCAAGGAAGCGAAGGCGACCTTCGACTATTTTGCCAGCCAGAATGTGGAGATGAAGGTCATCTCCGGCGATAATCCGGCCACGGTGGCGCACATTGCCGTGGAGGCGGGACTGCAGGGCGGCGACAAATATATCGACGCCACGACGCTGCCGGAGAGCGACAAAGAGCTTCGCGATGTCATCTGTGACTACACGGTTTTCGGGCGGGTGACGCCGGAGCAGAAACAGCGGATCATCAAGGCTTTCCAGGCCAATGACAAGGTGGTGGGGATGGTCGGCGACGGCGTCAATGATGTATTGGCCTTAAAAGACGCCGACTGCGGCATTGCCATGGCGGCGGGTTCCGATGCCGCCAAACAGGTGGCACACATCGTCTTGATGGATTCAGATTTTGCCTGTATGAAAGACATCGTCCGCGAGGGGCGCATGATCATTTCCAATATTGAGCGCGTCAGCGCGCTGTACCTGACAAAAACAATTTATTCGGTGCTCTTGTCGGTGATTTTTATTCTGCTGGGGCGGGCTTACCCGTTCATCCCGATTCACCTGAGCCTGATCAGCATGGCGGCCATCGGGATGCCAAGTTTCCTTCTGACGTTAGAGCAGACAGAGAGCGTGACGCAGAGCGGCTTTTTGCGGCATGTCCTGAGGTTTAGCCTTCCGGGGGCGCTGACAATGGTGCTGGACATGCTGCTCATCCAGGTACTCGGCGCTTATTTCGGCTTTGAGGATAGCATGATTTCCACATACAATCTGCTGACTGCAGGATTGGTCAGTATGTTGGTGCTGATCAGCGTCTGCAGGCCGCTCAACAGAAAGCGCAAGGCGCTGTGCATTTTGTGCGTGAGCGTCTTTGCACTGGCGGTCCTGGTCATGCCGGACTTCTTCAGCATCCATCCGTTCTTTGCGTGGCGATCCATTTTTATGGTGCCGGTTTTTGGCCTGACAGTGCTGGTGATGGATGGTCTGATCAAGGGCATGCAATTTGTGATGGATAAAATTCAACATCTGCGACTAAGGCTGAGCGCGGCCTGAAAAGATAAATCATACTAAGGAGAAATGCTATGAAGCGAAATGACATCCACAAAGTTCTGATCATCGGGTCTGGCCCGATCATTATCGGCCAGGCGTGCGAGTTTGACTATTCGGGCACGCAGGCGTGCAAGGCGCTGCGACAGCTGGGCTATGAGATCGTCCTCGTCAATTCCAATCCAGCGACGATCATGACCGACCCGGAGATTGCAGACGTCACCTATATCGAGCCCCTGAATGCCGAGCGCCTGACTCAGATTATTGAGAAGGAGCGCCCGGACGCGCTGCTGCCGAATCTCGGCGGCCAGTCGGGTCTCAATCTCTGCGCGGAGCTGGCGAAGAGCGGGGTGCTTGACAAATACGGCGTCAAGGTCATCGGCGTCCAGGTAGACGCCATTGA
>CAYRDY010000067.1:0-11475 GCA_964423195.1 uncultured Catenibacillus sp. | reverse complement strand
CCTCACTGTCCGTAAAGCCAAAATATTCGTCAAATAAATCATCAGTGACAGAGAACACCTCAAGGTTGTTAAGCCCAGTGAAAATGCTCTCCTTTGAGACGCGAAGGCATCCCGTCAGCACGGCGAATTCAAGACTTTCGTTTGACTTTAGCGCAGCGCCAAGCAGACTTCGAATCAGGGAAACCATCTGGTCATAGTACCCATTCGCGTGCGCTTTCGCCAGCGGGACGTCATATTCATCAATCAGCAGGACCGCCTTTGCGCCAAAGTGTTTCTCCAACAGACTTGAGAGCATCCTGAGACTGTCGCCAAGCACTTCCTCTGCCATATCCAGGTCTAAAAGTGCCCGATAATCCATTCTGTCCTCCTCGCTCAGTTTGTTACTGTCACTCAAATAACCTGCTTTTTTGGCAGTCTCTCGCACAAGCCGAACCATTCTCCGATAAGCTGTTGCATAATCAGCGGCGTCAATATCCTTCAGTGTCATGAAAATGACAGGATACTTGCCCATGTATGCTTCACAGAGATCCGTCTCATTCGAGATCTCAAGCCCGTCAAAGATATGCTTGTCCCCATCCAGCGAGAAGAAGTTCGCGAGCATGCTCATGTTTAAGGACTTTCCGAAACGACGCGGGCGGGTGAAAAGGGTGACTTTTGCCTGGTTCACGAGAAGTTCCCGAATCATCCCTGTCTTGTCGACATAGTAAAAATCTTTCTTCCTTATCTCCTTAAAATTTTCAATTCCAATCGGGAGCATTTTTTTCTTCTGTTCCATCCCGCAAAGGCTCCTTTCCTACTTCATGGTTTTTATCTTTTTACATCCCATGATTCGGTCAAATACAATTTTTACGGCTGTTTACCCTTGTCCAGATGTCCGCGATCGTCGAGAGCGACCCGAAAGCGACCACCGCGCCGTTTTCTCCGGCGAGCTTGACGGCGAGATCCAACCCTGAAGCCGCGTCCCCGCGGGCAAAGACATTTTTGTAAAATGGCCTCGCGGCTTCGGCAAGTGCCTTTGACGGAAGTCCCCTGTCCGTCGGCGGCTTGTGCGTCACGATTGTATCCGACCACGGCGAGAGCGCCTCCAGGATACGCCTGTAATCTTTGTCCGCAAAGATGCCGGCAAGATAGACGATCCGCCGCCCCCTTAAATAGATATCGATACTCTCCCCAAGCCGAGCCGCACCGTCCGGATTGTGTGCACCGTCGACAATGACCAGCGGATGTTCCCGAAGTACCTCAAAACGTCCCGGCCAGAATGCCTCCTCTATCCCCTCATAGATATGGCGCCGTTCGATCGCCGCGCCCTCGCGCGAGAGGATCCCTGCCGCCTCCACGGCGGCCGCGGCGTTTTGCAGCTGATAAGTCGCTGGCATTCGGGTGTGCAGGTTCTCAAAATCTTTATAATCAAAGAATTGCCCCTCAAGCGAACGCGCCCTGACGCTCAGGCGTCCGACATCCGTCCGGTAAAGGCTGCTACGCCTCTCCCGGCAGAAACGCGACACGATTTCCATGACCGGCGCCTGCTGATCATAGATCAGCGCCGGACGGCCCGTCTTGATGATACCGGCTTTATTGGCGGTGATCTTCTCCAGCGTGCCTCCGAGCTGCGCCATATGGTCGAGACTGACGGAGGTGATCACCGAGAGCAGTGGATGTTCAACCACATTCGTGGCGTCATGCTGTCCGCCCAGTCCGGCCTCAAGGATCACAAAATCGACCCTCTGCCGCTCAAAATATAGAAAAGCCATCGCCGTCTCTATCTCAAAGGCCGTCGGGTATTCCCCTGTCTGACCGCGCATCCGCTCACAGACACTCTGTAGCTCTGTCAGAAGCGCCGCCACGGACGCCTCGTCGATCCAGGCACCGTTGACCTGAATCCGCTCACGATAGCCGAAAACCGCAGGCGAGATATATCTTCCGGTTCGATAGCCCGCCGCCTGCAAGATACTGCCCAGATAGGCGCCAAAAGAGCCCTTGCCGTTTGTCCCCGCCACATGGATCACAGACAGGCGCTCCTGGGGATTGCCAAGCGCCGCTAGGAGATTCCTGATGCGCTCAAGGCCAAAAATGCTGCCGGCTCGATTCACCCGTCCGATATAATCCATCGCTTCTCTATAATTCATTCGATATGCTCCACAGAAAATTGAAAATCATCCCGAATTGCTGCCCCTATTTTTCTTCACAGACCTGGAAAATATAAAACTTTAAATAGTACGATTCATCCGCCGCCCACAGAATCGGATGATCCGGCGACTGGGTGCGAAATTCCACCTGACGCAGCCTCTTTCGGGCACTGTGCGCCGCCTGCATCAGGGTCTGCGTGAACAGTTCATACGTCATGAAATGGGAACACGAACACGTGGCCAGAAAGCCGCCGTCACGCACCAGGCGCATGCCGCGGATATTGATCTCCCTGTAACCCTTCACGGCATTTTTGACAGAATTCCTGGATTTGGTAAACGCTGGCGGGTCGAGGATCACCACATCAAACCGGCGTCCTTCCCGTTCGAGGCGCGGGAGCAGGTCAAAGACATCCGCACACTCAAATTGGACAATATCCTCCACGCCGTTGAGCCTGGCATTCTCCCTGGCCTGCCGAATGGCCGTCTCCGAGGCATCCACGCCCGTGACATATCTGGCGCCGGCCGCCGCCGCGTTCAGGGCGAATGCGCCCGTGTGTGTAAAGCAATCCAGCACTTCGGCGCCCGCGCACAGCCTGCGAATGGCCAGCCGGTTGTATTTCTGATCCAGAAAAAAGCCCGTCTTCTGCCCCTCCCGCACATCGACCAGATAGCGCACGCCATTTTCCGTGATCTCCACGTCGGTATCAAACGGCGCACCGATGAATCCGCTGACCCGCGCCATGCCCTCCAGCGTGCGCACCTTGGCGTCGCTGCGCTCATAAACGCCGCGGACGCGGATGCCATCCTCAAGCAGCACGGACTTTAAAATCTCAACAATCTCTGTCTTTAATCTGTCGATGCCGAGCGCCAGCGACTGCACCACCAGCACATCCGAATACTTGTCAATGACGAGACCCGGCAGGAAATCCGCCTCGCCGAAGATCACACGGCAGCTTCCGGTGTCGACAGTCTTTTTGCGATAATTCCAGGCATCGCGCACGCGCGTCTCAAGCAGCGCCGCGTCCACCGGCTGATTCGCACCGCGGGTCATCATCCGCACCGTGATCCTGGAGCGCCGGTTTAAGAACCCCCGCCCCATCACATAGCCGTCAAAGTCTCTGACCAGGACGATATCGCCGTCCGCGGCGCCGTCTGAGACGGTATCAATCTCATTGTCATAAATCCACATGCCGCCGGCTTTCAGCGACCGGCCCTCGCCTTTCTTTAAAACAACAGTCCCCTGATCCATGGCCAACGCCCCTTAGATAAACCACAGGCTCTGATTGGTGGTGGAGATGGACATCACGCCCGCGCTCAGCATGGCGATCACATCCTCCCTGTCCGCGATCAGGCCGCCGGCGATCACCGGCACCGGTGAGGTCTTGCAGATCTTCTCGATCACTTTGGGCGTCATCCCCGGCAGCACCTCAATAAAATCGGGACGCACCGAGAGCAGCTGTCGGTTGATATTTTCATAGGCCATCGAGTCGATTACGAAGAACCGGAAAACCGTGTACATACCGATCTCCTTGGCGCGCTTGACAAGCACCTGTTTTGTGGAAATGATGCCATCCGCCTGTGTATATTTTTTGATGAAATCGACGGCGATCTCTTTCTGGGCAAGGCCCGCGATCAGATCCAGATGAACCATGGCCACTTTCCCGTGCGCCTTGACCGCACTGACGATATCCGCGATCGTACAGATATCGCCAAACAGGATAAAAATCACTCGAATCTCGGATTCAAAACATTTCTGAAGTCCCTCCGCGTCCTTGACCGCCGCGATCACCGGTGAATCCTCCATGACCTCCAAAAATTCATGATTCAATTTTTTCCCTCTCTATTCCTTTCACCCGTGCGATTTGAATTTATCATTTCTCCCACACGTCTTGGCGATTTGAATTTTCTCGATTTATTCCACACTCTTGAGCGACTCAATCATGTCGATCTTTTTCAGTTTTCTGTGCATGACCAGGTTCACCGCAAATGAGAAGGCAAAGGTCAGCAAGATACTATAAATAAAACTCCTCGGATAAATCTGCCGTCCGAACATCATCAGGTCGATCTCCGCCGTCAGGATCACAAATCTGTGCAGCGCGATGCCGAAAAAGACGCCGGTGATAGCGCCAAAGATCGTCAGCCAGACATTTTCCCTGAACACATAGATCGAGACCTCGCCGTCAAAAAAGCCAAGCACCTTTAAGGTCGCCAGCTCGCGCTTGCGCTCGCTGATATTGATATTGTTCAGATTGTAGAGTACGACAAAAGCCAGCAGCCCCGCCGATACGATAATGACGTAAATGATTGCGTCCATACTGCGAATCAAATTTGAAATGCGCTCCGACATATTCCTGCTGTAGCTGATGCCGGACACACTGTCATACTGCAGATATTTCCCGGAAAAAACGCGCTCATAATCCTGGGATGGCTCTTTGAATTTGACAAATATCTCCTTAAACTCGACCGGCTCCTCAAAGACTTTTTCATAGAGCGCCGGCGTCAGATAGACATAGTGGAAATAATAATTCTCAGCGATGCCCGTCACTTTGACCGGCACCCGCTTCATCTCTTCCGTCTCAATATAAATCTCATCGCCGATATCCACTGAGAGCAGGGTGGCCAGCTTTTCCGAGATCACGGCGCCGTCATCGCTCAGCCGATAGCGCTCTTTTGTGAGGCGGTTCTGCAGGACAATAAAATCATCCATCCGCTCCAGCTCCGACGGCACGAACAGATAGCCGCTGCGCTCGCCCTTGCCCGCTGCGTCGCTGCTGAAATCCACCGTCGATTCCGAGGCCATCATCGCCTCATCCGTATTCGCCTCGCCCGCGACGTCCTGAAAAACTTCCGCCCGCTGCGCGTCGCTGGAGTCATCGCCGAATGTCAGCGTGCTGTCATAAATCCGAATCGCCGAATACTGGCGGTCGCCGATCGTCATGATCGAATCCTTCAGCCCGAATCCCACCAGCAAGAGTCCCATACAGCCGCCGATGCCGATGACGGTCATCCATAAACGCTTTTTGTACCTGAACAGATTGCGCACGGCCGCTTTACTCGAAAACTTCAACCGCCGCCAAATCGGCGTGATATGCTCAAGCCACACACGCTTGCCGGCCTTCGGGGCTTCCGGCCGCATCAGCTGTGCCGGGGCGGACATCAGCTCCCTGTAACAGGCCGCGATCACCGCGACCGTGGTGCTGACAATCGCCGCGAGCAGCGAGGTGATCGTATAGCCCGGATGCAGCGGCGTCAGATAATCCGTGATCGTGACATACAAAATGCTGTAAGCGCGCATAATGACCATCGGCAGCAGCTTCTGCCCGATCAGTGTGCCGAAAATACCGCCGATCATCGTCGCGAAAAACGCGTAGAGCACATATTTTGCCGCAATACTGGCTTTGCCGTAGCCGAGCGCCTTGAGCGTCCCGATCTGGGTGCGCTCCTCCTCGACCATGCGGGTCATCGTCGTCAGGCTGACGAGCGCCGCCACTAGAAAGAAGATGAACGGAAACACATTGCCGATGTTGCCGATGCGCTCCGCGTCCTGCGCGTACTCGACGCAGGTCTGAATATAATCGCGGTCCAGCACATACCATTCCGGCACTTCCAGATCCGCGATATCCGCCTCCGCCTCGGCGATGTCCGCCCTGGCATCCTCTAACTTCGGCGTATTTTCTGTCAGCGCGTCATCATATTCTTTTTTGCCGTCCGCGAGTTCCTTTTCACTGTCCTGAATCTCTTTCCTGGCGTCCGACAGCTTTTGCCTGTTCTCCTCAATCTCACGCTCCGCGTCCGCGAGCTTCGCCTCATTGTCAGCGATCTGCCCTCTCGCGTCCGCAAGCTGCCGCTCGCCGTCGGCGATCTCCTCGCGTGCATCCGCGAGTTTCGCCTCATTGTCAGAAATCTGCCGATGCGCGTCCGCGATTTTTGCCTCACTGTCCGCGAGCTGCTCGCGCGCGTCCGCAAGCTGCGCCTCGCTGGCCGCGATCTCCTCGCGCCCGGCGGCAAGCGCCGCCTCATTGGCCGCGATCTCCTCCATGCCGGCCTCATAGGCCGCCTCCCCGGCGGCAAGCTGTTCCTTGCCAGCGGCAAGCTGCGTCCATCCGTCATCGAGTTCACTGCGCCCGGCGGCAAGCGCCGTCTCTCCGGCGACCAGCTCCTGCTCTTTTGCGTCAAACTCTGCGATGGCATTTGCGGCCGCCTCAAGCTGAGCCTCCAGCTGTGCGAGTTCCGCCTCATGACCCTCAGGCCGTTGCTGCAGATTTTCTATCGCCGCCTGCAAATCCGGCAGCTGTGCCCTCAACGCCTCGATCTGCGGGCGCGACGCCTCCAGCTGTGTCCTTGCATCCTCCAGCTGTGCTTTCTGATCACTGTATGTCTGCTCCTGCGCCTGCAGGTAGGCTTCATTCTCCTCAATCTCTTTTCTGGACGCCTCAAGCTGTGCCGCCGATTCCGCCGCCTTTTGCTTGGCCTCCGCCAATTGCCGCTCGCCATCCGCCGCCTCTTGCTTGGCCTCCTCAAGCTGCCGCTCGCCGTCCGCGGTCTTCTGTTTGGCAGCCTCCAGCTGGCGCTCGCTGTCCATCACCTGTGCCTTGGCGTCATTCAGCTCCCGCTCGCCGTCCGCGAGCTGACTCTTGGAATCTGCCAGCTTCTTCTCATTGTTCTCCACTTCCGTGCGAGCATCTTCCAATTCTCGACGTCCATCCACCACTTCTCTCTCAGCATCTGCGATTTCTCTGTCGCCATCCGCCACTTCCTGTTTGGCATCCGCCAACTGCCGCTCGCCGTCCTCTATCTCCTTCGCCGCGTCGTCCAGCTCTTTCTCGCCATCCGCCACCTCCTGTTTGGCGTCAGCGATCTTCTCCTCCGCCTCCGCCACCACATCGTCATAACGGATCTGGCATCTGGCGTCGGCGATTTCCTCTATCTGATCGACAATCCCGTCAATTTTTTCCGCGTATTCATCCCCGTAACAGTCCATCGCGGCGGCATCTCTCACGCGCACATCGATCTCCGTGTAAGCCTCCTGCTTAAAACTGTCCGGCGTCAACATCACAAAACCACTCACGGAGCCGTCCCCGATCTGGCTGGAATCCCTGGTCAGATTGAGGTACGAGGCGATCCTGCCGCGCCCCGTGATCGTCACCGTCTGTTCCTCGACAATATCCTCGATATCCGTCTGATCGCCGGAAATCAGTGTCAGTTGGTCGCCGATTTTAAAGCCGCGATTATTGCAGAGGAGATTGTCCACCAGGCACTCGCCCTCATTTTCGGGCAGGCGCCCCTCATCCACCGTGACCAGATTGACCTGGTCCGTGACAGACATCAGTTTGAGCACGATCTGCTGCTCCCCGGCCATCGTCAGCACATCCTGGCTGTACGCTGGCTGCGCCAACTCTATGCCGTCAATGGCTCGGATGGCATCGACATCCTCGTCGGTCAGCCCCAGCGTCGACAACACCCGAATGTCCATCAGCCGGCTCTCGTCAAAAAAGGCGTCCGCCGATCTGTGCATATCCGGATTCGCGGCGCGCACGCCCGCAAAAAAGGCGGTTCCGAGCGCAACAATAAGACATATAGACAGAAACCTGGTATATGTCTTCTTGATCTCCATAAAAAATTCTTTTCTGAGCGCGTTTCCTCTTTTCACCATCCGCACCTGCCTCAAAAATTACCACTCGATCGTCTCGACCGGCACAGGGCTGTCGTTGAGCCTTATGTCGCTGACCCGGCCGTTCTTGATGCGGATCACCCGATCCGCCATCGGCGCGATGGCCTGATTGTGCGTGATCACGACCACGGTCATGCCCATCTCCCGGCATGTATCCTGCAAGAGCTTTAAGATCGCCTTGCCGGTCTGATAATCCAGTGCGCCCGTCGGCTCGTCGCACAGCAGCAACTTCGGATTCTTTGCCAGTGCCCTGGCAATAGCCACCCGCTGCTGCTCCCCGCCGGAGAGCTGGGCCGGAAAATTGCCCATGCGATCCGCCAATCCGACATCGGCCATCACGTCCGCCGCGTTCAGCGGATTTTTACATATCTGAAGCGCCAGCTCTACATTCTCAAGCGCCGTCAGATTCTGCACCAGATTGTAAAACTGAAAGACAAAACCAATGTCATTTCGGCGATAAGCCGTGAGCTGCCGCTCATTGTACTCACCGATGTCCGTGCCGTCCACGATCACCCTGCCGCTCGTCGCCGAGTCCATGCCGCCCAGGATATTTAAAACCGTCGTTTTCCCGGCGCCGCTTGGCCCGACGATGACCACAAACTCACCGCTGTTGATCTCAAAGTTGATGCCGTCCAGCGCCTTGATGGTCACTTCGCCCATCGGATAAACTTTCTTCACATCGATCATTTCCACTAATTTTTGCATGTAAACCTCGATCATAAAACGTCTCTATTTTTTGAATATAACTTCCCAGCATATTTGATACTGGAGGCCGCGGAGATTTTTTAAACGCCGCTATTTTTTCTGGATATAACCCTGAGCCGTCAGAAGCTCCGCGCAGAGAATCGCGCCGCCCGCTGCACCGCGCACCGTGTTGTGGGAGAGGCCGACAAATTTATAGTCATACACACTGTCCGCGCGCAGACGCCCCACGGAGACGCCCATGCCCCTCTCATAATCGACATCCAGCCGAATCTGAGGCCGGTCATCCTCCTCAAGATACCGGATAAACTGCTTTGGCGCACTCGGCAGATGAAGCTCCTGCGGCAGGCCGCGAAATGTCCGAATTTTATCGATCAGCTGCTCTTTGGATGGCTTTTTCGCAAACTTCACAAACACGGCCGCCGTGTGGCCGTCAAGCACCGGCACGCGGATACACTGGGTGGTGATCACCGGCGTCTTTGCCTTGACGATGCGCCCATCCTCAATCGTGCCCCAGAGACGCAGCGGCTCCTGCTCGCTCTTCTCCTCCTCACCGCCGATATACGGAATGATATTTCCGACCATCTCCGGCCAATCCTCAAAGGTCTTGCCCGCCCCGGAAATGGCCTGATAAGTCGTCGCCACCACCTCGGTCGGCTCAAATTCTCTCCAGGCTGTCAGCACCGGCGCGTAGCTCTGAATCGAACAGTTCGGCTTCACCGCCACAAAACCTCGGCTGGTGCCGAGGCGCCTGCGCTGAAACGGGATCACCTCAAAGTGCTGCGGGTTGATCTCCGGCACCACCATCGGCACATCCGGCGTCCAGCGGTGCGCGCTGTTGTTGGAGACGACCGGCGTCTCCGCCATCGCGTAGGCCTCCTCGATGGCTCTGATCTCGTCCTTGGACATATCCACGGCGCTGAACACAAAGTCCACTTGAGACGCGACGGATCGAACATCGTTGACATTCATCACCGTCAACCGCCTGACGCTCTCCGGCATCGGCCCCGCCATTTTCCATCTGCCGCCAACCGCCGCCTCATAGGTCTTTCCGGCTGAGCGCGGGCTTGCGGCCACGACGGTCACCTCAAACCACGGGTGATTCTCCAGCAATGAGATAAACCGCTGCCCGACCATCCCTGTGGCGCCAAGAATGCCGACTTTTAATTGATTATTCATCGTCACAACTTCTTTCATTTCTCTTTAGCTGATATCATACAGGAACGGTATCAAAAAATCAAGCGTTTCTTATATTTCACCGAGCAATTTTTCGACGCTGACCAGTTTGACGCAGAGCACAAACAATTCCGCCGCCAGCTTCAATTCCTCCAGAGTCGGGAACGACGGGGCAATGCGGATGTTGCTGTCTTTCGGGTCATTCCCGTAAGGGAAAGTCGCGCCCGCCGCGGTCAGGACGACCCCCGCCTGCGCGGCCTTCGCAACAATCGCCTTCGCACACCCCTCCATCGCGTCAAATGAGATGAAATAGCCGCCCTTCGGTTTTGTCCACGAGCCGATCTCCAGGCCGCCGAGCCCGCGCTCAAACGTATCGATCACCATCTCAAATTTCGGCCGCATGATGGCGGCGTGCTTTCTCATGTGCGCGTGGACCCCTTCCAGATCTTTAAAGAAGCGCACATGGCGCAGCTGATTGACCTTATCGTGGCCGATCGTCTGGATCTTTAGCTGCTTCTTGATCTCCTCGATATTCGCCTTCGATGTCGCGATAGCTGCGATGCCCGACCCCGGAAAGCTGATTTTTGAGGTGGACGTAAACTTATAGACTATGTCCGGATTGCCCGCCTTCTCACATTCGTGAAGAATCTCAAGCACCACATCCTGATCGTCGTCATACAGATGATGCACAGAATAGGCATTGTCCCAGTACAACCTGAAATCCCTCGCCGCCGGCCTCAGCGCCGCAAAGCGCCTGACAGTCTCGTCAGAATAGGAAATGCCCTGCGGGTTTGAATATTTCGGCACACACCAGATGCCCTTGACGGACGCGTCCTCCGTCACCAGTTTTTCAACAATATCCATGTCCGGCCCGGTCGGCGTCATCGGCACATTGATCATCTCGATGCCGAAGAACTCAGTAATGGCAAAATGTCTGTCATATCCCGGCACCGGACACAGGAATTTCACCTTGTCAAGCCTGCACCACGGCGTGCTGCCCATCACCCCGTGGGTCATCGAACGCGATATCGCATCATACATCACATTGAGGCTGGAATTGCCATAGATAATGATATTTTCCGCCGGTACCTCGCTGATGGCGCCGAGGAGCTCCTTCGCCTCCTGCAAGCCATCAAGCACACCGTAATTGCGGCAGTCCTCGCCCTGTGAACCCGTCAGTTCCACCCCGCTGTGCAGGACATCCATCATCCCCATCGACAGATCCAGCTGTTCCCTGCTCGGCTTTCCCCTGGACATATCCAGTCTCAGCCCCCTGTCCTTATAGGATTGATATTCCCTTTCCAATTCTTCCCTGAGCGCTGAGAGTTCATCCCTGCTCATATCTCTGTACGCGCGCATACCATCCTCACCTTTCTGAAATCCGATTACTTTTCCCGCCGCAAAAAATCATCACGCGGCCATCCGCGAATACTATACCACACGACATCAGAAACGCGCAATAGACAAAGAGCCGGATTTTTGCAATTTTCACGCTTTATTCTGCCAAAGATAAACAGAATACACGACTTGTACACGGCTTTTAAGGGAATATTTTGCAAGTTTAAGGAATATTCCCTTCTTATAAACGTGTGCGTGATGAACTTCACGCGGCATATAGTGTCCTCTCAAAAACTGAATATCCCTTTGAAATCATAAAATAAACCTCCATATTGACAAATCTATCTCGCATCAAATATGGAGGTTTAAAAAATTTTCAGTTATTCCCAGCCCGCCGCTCATCCAACGTCTCTCATCCAAGATAAGCCCTGTAGCCCTCCTCAAACTCAGACGGCTCTATAT
>CAYRDY010000066.1:0-12056 GCA_964423195.1 uncultured Catenibacillus sp. | reverse complement strand
CATAATGCAGGACATAGCTGATATTCTCCCAGAGCGCGAAGCCGAGGGAAGTGAATGCCGCGTATACCACGCCGTCGTAGAGGCAGTTGAACTCGACCGCGTGCCATGACCGCCTCTTCAGCATGAAATATTTACAGCCCTCCTCTGTGCAGGCCACGACCACAAAATACAGGAGGACATTGTAGAGATTGGACTCAGCCGGGACAAGCATGTTAAGGAAAAGGCTGAGGACCCGCTCTATCACCAGGGCAAGAAGCGCGGCCAGGATCCCCCCAACCACCATATTTCTCAAAATAGCCGGGCTTTCCTTGTCTATCCTGTCAAGCTTATATACCTGCACCATCAGGAAAATGGCAGGAACGACAGCCGCTATGATCAACAGCCAGTTGTACGTGAGTATTGGTTTCATCAAAAAGTAAAACATCTTTTATTCCACCTTTCCAATCCATAGTTTGTTTTCTTATGCCTGCCTTTATTGTACCTGTTCACTGTCATACTCATTTTATCAGCAAATGTGAGTGCTTACAAGCAATTTTTAATTTTATTTTGCCCTGTTTTTCTGACGGAAGGTCGGAGCGAAAGGACATAAGGCGACAGTTATAATGAATAATGATTTGGTCACAGAAAAATCATAAAAATTTAAGATTGCAGACACAATTTGAAAGTATTATTATATGGAACGAGAGATGCGAGGCAGTGAAATGACCGGCATCATGATTTTTGAGGAGGCATAGTATGATAGAAGTCAATCAACTAGTCAAGCGCTATGGCAGGCAGATGGCTGTGGACCACTTGAGTTTTAAGGTTGAGGAGGGCCAGATTTATGGCTTTCTTGGGCCGAACGGCGCCGGCAAATCGACGACGATGAACATTATGACGGGCTGCCTGGGCGCCACGGAGGGCGAGGTCATCATTAACGGGCACAATATTTTGGAGGAGCCGGAGGCGGCGAAGAGATGCATCGGCTATCTTCCGGAGGTGCCGCCGCTGTATCCGGACATGACGGTCGGAGAGTATCTGGTTTTTGTGGCGGAGCTGAAGAAGATCCCAAAGAAAGAGCGGGAGGCGCAGATTCAGCAGGTCATGGAGATGACGATGCTTTCCGATATGTCGGCGCGATTGATCAAAAACCTTTCCAAGGGCTATAAGCAGCGCGTGGGCCTGGCGCAGGCGATCCTGGGATTTCCGCCGGTGATCATTCTCGATGAGCCGACCGTTGGCCTGGATCCGAAGCAGATCATTGAGATCAGGGAGCTGATCAAAAGCCTAGGGCAAAGCCATACTGTCATTTTGAGTTCACATATCCTGCAGGAGGTCAGCGCCATATGCGACCATATTCTGATTATCTCACACGGGAAGCTGGTGGCCAGCGACACGCCGGAGAATCTGGAGCGGATGATGCGGCGCGACAGCAGCCTGGAGCTTGAAGTCAAGGGGCGTGCGGAGGATGCCTATCAGGTCATTCGCCGTGTCAGCGCCAATGAAGTTCAGGTCACACAGGCGGGGGATGCGCTGGTGAAATGCAGTATCAGCCTTGAAAAGAATGAGGATATCCGCGAAGAGTTGTTTTACGCGTTTGCGGAGGCGAGGATGCCGATCCTGGCGATGGGTGTCAATGAGGTGTCCCTTGAGAAGATATTCCTTGAGCTGACCGCGGATGCGGACGCGCCGGAGATCGGGGATGAGCGGCAGGATGAGACGGGCGCGCCGCAGGATGAAGTTGGCGCATTTCAAACTGGCGGCGTGCAGCGGGGCGAGAGTGCGCCGGAGATCGGAAATGAGCGGCAGGATGAGACGGGCGCGCCGCAGGCCGGAAATGTGCCGCAGAATGAGGTAAAGGAGGCGGATGGCGATGAAAGCGATTTATAAGCGCGAGCTGAAGTCTTATTTTGATTCGATGATCGGTTATGTCTTTATAGCCTTTGTGATCGCCTTTGTCGGTATTTATTTTATGGCATACAATATGTTCGGCGGATACCCGTTTTTCTCATACGCGTTATCGGGATCGACGCTGATCATGCTGCTGGCGGTGCCGGTGTTGACGATGAGAAGTTTCGCCGACGAGCGAAAGACAAAGACGGATCAGCTGCTCCTGACATCGCCGGTCAGCCTCACAGGGATTGTCATGGGCAAATATCTCGCGATGATGACGGTGTTTGCGGTGCCGATGGCTGTTTTGTGCGTGTGCCCGCTGATTATCAAAGCGCATGGCAACGCCTCACTGGGGACGGATTACGCGGCCATGCTGGCATTTTATCTGATGTGCGGCGCGTTTATTGCCATGGGGATGTTTATCTCGTCGCTGACGGAGAGCCAGATTATTGCGGCGGTGGGTACGTTTGCCCTGATGCTGGTGCTGTACCTGTGGGATAGCCTGATGCAGTTTCTGCCGACGTCCGCGACGGGCACGGTTGTGGGGTTGGTGATCATTGTCACGGTGCTCGCCCTGATCGTTTATGCGATGACGAAAAGCTGGACGGCCGCGGGTATCGTGGAAGTGCTGGGCCTTGTCGTCCTGGCGGTGCTTTATGTGACAAAAAAATCACTGTTTGACAGCGGCCTTGGAAATCTGCTCTCCAAACTGAATATTCTCACCCCTTTTAATCATTTTGTTAACGACCAGGTTTTTGATGTGACGGGATTGATCGGTTATCTGTCGCTGATCTTTGTGTTTGTATTTTTGACGATTCAGTCTCTCTCGAAGAGAAGATGGAGTTAGGGGGTGCGGCATATGAAGAAGATCAGACAGACCTTTTCGACGAGTCATTTTCGGCACGGCAGCTACAGCGTCATCATCTCGGCGGTGGTTATTGCCATAGTGATCGTCATCAACCTGCTTGCCGCACAGCTTCCGGCGAGCATTAAGAGCATAGATATTTCCGCGCAGAAACTTTATACGACCGGAGATGTGACACAGGAGATCGTCGACGGGTTGACGCATGACGTGCAAATCCACTTGATCGCCCAGGAGAGCGGCATAGATTCCAGGATTCTCAATTTTGTTGAGCATTATGTGAGCCTTTCTCCGAGACTTTCGTATGATATCATCGACCCGGTGCTGCATCCGTCGGTTCTTGAGACCTACGGCGTCAGCGAGAACAGTGTGGTGGTCGAGTGCGCGGACACGCAGAAAACCGCCAGTTTTTCTTTCAGCGATGTGGTCGTTTATGATCAGATGAGCTACTACTATTACGGCCAGATGGTCGAGACGGAGTTTGACGGCGAGGGTCAGCTGACCAGCGCGGTCAATGAGGTGACCAACGATATCCGCAAGAAGCTGTATTTGCTTGAGGGACACGGCGAGCTTTTGCTCGGCAGCAGTGTCTCTCAGATGCTGGACAAGCAGAATTTTGAGACGGCGTCGCTGAATCTGCTCACGGAGCAGGAGATTCCTGCGGACTGTGATTTGTTGATGATCAACGGCGCCACAAGCGATATCGCCGATGACGAGAAAAAGCTGCTGGAAGATTATATGGCATCCGGCGGAAATGTCATGATCGTTCTCGGCGAGACGATGGAACACCTGCCGCATCTGGAATCGATCCTCGGCACTTGCGGCATCACAGTGGCGGACGGCTATATCGCCGACACGGAGCGCTTCTATCAGAATAGCATGTTTTATATCTTCCCGGAGTTCGTCTCCGGCAATGGAGTCACAGGCAGCTTTGACAGCGATGAGCTGGCGCTGATCATCAACGCCAGAGGTTTCACAGTCGAGGACGCACAGGACGAGAAGGTGACGGTGGACAGTTTCATGACGACCTCGTCCAACGGTTACGCGGTGGTCGATGAGAACAATCAGACACAGGGCACGTATGTGCTCGGCGCGGTGGCCGAGAAGTCTATTGACGACGATACAAAGTCACATCTGATCGTCCTTGGGACGCCGACGCTTTTCGATGATCAGATCGTGCAGGCCTTCCCAAGCCTTGTCAATCTGGACGTCTTTATGGACGCGGCGACGGCAGGATTTGAGGATGTAAATAATATTTCGATCGCGGCGAAGAGCCTTGAGGTTGCCAACAATACCATCACGGGCGGCAGGCTGTACGGCATGATCTTTATCGCGGTGATCCCGATCGTGGTGCTGGTATGCGGCCTGATTCACTGGATAGGAAGAAGAAAAGCATGAAAGCCGAGGAAGTTTGGCGAAGGAGTGGCGATTTTCCATGTCGGGGAAAAATAAAAATAAAATTTTGTTGATTTTGATTGTGGTGCTGGTGGTGGCATGCGCCCTTTACTTAGGCGTCAGCAGTTATACAAAAAACAGGGAGGCCAAGAGAGAATCGGAGGCCGCAGCGGAGTCGGAGGCCAGCCGCATCTGGGTGACGGAGATGGCGGATGTGGCTGCGGTCGAGGTGGCCGGCGGCGAGACAGCGATTTCCTTTGTGAAGGAAGATGACGTGTGGTATGACGGCGAGGACAGGGATTTTCCGGTGGACCAGGATAAGCTGAATTCATTGGCGGATACTGCGGGCAAATTGGAGGCGACGCGCGCGATCACGGAGGCGGACGCTCTGGCGGATTACGGCCTTGAGGCGCCTCAGGTCCGGGTGACGGTCATGGACAGCGGCGGCAGCGCTGCCGTGTTGTTGATCGGCAATTCATACAACGGGGAATATTATCTGAAGCGGGAAGACGCGGATACCGTGTACACGGTGGGCTCAGCGCTTGCCGATGCAGTGATCGGCAAGGCATTGTATGATTTTGTGGCGGTGGAATCACTGCCGGCGATCACCGCCGACAAGATACAGACGATGGAAGTCATTACCGATGGTGTCTCACACCGGCTGGAGCGCAACACGAAATCTGATGAAAGCGATTCAAATGCGTCCGCGGCGAGCGATGGGGAGATCACAGAGACCGAGGCGATAGAAGCTGAGACATCGGAGACTGAGGCGGCAGAAGCTGAGACATCAGAAACGGACGTGGCGGAGACATGGACTTATCTGATTGACGGAGAGGCTCAGGCGAGCGATGGCGGCATCGGGCTTCAGCTAGCCTCCGCTCTGGCGGGGATGAGTATTTCGGGCTGCGTGGATTACCGCGCGGCGGATGATGAGCTTGCCGGCTACGGGCTTGATGAGCCGACCGTGAGGATCACATACAGTTTTGAGGGCGACGACGGTATCGGGGAAGTGACGGTCAATGTCGGGACGCTCACGGAGGACAGCGCGTCCTATCATGTGATGACGGGCGGTTCGACGGCCGTAAATCTGATCAGCGCTGAGAGCATCGACGGCATTCTGGGGTATGTCAATCAAAAAGAATAAGTTATCCGTTTCTTGGATTTTGTCCCCTGGGGTATTGCCAGGGGACATTTTTTATGGTATAATGAGCACTCAGTGAGCAGGTATCATGCTTTCGGTTTTGAGATAAATAGGTGAGGATGTGGTTTCCCCACATGTTTAAAAAAAGAATTTATGCACAAGGAAGTGCTTGGATATCTTTTTTTTTGAATAAAAATGCATAAATAACCAAAAAACTGAATATATATGTACTATAATGCATAAACCGAAGAATGCAAAATGAAACAAAAGATAACATGATATATTTTTTGGGACGAAAGGGACAGGTGATAGAATGAAGGCGTTTCTGATTCTCGCGGACGGGCATGTGTTTGAGGGCAAAAGCATCGGATCCGCGAAGGAAGTCATCAGCGAGATTGTTTTCAACACGTCGATGACGGGCTATCTGGAAATTCTCACGGATCCTTCGTATGCCGGCCAGTCGGTGGTCATGACATACCCGCTGATCGGCAATTATGGCGTGTGCCATGACGATATGGAGGATGAGAAGCCGTGGCCGGACGGATTGATCGTGCGGGAGATAGCGTCCTGTCCGAGTAATTTCAGGAGTGAAGAGGGACTCGCCGATTTCCTGAAGGCACACGACATCGCCGGTATTGCCGGGATTGACACGCGGGCGCTGACCAAAATCCTGCGCTCTCAGGGAACGATGAACGGCATGATCACCACCGATGAAAATTTTGATCTTGAGGAGGCCCTGGGGAGGATCAGGGCATTTAAGGCGGCGGATGTGGTGCGGCGGGTGACCTGCACACAAAAATCGGTGCTGCCGGGCGACGGTTTCAAGGTGGCGCTGATGGATTTCGGCGCCAAGAAAAATATCGCCAGGGAGCTCAATAAGCGCGGCTGCGAGGTGACGATCTATCCGGCTTACACGCCCGCCGAGGAAATTTTGGCGGCGCAGCCGGACGGCATCATGCTCTCCAACGGCCCCGGAGACCCGAAAGACTGTGGGCCGATCATCGCCGAGGTCAAAAAATTGTTCGACTCAGATGTGCCGATGTTTGGGATCTGCCTGGGGCACCAGCTCCTGGCGCTGGCCACCGGCGCCGACACCCGCAAAATGAAGTGGGGGCATCGCGGCGCCAATCATCCGGTAAAGGACCTGCGCAGCGGCCGTGTCTATATTTCCACACAGAACCACGGCTATGTGGTGGCCGACCGCACGGTGCCGGAGGATGTGGCCGAGATCAGCTTTCTAAATGCCAATGACGCCAGCACAGAGGGCCTTCATTATCTGGGGAAAAATGTCTTCACCGTGCAGTTTCACCCGGAAGCCTGTGGAGGGCCGCAGGACACCGCTTTTTTGTTTGACCGGTTTATCGATATGATGGAGGTTTCAAAAAATGCCGAAGAAGATTAGTATCAAAAAAGTTTTAGTCATTGGTTCAGGACCTATTATCATCGGTCAGGCGGCGGAGTTTGATTACGCGGGCACACAGGCCTGCCGCTCACTCAAGGAGGAGGGTGTGGAGGTCGTTCTGGTCAATTCCAACCCGGCCACCATCATGACCGACAAAAATATCGCGGATAAAGTCTATATCGAGCCGCTGAATGTGGAAGTCATTAAAAAAATCATTTTGAAAGAGGAGCCGGACAGCATCCTGCCGACGCTGGGCGGCCAGGCGGCGCTAAATATTGCCATGGAGCTTGACGAGTCCGGCTTTCTGCACGAAAACCGCGTGCGCATGATCGGCACGTCGTCGCAGACGATCAAAAAGGCCGAGGATCGGCTGGCCTTCAAACAGACGATGGAGAAGATCGGCGAGCCGTGCGCGCCGAGCGAGGTCTGCACGACGCTGGACGGGTGTGCCGCTTTTGCTAAGCGTATTGGTTTTCCGGTTGTCATCCGGCCCGCCTACACCCTGGGCGGCAGCGGCGGCGGCATCGCCCATGACATGGCCGAGCTGCACGAGATCGCGTCCAACGGTCTGCGCCTCTCTCGCGTGGGACAGGTGCTTGTGGAGCGCTATATCGGCGGCTGGAAGGAGATTGAGTACGAGGTGATGCGCGACAGTTACGGCAACTGCATCACCGTCTGCAACATGGAAAATATTGATCCGGTGGGCGTGCATACCGGCGACAGCATCGTGGTGGCGCCGTCACAGACGCTCTCCGACAAGGAATATCAGATGCTGCGCACCTCTGCCCTGAGGATCATCACCGAGCTGAATATCCAGGGCGGCTGCAACGTCCAGTTCGCCCTCAACCCCGACAGCTTTGAGTACTGTGTGATTGAGGTCAATCCGCGCGTGAGCCGCTCCTCCGCGCTGGCCTCCAAGGCGACCGGCTATCCGATCGCCAAGGTGGCGGCCAAGATTGCCCTTGGCTACGCGCTCGATGAGATCAAGAATGCCGTGACCGGCAAGACGTATGCCAGTTTTGAGCCGGCGCTCGACTATGTGGTGGTCAAGATCCCGAAGTGGCCGTTTGACAAATTCATCAGCGCTAAGCGCACGCTGACGACGCAGATGAAGGCCACCGGCGAGGTGATGAGCATTTGTCAGAACTTTGAGGGCGCGCTGATGAAAGCCATCCGCTCCCTGGAGCAAAATATTGACAGCCTCGATTTTGGCGATTTTCACAAGCTGACGGATGAGGAGCTGGAGAAACAGCTCTACGCCATCGACGACCACCGCCTGTTCTGCATCGCGGAGGCGATCCGCCGGGGCTACACGATTGAAAAGATTCACGCCATCAACAAGATTGACCTGTGGTTCCTTGACAAGATCGCCAATCTGGTGCGGATGGAGCAGCGGTTGAAGACAGAGCCGCTGACGGTTGAGCTTTTGAGAGAGGCCAAATATATGGAATATCCCGATCGGGCGATCGCCCGGTTTGTGGGCTCCTCGGAGGCGCAGATCAAGGCCATGCGCTACCGAAATGATATCGTGGCCGCATTCAAGATGGTGGATACCTGCGCCGCGGAATTTGAGTCGGAGACGCCGTACTATTATTCCTGTTTCGGCAGCGAGAATGAGGTCGAGGCCGGCGATAAAATGCGAAAAAAAGTACTGGTTCTCGGCTCTGGACCGATCCGCATCGGACAGGGCATCGAGTTTGACTATTGTTCCGTGCACAGCGTGTGGGCGCTCTCCGAGGCCGGCTATGAGACGATCATCGTCAACAACAATCCGGAGACGGTGAGCACGGATTTTGACATTGCCGACAAATTGTATTTTGAGCCGCTGACGCCGGAGGATGTGGAAAATATTGTCCGCCTGGAGAAACCGGACGGCGCGGTGGTGCAGTTCGGCGGCCAGACGGCGATCAAGCTCACGGAGGCGGTCATGAAGATGGGCCTGCCGATACTGGGGACGCAGGCGGAGGATGTGGATGCCGCCGAGGACAGAGAGCGGTTTGACGATATTCTGGAGAAGGCGGGGATTCCGAGGCCGGCCGGAACCACGGTTTACACGACGGCGGAGGCGCTGGAGGCGGCCAACCGCCTCGGCTATCCGGTGCTTGTGCGCCCGTCCTATGTGCTGGGCGGCCAGGGCATGCAGATTGCGGTCAACGACAGCGATATTGTCGAATTCATGGCCATCATTAACCGCGAGGTACAGGAACACCCGATTTTGGTCGACAAATATCTGATGGGCAAGGAAGTCGAGGTCGACGGCGTGTGCGACGGCAAGGATGTGCTGATTCCGGGGATCATGGAGCACATTGAGCGCGCGGGCATTCATTCCGGCGACAGCATCTCGGTTTATCCGGCGCAGCACCTGTCCGACGAGATCACAGAAAAGCTGGTCGATTACACGGGCAAACTCGCGCGCGGCCTGCATGTGAAGGGGCTGCTCAATATCCAGTTTATTGTCTATGAAAATGAGGTCTACGTGATTGAGGTCAACCCGCGATCCAGCCGCACCGTGCCCTATATCAGCAAGGTGACGGGCATCCCGATCGTGGACATCGCCTCGAAGGTGATCGTCGGCAAGACGATCCGCGAGCTTGGCTATGAGCCAGGGCTGCAGCGCAAATCGGATTATATCGCCATCAAACAGCCGGTCTTTTCTTTCGAGAAGCTGCGCGGGGCGGAGACGAGCCTTGGCCCGGAGATGAAATCGACCGGCGAGGTACTCGGCATCTCCAAGTCCTTCAACGAGGCGCTCTACAAATCTTTCCTCGGTGCGGGCATCAACCTGCCACGGACCAAAAAAATGATCTGCACAGTCAGGGACGCGGACAAACAGGAGCTGGTGCCGATCGCCAGGCGTTTCCAAGCCCTGGGCTACACGATCTACGCGACCAGGAGTACCGCCGATGTGCTGATGGCAAACGGAATCGAGGCGATCAAGATCAAAAAACTGGCCGCGGGTTCGCCGAACGCGCTTGATTTGATTTTGGCCGGAGAGGTCGATCTGGTGATCGATACGCCGACGGTGGGGCGCGACAAGTCGCGGGACGGCTTCCTGATCCGCAGAAATGCCATCGAGACCGGCGTGACCTGCCTCACCAGCCTCGATACCGCCGAGGCCCTGCTGACGAGCATCGAAAACGCGGATATGCGTGCCCTGTCTGTGGTGAATATCGCGGAGATCTGACGAAAGACCGGGCAAGTCCGGATAGGATGAAGAATAAAGATGTTTATGACTATTTTTTCACGCCTGATTCTTTGGTTGAAGTCTCTTGTTTTTCATTCTCTGTTATGATAAACTATGTTCATGCCATTTAGGAGAAAGGTTGCTGTTTGATGGACAGGGATAGTCAGAAAAATAAATTAAAGGGGAAGTTGCTTTCCTATTTGAAATGGCCGCTCTATATGCTGATCTTATTTGCGGTCATGACGATATGCGTGTTTTTGTGTGACCGGCGGGCGGGGCTGATCGTCCTCGCGGCGTGCCTGATTTATTTTGTGATCATGCTGGCGCTGTATTATCGGGTGCGCTCGGAGGTAGCGGGCGACCTGGTCAATTTTGCCCTGGATTACGGGCAGGTACAGCGGACTTTATTGCAGGAGCTGGAGATTCCCTACGGCGTGATCGATGAGGACGGGCGGATCTTGTGGTCAAATACCAAGTTCAAGGAATTGTGTGACGCTAAACTGGATAATAAAAGTATTCAGCAGATATTTCCGGAGATTTCCCATGACAAGCTGCCGAGGGATGAGTCAAAAGTGACGCTGGACGTCAAATACGCGGAGAAGATCTTCCGCGTCGAGCTCACGCGGATCGTCATCGACGATTTCTCCGAGAATAACGCGCTGGTGGATACGTCGAATAACGCGCTGATCGCCATGTATCTCTTTGACGAGACGGAGACCCGCAGATATATCCGCCAGATTCAGGAGCAGCGCCTTGTGTGTGGCACGATTTTTGTGGATAATTATGAGGATGCGCTCAACAGCACGGAGGATGTGCGCCGGTCGCTTCTGGCGGCGCTGATCGAGCGGAAGATCACCAAATATATGCAGAATTATGACGCGATCGTGCAGAAGACTGAGAAGGACAGGTTTCAGTTTGCCATTCAGCAGAAATATCTGCCGGCGATCCAGACCTCCAAGTTTTCAATCCTCGACGAGGTGCGCGAGATCAATATCGGCAATGAACTCCAGGTGACACTGAGTATTGGTGTGGGCGTCGGGGGCGCGACATATGCGCAGTGTGCCGAGTGGTCGAGAAATGCCATTGACTTAGCCCTAGGCCGCGGCGGCGATCAGGCCGTGATCAAGGACGGGGAGAAGATTTCATATTACGGCGGCAAGAAAAAGCAGGTGGAGAAGAGCACCCGCGTCCGCGCCCGCGTGAAGGCGCACGCCCTGAAACAGGTGTTGCAGACCAGGAGTAAGGTGGTCGTCATGGGCCACAAGATCGGCGACGTGGATTCGTTCGGGGCTTCGGTCGGTATCTACAGGGCCGCGCGGACGCTGAACAAGCAGGCTTATATTGTCATCAATGAACTGACCACCAGCGTGCGTGCCATCAAGGACGAATTTGACGACAATTCGGTCTATGACAGCGATATGTTTCTCACGGAGAGCCAGGCCATGAACGTCGTGGATGAGGATACGGCGCTGGTGGTGGTCGATGTCAACCGGCCGTCCTACACGGAGTGTCCGGCGCTGCTTGGGCAGACAAAGACCATCGTCGTGCTCGACCATCACCGGCAGAGCAGCGAGCTGATCGAGAACGCGGTTCTCTCCTATATCGAGCCCTATGCCTCGTCCGCCTGCGAGATGGTCGCGGAGATTCTGCAGTATATCACGGACGGCGTGAAGCTGAAGTCGGCGGAGGCGGATGCCATGTACGCCGGAATTTTGATCGATACCAATAATTTTGCCAATAAAACCGGTGTCCGCACCTTTGAGGCGGCGGCCTTTATTAAGAAAAGCGGCGCGGACATTGTGCGGGTGCGCACGCTGCTGAGGGATGATCTGAACACATATAAGGTGCGCGCGAAGGCTGTTTCCACGGCCACGATCTTTGACGGCGTTTACGCCTTTGCCGAGTGCAATCCGGCGGGACTTGAGAGTCCGACGGTGGTCGGCGCCCAGATTGCCAATGAGCTGCTCAATATTGTCGATGTCCAGGCCTCCTTTGTATTTACCAATGTCAAGGGCGTCGTCTACATCAGCGCGCGTTCCTACGACGAGGTCAATGTGCAGCTGGTGATGGAAAAATTGGGCGGCGGCGGCCATTCGACGGTGGCCGGCGCGCAGCTTGAGGGTGTTAGCGTCGACGCTGCCATGGCCCGCGTGAAAATGAATCTGCGCCTCATGAAAAATGAGGGCGAGATATGATTGTG
>CAYRDY010000065.1:1502-12067 GCA_964423195.1 uncultured Catenibacillus sp. | reverse complement strand
GCAAAATGGTTGATATTTTTACCGTATCGGCTATAATATGATGATATCAGGGTTGAAACCCGAATCCATGACATACTGCATGGCAACGGAGGTGTCCAAATGGAGTGGTCTCTGGTCTTTTTCTTCAACAGCATACTTCTCGGCGTGGGACTGGCCATGGACGCTTTCTCCGTCTCGCTTGCCAATGGCCTGCATGAACCTGAGATGCACCGGCGCAAAATGTGCGGCATCGCCGGTATCTTCGCCCTGTTTCAGGCCCTGATGCCGATGATCGGCTGGGTCTGTGTCCATACGATCGTCCTCTATTTTAAATCATTTGAAAAATTTATCCCCTGGATCGCCCTGATCCTGCTCCTGTATATCGGCGGCGGTATGCTAAGGGACGGCATCAAAAATAAGGACGGCAAGGAAGAAACGACCGGCGTCGGTCTGAGGGCGCTGCTGATTCAGGGTGTCGCCACGTCCATCGACGCGCTGTCCGTCGGCTTCACGATCTCCGAATACGGCCTGATCATGGCCATTGTCTGCGCTCTGATCATCGCCGCCGTGACATTTGTCATTTGCATGGGCGGCCTGGCCATCGGCAAAAAATTCGGCACCCGCCTCTCAGGCAAGGCATCCATCTTAGGCGGCGTCATCCTGATCGTCATCGGACTGGAAATTTTCATCACCGGCGTTATTCCAGTTTTCTATACACGGTCAGCCACATAGTGGTAAAACAGGCGAGACCGCCGACCAGATTGGAGATCGGCTCCGCCATGAACACGCCGTTTACCCCAAAGCCCAGCATCGGCAGGATCAGGGTCAGCGGCACCACGATCACAACTTTCCTGAACAGAGAAAAGAAAATCGAGCGTTTCGCGTAGCCAAGCGCCTGAAAAGTGCATTGGCCCGTAAATTGAAAAGCCATGAAGAAAAACCCGAAGAAATAGATGCCAAGCGCCGCCCGTCCGCTCTCCACCATCGCCGCGTCATCCGTAAAAATCGCGAACAGTAAATGCGGGAATTTCATCACAAATCCCCATGCCAGCAGCGTATAGGCGGTGCCAATCAGCGCCGTAAAGCGAATGCCCGCCTTCACGCGGGCGATTTTCCCCGCGCCGTAATTATATCCGAGAATCGGCTGGCAGCCGCTGGTCAGACCCATCACCGGCAGCGACAGGAGTTCCCGCACCGAATTGAGCACCGTCATGATTCCCACGTACAGGTCGCCGCCATACGACTGCAGTGTCACATTACAGACGATCTGCACCAGGGCGTTGGTCGCCTGGACGATAAAGCCGGATGCGCCAAGCGCCATGATTTTTTTGACCAGCCCGCTGTCGAGCCGCATATTTTTTTTCTTGATATGCAGCAGGGCGCGCTTCCCTCTCAAAAACCGCAGCACCCAAATCGCGGACACCATCTGGCTCAGAACCGTTGCCAGCGCGGCGCCGCGCACACCCATATCCAGCACGAAAATAAACACAGGATCCAAAATCAGATTGAGCACGGCCCCGATGACCGTCGTCATCATACCGATGCCCGGAAAACCCTGTGCGTTGATGAAGCCGTTTAAGCCGGTGGACAGCATGGAAAAGGCCGTTCCGAACAGATAGATCTGTAGATATTGATCCGCGTACACATACGAATCGTCGCTGGCGCCGAACAGATACAGGATTGGTTTGCGCAGCAGAAAAGAGAAAATAAAAATCAGGACGGATGAGCCGAGCAGCAGCGCAAAGACGTTGCCCATGATCTTCTCCGCGCCGTCCTCGTCCCCGCGCCCTCTCGCCATGGAGAACAGCGGCGTGCCGCCGGTGCCGAACAGATTGGTGAAAGCGGCCACCAGCGTGATGATCGGGAAGGTCAGCCCCACACCGGTCAGCGCCATATTGTCTGTCCCCGGCAGATGACCGATATAAATGCGATCCACCACATTGTACAACAGCTGCACCAGCTGCGCCAAAGTCAGGGGAATCGCCTGAAAAATAATATTCTTCCAGACCTTCCCCTGCGAAAAATCTGTCGTCATACCGCTCACACTCCAAATTCACTCTGCCGTATCCGGCAAACTGCCCTCCCCGCCCCTATTCATACAGATAAAAAACCTGCAGCGCCTTGATCTCATGCGGGACAATCTGCACATCAAAATTTAGTTCCGGCTCCGTCGCCTCGTACTCCATGACGCGGATGCGCGGCGTGCAGATGCGCTGGAGATACTCAATGTCCTCCCGCATCAGCTCCCGGTCGGTGCCCATCTCCATCCACTCGCCCAGAGCGCTGCCGTGCTCCGGACTCATCGAATAGATCTTGATCTTATACTTGCCCCGCCTGACACCTTTGATCTGCAGGCTGAGCTCGATCCGGTCACTGTCCGCGAAAAGCCTTTCCAGTTGATTGACCTCAATCTCGTCCTCCCGCTTCAGATAATATTTATAGTTCAGATGGCAGTAATTGTGGCAGATAATGCCGTAATTGTCGTGCCCGTCCGTCGTCACCAGACAGTGATCATCCTTTCCGACAAGGTAGGGCTCCATCCCGTTCAGATAGCGATAGGCAAAAAACGCAGGCTTCTTGATGCCGTCCTTGCTCATCAGCCCGCAGCCGCCAAACAGGATCTTTTTGCTGTCAAAATATTCCGCGAAAAGATCCGTCCCGACCCAGTAGCCGATCTCGTCCGCCATGCCGATGCTGTCGATCATGCTCTTGACAATATAAGCGGCCTTATAACAGCTGTCATTCAAAATATTCCTGTTGGAGACGGTCGAGCTCCACTCCGAGATGTGGATCGGCACCTCGCGAAACCGCGTCGGCTCCAGCGTCTCGCGCACCATCAAAAGCTGATTTTTCAGGAAATCTTTATCGCTTGATGGCCGGCCATAGGCGGTTCCCGCCTCAACACCCTCCACATACGGATAAAAATACAGGGACAAAAAATCCGGAAGATGCTTCTGTTTCTCCCACTGGGCAACCAGATTTTTCAGATTCTGGCTGCCTGCCTGAATGCCGATGCCGCCGCCGCCGATGGTGATCTCAGGCGACAGGCGCTTGAACGCCGAGTAGAGCGCCTCAAAAGTTTCAAAATACTGGCGCGTGCGCTGCACTTCCTCGCCGAAATCCTCGCCGCTCCAAAGCTCAAAAACCCATCCGGACAACTCCCGCATGCTGTAACGATTCATCAGGTGGCGGGCAAATGCCGAGAAGAACGCCTGTGCGTGTTCCACCGTCTTAAAAGGTATCTCCCGCCGCTCATAAAAGACATAGTCATTGAGCGTCCGATGCAGCTCCTTCGGCTTATAGCCCATCTCGATGTATGGCGTCATGTGAATCTGCACCAGAAAATCCAGCACGCGGTCGATGCGCTCAAAATTATAGTTGAAATGCTCATCGTTTGTGTTGAGCATCATCTCCGGGCTGAATATATCCCAGATCCGCGCGTATTTAAAGCCCAGATCACTTCTCAGGATCCTGACGTGCTCCTGCGTATCCGAGCGCAGGAGATCGCTGGCAAAGCCCACGTTGATGATGTTCTTCCAGTGCATCCGGTACGGCTTTTTATCCTGCACGTCCATCGCGATTCGGGCATGTCCAGCCGAGCTGACAGCCGGGCGCGCCGCGGGCATATGCGTGTCGAGATAAGCGCTGACGCGCTCCTCGATCCGCTGCTGGTTATCCGCCGCCGTCCGGGCGCGTCCACCGCTCTCCTTCATCTGCCGCCGGTACTCAGACGGCGTCTGCCCGTATTCCTTCTTAAACAGCTCATTGAAGGCCGCCGTATTGGCAAAACCATTGTCAATGGCGATGTTGGTGATCGAGTAATCCGTATACAATAAATCGTCCACCGCGTGAAAAAGACGCACACTGTTCAGGTAATCGACAAAATTCATCCCCAGATGGCGCTTGATATATTTTGAGAGATAGGGCACGGACAGATAGAGCTGACCTGCCAGCTCGCTCAGGCTCAGGCGCTTTTTATAGTTCATGTTGATATAGTTTGTGATTTCCGTCAGCCGGTCTTCCTCCGTATTTTTTTCCGCCGCAAACCGACGGTCGTCGCTGCGGATCAGAAAATTGTCCAGAATCACTTTTAAGAGCTGATAAATCAGACTCTGAGTATAGACATAGCTCTGCGGGTCCTTGTCGAAATACTGACTAAAAATATTTCGCATCAGATCCCGCATCTCATCAAACGCCGAATTCTTGTTGATCACCGAATTACACCAGAAAAGCACCTGGTTCGTGTTCATGATATGACAGAGCGCGGCAAAATCAATCTCAAACCTGCCGATCAGCACATCCTCCGCCGACTCGTAGGCGTGCCGCTTATTTGAATTGATGATAATGATATCTCCGGACTGGGCGTTAAACGTCCGGTCGCCCACCGTCAGCGCCGCCTTGCCCTCCAGGACACAGAAAATCTCAATGTTCTGGTGAAAATGCGTGCTCTCGCGCTTCTCGATCTTAAACTCAAAAGTCATGATCTGTCCGGTATTCAAAACATCCTTCGCCATATGTCCCCTCCCATTCCCGCAAAATCAATGCTCAAAGCGGATTGCCTCTCCCGCCCCGCAAAATCAATGCTCAAAGCGGATTGCCTCTCCTGTCCGTGCGGACTCCCTGACGGCATCCATCACGGCCAGCACGCGCCGTACCTGTGCCGGCTTGACGATGATCTCCTCCTCGCCGTTTAAGGCTTTCAGGAAATGCTCAAAATACATGCGGTGGCTGACATCGACCTCCGGCAGCGGCTCCTCAAGGAGCAATCCTTCCGGCGCCGGGCCGAAACTCCTCGTCGGGCCGGCAGCGGTCATGGTGATCTTGCCCGGTACATTTTCCAGCAGATGCGCGGTGCGCACGATCTTGCCCTCGCCGCCAAAGCCGTCGATCATGGCGCTGCCGGTGTTGCCGCCGATAAACCACGCCCGCTTTGGCGTCAGATAATAGGTGCCCAGCTCGATCTCGGCCGTCACTTTATTTTTAAACTTCAGAATAATCTTGAAATAGTCGTCCACGGTGTCATTGATGACATTCCTGAGATCCGCAAAAATAGAATCAATCTCCGAATCGACCATATTCAGAATCTGATCGATCAGATGCACGCCCCAATCGTAGAGCATGCCGCCGCCCATTTCCGGATAGACGTGCCAGTCATGCATATAGCCGTTGAAGCCGTAGAGCTGTGATTTGATGATATAGACATCGCCCACCATGTGCCTGTCATAGACCTCTTTCATGACGCGGTAATCTTTGTCCCAGCGTCTCTGCTGATGAACGGTGAAAATCACGCCCGCTTCCTTTGTCACTTCCACCATGCGGTCAAACTGCGCCACGGACATGGCCGCCGGCTTCTCGCAGATAATGTGCTTGCCCGCCGCCGCGCTCTTCTCAACCATTTCCAGATGGCTCGGATTCGGGGTAGAGATCATCACCACGTTGATGTCCGCCTTCGCGAGCATATCCTCAATGCATGAATAGACCTCGACGCCCTCCGGCGCGTCCTTCAACTGTTCCGGATTGGTATCCGCGACCGCCACCAGGTCAATATCGTCAAACGTTGCCATCATATCGGCATCGCAGTGCCCCATGAAACCAAAACCGACAATCCCTAACTTCATTCTCATGATAAATTCCCTCCATTTTTAAATGTGTGATGGATAATCCTTTGCCCTGGGGCGCTTTCAACCCTCGATCGCGCGTCGCAGCGCCTCCTGGTGACGTCGCACCTGCTCAATGCTGTCGACAGGGCCTTCATATCTCAGGTGCTCACCGCCCTCATATTCCGTGCTCAGATAGCCCTTGTAACCGGCCTTCTTGTACGCCTCGACGACCTCCGGAATGGCTGTCGCCGTCTCCACATAGTCCTCGTGCGTATTGTAGCATTTGGCATGGGTGTGATAAATATATTGAATATTGTCGATCAAATCCTGCGGATCCGACCACGAATAGGTAAATGACGAACCCGCGTACTCCATGTCCGCAGGGCCGCCTCCGGCCGCTTTCACAGCGTCCATCATCTCCTGCATACCGTTGGCCATGCGGTATTCCAGATTGGCGCGGCCGAGATCCAGGTCATACTTGATCTTCACGAAACCCTTGGCGATCCGCTGCGCGTAGGCGTCATCGACAATCTTGATGCAAGCCTCGGAGGCGCCGCGCTTTCTGGCCTTATCCCTGACGACGTCCGGAATATTTTTACAGAAAATGCCCATATCCGGAATAAAACCGAAATATTTGGTGCCGGTGCGCAAAATCATTTCCATATAGCCATCCGCCCAGCCGGAATTGAGCGAGAACGGCGCGTGGACCTCAAGGCCGATCTTGACATCCATCTCCTCCGCGTAGCCCAAACTGCCCTCGATCACGTCCATCGGCGTGGAGACAAGGGTGCGCAGAACCTTAAATCCCAGCAGATGCGCCAGTCGGATGTCGCGTTTCATCATGTTGATCTGCTCGCCCACGGACAGTGTGCGGTTGTCATAGATCTTATTCTCCAGAAACGCGTCATAGCAGGAAGGCTCAAGATGATATTTTTCCAGCCATCCAAACCACTGATCCCTGAACGCCTCCGTCTCAATCGGCAGCGGGAATCTGCGGATCATCTGTTCCGCCAGAAGCTCGACGCCGGTGGCGCCGGTCTTTGAGACCTCGCGCAGGCAGCCTTCCAGGTCGAGCTGCCCGTTGTAATATTCATCCTGATAACTGTACAGGGAAACGCTTCTCTTTATATCGTAACTCATCTGGATTCCTCCTATTCGATCACAAAGTCTGTCTCGCACACCGCTTCATTCACAAAAGGCATATAGGACGGGGCAATAATCTGCACCGCCTTGATGTGATGCGGCCCCTTGGCCAGCCCGCCCTCTTTCATCACGGAAACTGTCGCGTAATCGCCAAATTCCCAGCGGTAATCCGAATCAACCACGGTGCGCATCTCTTCCAGCGTGAACGTCTCGCCGTTGACCGTAAAGCGAATGTCCTCACGGGCCGCGTCCTCGCCGTCGACATTGACCTTGATGTCCCTGACAATCGACAGGGTGAAGCCGCGGTAATACTGCGCCTTAAACTGAAACTGATAGCCGATGACCTTCCCGGCTTTTTCAATGTTTTTAAATCCATCCGGATTGAAAATCTGTCTTCCAGCCATTAAAATTCTCCTTTGTATATATATAGTTGGCCTGCTGCCCCATACTTTTGCGGGGCGTCAGATGACAAACTGCTCCATATATCTCTTGCTGAGTCTCAGGCTGTCGAGCACTTTCTCAAAGCTGCGCTCAAATGCCCTGTCCTCAACCTCGACGCAAGCGCATCCGTCAAAACCGATGTCCGTCAAGGCGCTCACAAATTTCCCCCAGTCTATATCGCCGAGCCCCGGCAGCTTCGGGGCCATATAGGTTGTCGGATAGCCCATAATGCCATTTTCGTCCAACTGGTCTTTATAGATCTTGACGTCCTTCAAATGGATATGGAAGATCTTGTCCCTGAACGCATAGATCGGCTTGACATAATCCATCATCTGCCAGACAAAATGGGACGGATCAAAATTGATGCCCAAATTGTCATACGGCAGGATCTCAAAGACTTTCCGCCAGTTCGCAGGGGAGGTCATCAGGTTTTGCCCGCCCGGCCACTGGTCGACTGAGAAAAGCATCGGGCAATTCTCGATCGCCACTCTTACGCCCAGATCTCTTGCCAGATCGAGAATCGGCGGCCAGACCTCCCTGACGACCTCAAGGTTGTCCTCCACCGTCTTTTTCGAGTCACGGCCGATAAATGTGGTCACCATATTGATCCCCAGTTTGGCGCTGGCCCTGATCACATTCTCCAGATGCCCGACGGCCACAGCCCGGCCCGCGAGATCGCCGTCAATGGTGTTCGGATAATATGCCAGAGATGAAATCTCAACATTTTTCGCCCTGCTGTAGTCCAGAATGTGCGCGGCATAATCATCGTCGTCAATGACTTTCCCAACATCAATGTGGCCAACGCCCGCGTAACGGCGCTCGGCCACAGCGGACGGCCAGCAGGCGACTTCCACGCACTGAAAGCCGATGTCCGCCGCAATATCCATCATTTCCTCATAACTGCTCTGACGAAGAACAGAAGTGATAAATCCTAACTTCATGAAATGACCCTCCTTATGATTCATTATACTCAGGAAAATATCTCCTTGTCTTGCAAAAATTAAAAATTTTTTGCGAGAAATTTTACTCTTTTTTGCCATATTTTTATTTTTGCCAAAGAGAAAAAGCAAAAATTATATCTTATTTTTTACTGTCTCCGTGATTTTGCCACTGCGGCGGCTTTATTCACGGCCTTCTCTCTGTCGGCGTCTCCCGCCGAGGCTTTATACACGGCTTTCCCCATATCGGCGACGCCCTCCGCGTAATTTCACGGCTTACATGCCGGCGCCGCCCTCCGCGTAATTTCACGGCTTACATGCCGGCCGCCCACCGCACTACGTGCGCGGTTTCCAGCGCCCGCTCAGGTAATGCGCGACAAACAGGACAAATAAGAGCATATTGTGGGCGATCATGCAGCCCCAGGCCGAGACCAAAGTGCCGCCGAGAAACTTTGTAAAAATAAAGGTCCCCAAAATGCGCACGCCCCACATGCCGAGCACATTGTAAATGAATGGCGCCACTGTATTGCCGACGCCCTGCATCACGCCCTCGATCACAATCGGCACCCCGTAAAACGGCTCCGAGACCGCCACCATCCGCAGCACCGTGGTGCCCAGCGTGATCACCTCCGCGTCCGTCGAAAACAGGCGCATGAGCTGCGGCGAAAAGATAAACAGCAGCCCGCCGGAGATGACCATTAGCCCAACCTCCAGCGGCATGATCGTCCGCACCAGCCGGCTGATCTTTTCCTCGTCCCCAGCGCCCCATGCGTTGCCCGCGAGGGTAGCCGCCGCCGTCTGCATGCCCCAGCCGGGGATGTAAAACGCCGACTCCACCGTATTGGCGATGGTGTGCGCCGCCGTGGAGACCTCCCCCAGCGAATTGATCATCGAGGCAAAGGCGACATAGCCGAACGAGGTGGCGAACCGCTGCAGCATATTGGGAAAGGCGACGCGCATGCTTGGGCGTAGAACCTCCGCGTCCGGTCGGAAACTCTGCCCACGCGGGGAAATCTCCCTGTGCCGCCACAGCTTATACGTGATGACGATTCCGCCAAAAGTGTAGGAAATCGCGGAGGCCGCCGCCGCTCCGACGACACCGAGCCCCGCGCCGGGCATATTCACGGAGAGCGCCCCGAGGTGAATCGTCCGTGTCTGATAGATCAGGAAAAAATTCAGGATAATGTTCATGATATTGACACAGAGACCGACCCACATCGGCGTTTTTGTATCGCCCGCGGCCCGCAGCACCGTCCCGAAAATGATACTTGCCGTCCGAAACAGCATCGGCAGATATAAGATAAGGAAGTACCTGGACGCCATCGCCTGAATGCCTGGCTCCACCTGCATCCAGACCGGCACCTTGCCGCTCACCGCGATCGTCAGGGCTGTAAATACCAGCCCCACAATCAAAACCGCAACCACCGACTGGGCAGACGCCCGACGCGCCCGCTCCGGTTCTCCGGCGCCGATCGCCTGGGAAATATAGGCCAGAAAACCCACGCCGATCGCGGAGACCGTGCTGCCGATCAGCCAGTTGACCGTGCTGGTCGCGCCCACAGCCGCCGTGGCCTGCGTGCCCAGCGCGCCCACCATCGCCGTATCGATATACTGAACGGCGGTCTGCATCAATTGCTCAAGCATCGTCGGCCATGCCAGGGCAATAATCGCGGGCAGCATTTCAAAATCAAATTTTTTTTGCATCACAAAATCTTCCTTAATTTATCATTCTAATCTTTTTCGGAAAATCTGGTACATACAATTCCACTCAAAATCATTTTCCGGCCGGTACGACTTTGGGAAAATCGAAAAAAGCTTTTGTTTAACCTCAGGATCTTTTAGTTCCTCCCTCAGCTCCTCCTTCAGCCCGTTAATCTCCAAAAACCGCTTAATTTCAACCATGCCTTCTTCGACTTTTCTTTTTTCTACACAATAATCAATATCGTAACGCGTTTCTGTTTCCCATCGCGTAAGCATATCCGCCTTTTCCTGCAGCCAATCGGTAAGGATGACTCTGGATCCATTGTTTTTTGACATTCGGACTAATCTGTCAATATCACGTGTGTGGGGAACTGTCACGCCCACACATTCCAAAAATCCCTTAAGCGTTTTCTCCACCGATTGTTGAAGATGATAAGCCACCGCATTCATGTAAGCCTCATCATTCTCCGGTATCTTTAAAAGATTTTCCGCAACCCGATAATCCATATACGCTCTTCTGAACAATCTGATATCACACATAGATACCCTCCCTGTCATAGACGACAATACCCTTCTCCTCGACTTCCCTTTTTAGCCTTTCGCCAATACGATCGGCGTAAATTATATCGATGGCATCATCCTCCGCTCGACAATGGAAATATTTCTCCGTATCGTACCGCTCAATGCACAAATCCAAATCACTGTCACTGTTGCAGCGAAATTCGACCCCGCTCCCAAAAAGAATGGCCGCTTTGACATTTTC
>CAYRDY010000065.1:0-1402 GCA_964423195.1 uncultured Catenibacillus sp. | reverse complement strand
TTTATTCAAACGGAAAATGATAATCCAAACCGCATTCGTCGCGCAGGGCAATAAATTCCTTTTGTATCGTCTCGCCCACAGGAACCCCCTTGTCCTTCCGTTCCTGCCACGCAAGGTACTCTTTCTCACCCGCCGTGTAAATGCGCTCAGCCCCTGGCGCTTTCTGTGAACCGCGAAGGTCACGGCAGATATCGCCCGCCGTTTTCTTAAAAGTGTCAAGCCCCATGAAAAATTCCGGATTGATGACAAAGAAGAAATGTCCCAGCCGGTACATCTGATTGTTGCCATCCTCGTCTTTGCCGCTGAGCGCTCTCATAAACGGCCCGCCGGCAAGCGCCGCGGAGAGGATCTCCACGATCGCCGTAAACCCGTAGCCCTTGTAGCCGCCGGTCTCCTCGCCGAGGCCGCCCAGCGGCAGCAGTGCGCACTCGCCCTTGCGCATATCCCTCAAAATCTGTCCGGAATCCGTCATCGTGCTGCCGTCCTTCCTGACGACCAGTCCCGCCGGCGTCGACTTGCCGGAGCGCTCATAATACTCAATCTTGCCGTTTTGCACGATTGATGTGGCGCAGTCAAAATTGAACGGGAAATCCTCGTCCGTCGGCATGGTGAATGTCAGCGGATTCGTCCCCATCATCGGCTCCACGCCAAAGGTCGGCGCCACCGACGGTCGGGCATTTGTCCCGCTGATGCCGATCATTCCGGCTTTCTCGGCCATCGTCGTCCAGTAGCCGGCGATGCCGTAATGCGTGGAATTACAGATCGTCCCGCCCGCCATGCCGTAGACGGAGGCCTTCTCAATGAGCATTTGCATCATTTTATGGCTGGCCACCATGCCGAGGCCGTTGTTGGCATCCATGACTACGGTGGTCGGCGTCTCCTTTAAGATTTCAATCTTTGTGACCGGCAGAAGCGTCCCGTTCTTGATGCGGTCAAGATAAATCGGCTTGAAACGGTTGCACCCGTGGCTCTCAATGCCGCGCCGGTCGGATTCCAGCAATACATCCGCGCAGATCTTAGCATCCTCCTCCGGCACACCGTATGCCTTAAACACGTCGACCATAAAATTGTTGACCAGTTCCCATGGGACATAAGGTCTAGTCTCCATAAATCTTCACTCCCTCGTATTGCGCGGGGCGCGCGGCACGAAGAAAGCGTGCCGCCACCTCTTCGGCCTTCCCGCATCATTATGACTGTTTTTGTAAATTCCAGTTTATCACAACGCGGCATTTTAATAAAGGATAAAATCTCCAAAGGGGAACCGGTTGAGTGACATACAAAGCATCGCATAGAGTGATTATGTCTTGATATCGAACACAGCCATGAGCTTTTTAAAGGTATCCTGGCCGTCAAGACAGGTATCGGTTAGATATCCCTTTTCATGTTCCCACTCGGAAAGGCC
>CAYRDY010000064.1:0-12137 GCA_964423195.1 uncultured Catenibacillus sp. | reverse complement strand
TGTTCAGGCAACCCCAAAGACAGCCATAAAGACACCGGCTGCCACTGCAGTGCCGATCACGCCCGCCACATTCGGCCCCATGGCATGCATCAAAAGGAAGTTTGTCGGATCAGCCTCCGCGCCGACCTTCTGTGAAACTCTGGCCGCCATAGGCACCGCGGAGACGCCTGCCGAGCCGATGAGCGGATTGACCTTGCCCCCGGTCACCTTGCACATGAGCTTGCCGAACAGGACGCCGGAAGCCGTGCCGACGACAAACGCGACGAGGCCGAGAATGACGATCTTGATGGTCGTCCAGTTCAGAAAGGCCTCCGCGCTGGTGGTCGCGCCGACCGAGGTGCCGAGAAGGATGACAATAATGTACATCAGGGCATTGGAGGCAGTCTCGGTGAGCTGTTTGACGACACCGGACTCCCTGAAAAGATTGCCGAGCATCAGCATGCCGATCAGCGGCGCCGTCGAAGGCAGAATCAGGGAGACGACCACGGTGACCACGATCGGGAACATGATCTTCTCTAACTTGGAGACCGGGCGCAGCTGCTCCATCTTAATCTTGCGCTCTTTCTCCGTGGTCAGGAGCTTCATGATCGGCGGCTGGATGATCGGCACCAGCGCCATATAGGAATAGGCGGCCACGGCGATCGGCCCCATCAGGTCCGACTGTCCCAGACGACTGGCGAGATAGATCGAAGTCGGTCCGTCCGCGCCGCCGATGATGGACACGGCCGCCGCCGCGGCATCCGGAAAGCCGAGCAGGATCGCGCCAAAATAGGCAAAAAAGATGCCGAACTGCGCCGCCGCGCCCAGCAGAAAACTCTTTGGGTTGGCGATCAGCGGCCCAAAGTCCGTCATCGCGCCGACGCCCAGGAAAATGAGCGACGGCCAGATGCCCCACTCATCCCCAAGGAAAAAGTAGTGCAGGAGGCCGGCTGAGGTGGAGCCGTCCGCCTTCGCCTCCTCCACCGTCTTCATAATATCGGGAAAAATGTTGACCAGAAGCATACCAAAGGCAATCGGCAGCAACAGCAGCGGCTCATACCCCTTCGCGATGGCAAGGTACAAAAAGACGCAGGCTACCAGAATCATCAAAAAATTGCCCCATGTCAGATTAAAAAACGCCGTCTGGTGAATGAGATTTCCCAATGTGGATAGGATATAAGTCATTTTAATCTCCATTCCGCCGCCCTGCGGTTGGCGGCACAAAAAGTCATGAGAATGTTACACAGCCAGTTTTAGTTCAATGTCGCCAGCAGGGCGCCCGCCTCCACGGACTCACCGACAGTCACATTGATGCTTGCGATCGTGCCGTCCTCCGGCGCGACAATCTCATTCTCCATCTTCATCGCCTCAAGGATCAGAATCACATCGCCCCGCTTGACGGCTGTGCCTTCAGGGAACTTCACACTCAAGATTTTGCCCGGCATCGGGGACGTCACCCTGATGTTGCCCGCGGCAGGGGCAGAGCCAGACGAGGTGCTCGTTCCTCCGGGCGCGCCTGTCTGTGTCGTAGGTGAGCTGCCCCGCGCTGTGGATGTCCTGCCCCGCGCGGCAGACGATCCCGCAGACGCGGACGCCGTCCCCGCGGGCGCACCTGTCTGTGACCCGGACGACCCCTGACCAGCGTCATCGCTCTTTTCCTCAACTGTCACATCATAACTCACACCATTGACTGTAACCACATAACTCTTGATCATACTATCTCCTCCTGCGCTTGGCTGTTAAAAACCCTCCGCGCCTTTCAACGCGATTTGCGAATACGGCCGACGATTGCAGGGCATGTTTACGCTAAACGCGTATTTACATAACCGTATATTTACCTAGCCGTATATTACCTAAACGTATATTTTCCTAACCGTATATTTGCTAACTGTTATTTCCCCTCCGCCGGATTGAGCGCACAACCAGTCGATCCGCGGAAGTATGCATGGAAGCCGCCACCGCTGCTGTGATGACTGCGATCAATTCGGTGTCATCGACCTTTTCCGGCGCGGATATCGCATCGATCACCACCGGCGCGTCATCCGAGCTCTTAGGGATAAAGATCGCTTTTTTATCCTTCGCGCTCTTTCGCCGCGCGATAAAATTTTCCAGACGATTGACATATTTAAAGCAACTGATCAGAAACGCGATCAGGATCAGCACGGCAAACACCGTGCCCATGCCAAGGACCGTATTCAGCGCCGCGCTCTTCAAATTCTCGAGCGTCGTGTAATCGGCCTCCATCCGGATACTCTCACATTTGGTCAGATCATAGTCGAATGAGACGCTGAATCTGGCGCTCCGCTGCGCATAGGTCAGATACAGAGTCCCCGTCACCGTCTCGCCGTCGACTGTGACCTCAAAATCATCCTTCGAGACAAAATCGCCCAGATCCGCCTGCGCGTCGCGCCACGACGTCAGGCCCCGCTTGATCGTCAGCGCCGTCTCGTCGTCCTCGGCGATCTGGCGGTTCCTGGCATTGATCGTCCGGTCAATATCCTCCGCCGACATCGCGCGAAACTGCTCATACAGGCCATCCACGATCTGTTCGACCGCAGCCGTATTGATGTCATCCGGCACCTCGGCCGTCTCTTTATCCTGACAGGCCGTCAGTGAAAAGGCACAGGCCAACGCGCAGAGTAAAAAGATCCATTTTTTCACAGAGCTGTCCACCTCTCTCTAAATCGCCGGATGTTTCCGATGCGCGGCGCGATTTTCCTCTTTATTATACAGCATCTCAAAAGCAGCGATCACACGCTTGCGGGTGGCAGCGGGTTCAATGATGTCATCCACATAGCCCCGCGCGGCCGCGGACGCCGGACTCGTCTGCAGATCACCGTAAGCGGCAGCCTTCTTAGCGATCAATGCCGCCGCGTCAGGCGCGGCCTGAATCTCATCCGCATAAATGATCTTCACGGCGGACTCGGCATCCATCATCCCGACCCGCGCCATCGGATACGCGTAGACGATATCCGCGCCGATATGCCTGCTGCCCATCGCGAGGTAAGCGCTCCCAAAGGCATCGCCGACAATGACCGTCACTTTCGGAACGCTGGCCATCGCAAAAGCGCTCGTCAGCGCTGCAGCGGCGCCGGCGATTGTCATCTCCTCCGCCATCTCGGCCTTATAGCCGTCCACATCGACCAGCGTGAGTACCGGAATGCCAAACGCGTCGCAGAATTTCACAAAGCGTGCCGCCTTGGCGGCGCCTGCCGTGGTCAGCAGCGGATCCAATCGCTGTGTCACATTGCCCGCCCCGTCAAGAATCTCGCCGCGATTGGCCACGGCGCCGACCGTCATGCCGTCAAGCCTTAAAAATCCGGTCACCATCTCAGGGGCAGCCATTGATTTTAACTCAAAAAAATCATGGTCGTCGGCGATCCCCCTAAGGAGCACCGCCGTATCCCTCAAGCCCGCCACCAAAGGGCACTCGCGGTTCAGGTCATCCGTACAGTCTATGAGGACGACATCCGTATGGTTCGACGGGAGAAATGAGAGCAGCGCCCTGATATTCGCGATCACATCGGCGTCATCTTCGCACAGGACATCCACCGCGCCCGCCTGCGCCCTGCGGGCGGGATCCGCCGTATCACATCTGGTGATCTCATTGCCACTCAGGGCATTCGGGCTGTTGACAAACATTCTCGCCGTCGAGCCTGACACCAATGTAAAGTCCGACAGTGCCGGTATCATCGCCGCACCGCCGCCGCAAGTCCCGAATATCGCCGTGATCTGCGGTATGACACCGGACGCTCTCACCTGCCTCATATGTATTGCGCCAAAGGCGTCGAGCGCATCCGTCGCCTCCTGCAGGCGCATGCCCGCGCTGTCGATCATGCCGACGACCGGCGCGCCCGTCTCTATCGCCAGATCATAGATCCGCGCAATCTTTTTGCCATGCATCTCGCCGACGGCGCCGCCCAGCACAGTCGCGTCCTGGCTGTACACATAGACGACGCGCCCGTCGATCAGGCCGTAACCGGTGACCACGCCGTCAGCCGGAGTTTCCCTGTCCGCCATATTGAAATCCGTATTTCTGGCGCTGACTCTCGCGCCGATCTCAACAAAGCTGTTGTCGTCAAGTAGATTTTCAACGCGCGCTCTCGCTGACATTTGCTTTATCTCGTTCATCTCGAATCCTCCATCGCCGTGAGAATGATTAGAGATCTCACGGCGTACATAAGAATTTAATCAATATCTGATGCCATGATTATTTTAGGACTAATACACAAATTTTTCAAGGCAAATTTGTGTATTTTCCCAATTTCGTTATATTCATATCAAAACCGAATTTTTATAAATCTTTTTTATCAAACAGTACCAGCCCGCCCTTTCGGGTGTGGCCGGTTTGCCACAGAAAATCGAGGTCAATCCAGCACCAGGTGCCGTAGCTGACCACCTTGACCAGAAATTTTCCCGCGTACGCCTCATAGCCGGTCAGCAAAAACCAGTGCCATGAATAGTCCTCCAGCAGTTTGTTTTGATGCAGAAGCAGAAGGCACGGAATCAGAAAACCCCGATCAATCTGGCGCCGGATCACCTCCCGCGCATCCTGTGCCGTCTCCTCCCCAGAAAAATGAGACATGGTCAACTGTGTGTTTCCACGGTCTGACAGATATCTGTCAAGCCCTTCCGTGTAGATCTCCAGGCGGTCGATGCCGGACATGCGCGGCCTCAGATACGGCTTCATCATCCGCACAAAACGGATATAGTCCGCACTGCTGATCCTGCTTTTATCAAACGGATAAAGATTTTGCGTCCCCTGATACAAATCCATAAAAATGCAGCTCTCACAGGCGGTGATGGCCGCGCATCCGCCAAGCCTGATCGTCAAGTCGGGAAAAATATCCTGATTGAACCCGTAGGAATCCCCAATCCTGAAATAATCCAATTCATGAACCACATCCATCAACTCCAATCTCAACGCATAATCATACATCAAAAGACGCGGCCGGTCAAGAATGGCGCGGCAGATTAAGACAAAATTCGACTGCTAATTTTCCCATATATCTCACATATATCACGCGCCTTTAAGCACTTTGGCACGACGCGTCATCTCATCAAGTTTTCCCGGATACCAACCGCGGACCTTCTCCGGATGATCAAGCAGATACTGTATCTCAGAGGATGTCAGTGCCCTCTGTTTCCGGTAAGGTTTCACAAGCGTTTCAATGCTTTGTGCTTCAATCCGCCTGGCAATCTCCTCACCATTCTTCTGCGGTTTCGGGCGCTCAATTTCCAGTGTAAACGGAGCTGTCTGTTTCCCATCAACGCTGAGCGTCGTAATTGCGTTGAAAGCGTCAAGCCTTGCGAGGGATACCTCCATCTCAGGATCATTAAATCTGACCGCCGCAACCATCGCATCTCTCGGAGACAACCTGAACGCGCTTAAATTGGCGGAATTTGCCTCAAGCGCATCCCGAACCGCCGTGGTAAGTTGTCCTGCGTGCTGATGGCACAAAACCATAGATATCCCGAACTTTCTGGCTTCCGCCAACATTCTCGGCATCGGATTGGTCTGAAACAGAGCCGCCTCATCCACGACAACCAGATGTATCTGATCCCGCTTCTGCCGCGCCATCGCGGCATTCCACAGTTTCATCAGAAGCAGGGTTCCTATGATTCGTGCCGCCTGAGTGCCGATTATCGGAGACGCAAGGTCGATCAATGTAACCGTGTCTGTATCTATGGTATGATTAAAATCCAGGGCATTCGTCCCGGCACCAAGAGTCTTCCGAAGCTGTTCAACGGATATAATCCTCTGGAATTTGCTCAGACACCAGTTTAACAATTCATGAAAATCTGTGCTCGTGTCTTTTCCGTACTCTTCTTTAATTGTCTCGACAAGTTCAGGGTATCTGCTGAAAATTGCCCTGCTGAGCTTCAGCATGTTATCCTGGCTCTGTGAGATGACTGTGATGCTCTCCAATGACGCTCTGCGCCCCAGAAAGGCGATAGATGCCTTGGCAAAGACTGTGAACCATCGCTCCCAACGTGGCCCGACAAATCCCTCATTTCTTGGATCAAATATATCACTGAAAAGTTCACAGAGGTCACTGATATTTTTTTCCTCAGACGCCGGGTGCCCACTGTCCCAGAGATTCAGAGGGACAGGATTTTTTGCGTCACCGATACGTACAACCCTAACTTTTCCGGCGTATTCCTCCGGCAGGGAGCGCAAAACAACGTCAATTGTGCTTCCGTGTGGATCGAAAAATGTCAGGCCGTGACCGCTCTCGATAGCACTGAGGATGAGTCTCGTAAGAAGCGTTGACTTTCCGGTGCCTGTCTGGCCTATGATCTGATAATGGCGAGTCAAGTCTTTTTCACCTATTGTGATGTTGCGTCTCTTTCCCGTTGCATCTATTGCCCTGCCGATGATGACAGCATTCTTATCTTTGGCGTTTTTATGGCTGGCGGGAATTTTTTTCGCCGATTCTTCACAGATCACGATACCTGTCGCCGCCGCGTGTACCTCCGGCTCCATCATCAGAATGCGGGCCGCGTAATCCGGCAGAACCCGTGCGCCTTCGAGCGGCGCTCTCCACATTTTCCCTGCTTCCACACTGTCCATTGATCCGACATAACGTATCTTTGCCCCCGGCACCGATTGCTGTATCACCGTCGTCAGCCTGACGGACGGAGACGTCGAAAGACGCATCAAGACCCGCATTCTTACCGGCCGGCCAATGTAATCGTGAACCGAAATCTTATCTGAATTGAAGGAACGAAGAACAGATTTGCGACACTGAGCCTGCGCTTCCTCGCTGGCAGGGCCAACCACCGCGCGCAGAATGGCACCCGACTGCTGAAGTCCGCGCACGAGCTCTTCAAATTGCAATGCGGAGTATGACGGCAGTCTGGCAAAACTGTCACTGGCATTTGCGGAGCTGTCGCTGCCAAAACCAATCGGTAAGGTATAAGCATCATTCTCAGCAACTGGGAGGTAAATCTCATACAGTTCATTTAATGTGCCCTCTTCTTCCGCAAAGTTGGTGCGTTTTGCGATCTTGCCAGTCTTCTCTAAAATCCATTCCAAATCGTCCCTGCTGAAATCTTCTGTGCCAAATAAAGACATCCTGACAAGCCCTTTGACAGGCGTGTACATCTGCCAACCGATAAACCCGTCCGAGTCGAGAACGGATGCGCACTGGACCATACGCGATGACATCCGCTCAGTTAACGCCCACTTGTCTGATTTCCTGATGAGCTTGTCAATGCCGACCACGATGGCCGTATGATCCGGAAAATTCATTTTGTTCATACAGATACCTCCATCTTCCCAAAACAACGATCTTTGCCTTCAAATTCATATGTTGTTACCCGGTTTTATCCGTTGCTCCCATGTTTTTGGAACAGTCCATCAGTCCATAATATTCTCCGGCTATTCCCTTGGCACGCTCGCCGCCATGTAGCGGGTCGTGGCTGTGCTTCGCCGGGCCGGCCGCCGGAGTTTTGATTGTCAAGGTGCAAGATCAGGGCACAAAAAAAGCTAATGCCCTGACAAAAAAAGACAGATACTCCCCTTGGAGTACTGTCAAAATTTCAATCAAAACATTAGCTTTGAAAAATAATCAATCATTTACTTTTTTGAACAAATGCAACCTTAACACAGACTCAAAAAAATGTCAATAGGAAAATTGAAAATTTTTTATAGAACCATGAAAAATTAAGTCTTTTTATTTATATAAGCCAGATTTAAGCCAGATTTGATTTCCCGCGGCTTGTATTATGTGGGCAACTATAGTATAATATGAGCACTTAGAGAGCGCGAGCCAAAGGCGAAGCGCGAACTTAGTGCGAGTTTATACCTGGACCCTTAGCGAATGCAAGCTTTAGCGCAGCATGAGCTTAGTGGGAACGGTATAATATGAGCACTTAGAGAGCGCGAGCCAAAGGCGAAGCGCGAACTTAGTGAGAGCGCTTAAAGAGTACAAAAGGAGGTTCTTCCTATGCCAAAATTAAATGAAAATTATCTGAATCTGAAAGAGAGCTATCTCTTTTCTGAGATCGCGCATCGGGTCGACACATATACGAAGGCCAATCCGGACAAAAAAGTCATCCGACTGGGCATCGGCGACGTGACCCTGCCGCTGGGCAGTCATGTCATCGCCGGCCTGCATGAGGGCGTCGACGCGATGGCATCCGCAGAGACATTCAAGGGTTATGGCCCTGAGCAGGGCTACCCGTTCCTGCGCGAGGCGGTCGCCGCGTACTACGGGCGCGGGGGCGTCAGCGTGGACGCCGGCGATATATTTATCTCCGACGGCGCGAAGAGCGACACCGCAAATATCACGGACATCTTCGGCGGTGACAACGTGATCCTGGTTCCGGATCCGGTCTATCCGGTCTATGTCGACACGAACATCATGTGCGGCAGAAATGTCACGTATATCTCCGGCAACGCTGAGAACGGCTTCCTGCCGATGCCGGACAGAAATGTCCACGCCGATCTGATCTACATCTGCTCGCCGAACAATCCGACCGGCGCCGCCTACAACAGGTCTCAGCTGCGGGAATGGGTGGACTACGCACTCGCCAATGAGGCCGTGATCCTCTATGACGCCGCCTATGAGGCCTTTATCTCGGATCCGGAGCTTCCGCGCAGCATCTTTGCCATCGACGGCGCGAGGAAATGCACGATTGAGTTTGGCTCACTCTCAAAGACAGCCGGCTTTACCGGAACCCGCTGTGGCTATACAGTCGTTCCGAGTGAACTTGTCTTCACCGGCACTGACGGCAGGGAGATCTCCCTGCACGCCATGTGGAACCGCCGACAGACGACCAAATTCAACGGCACTTCCTACATCATTCAGAAAGGCGCGGCCGCCGCGTTTTCCGAGGAAGGCATGGCGCAGTGCCGTGCCAACATCGACTATTATAAGGAAAACGCTGCAATCATCGCCGCCGCGCTTGACGAAAAGGGCATCCGCTATTTCGGCGGTGTCAACTCGCCTTATATCTGGTTCGAGTGCCCGAATCACATGGAATCCTGGGATTTTTTTGACTACATGCTGAATACCATTCAGGTGGTCGGCACGCCGGGCGCGGGTTTCGGCGAGAACGGCAAAAATTATTTCCGGCTCACTGCCTTCGGCAGCCGTGAGAACACCGTTGAGGCGATGGCGCGCTTCCGAAAAGCGATTTGATGTCTCCTGGAATTTCCGGTCTACCGCGCGGCAAACGGCGCACATAAATTTCCATTCCCCGCAAGCAGGGCGCCATCATGGATGAAAGCCGATTGCTCCGTGCCTACGGCGGTCTCCGCTTCGCTCCGGTCGGTGCTAAACGTGCGCCACTGGCGCACAGCACCCCGCAATCGTCAGCGTAAAAAGGGGAATATGTCGGACGATACATATTCCCCTGCTTATCTCTATGTCAACTCGTCAAAATGGGCTGTCAATAATCCTCTTCTTCCTCACCCTCGCCGATATCGGTCTTCGGCTTCTCAAGGCCATCGATCACGATATGATTTTTCTGAGCGTAATCCCACAGCGCCGCGTGAATGGCCTCCTCCGCGAGCAGCGAACAGTGTACCTTCACAGGCGGAAGGCCGTCAAGCGCCTCCATCACGGCCTTGTTCGTCACGTCCATGGCCTCGTAGATCGTCTTGCCCTTGACCAGCTCCGTGGCCATGCTGCTCGTCGCCACCGCCGCGCCGCAGCCAAATGTCTTGAACTTCACATCCCGCACCACCTGATTCTCATCGATGTCCAGATAAATGCGCATGATGTCCCCGCATTTCGCGTTGCCGACCGTGCCCACACCGCTGGCGTTCTCTATCTCACCGACATTTCTTGGATTCTGAAAATGATCCATGACTTTTTCACTATACATGATATACCTCCTGCTGATTGATCAAAATAAATCTACTCTTTATTCGAGTTCTGCACCGAGCCGACACAAAACATGCGCCACGCGCGCTGGCAATCCTTTGCGTCTGACACTGCGCAAGCGCAACCCATACCGGCAGTCTTTTGCGCCCGGCGCAGCGCATGCGCTACGCGCGCTGGCAATCATCGTCTTGTCCCGTGCAGAATCCGCTCCTGTCACGCCTCTCCGCGCTCTCTTTTCTCTTTTTTCAGATGATCCTCCCACAGCGGGGACATATTGCGCAGATAAGTCACGATGCGCTTGATCTCATCGACCGCGTAATCCACATCTTCCTTCGTATTTTCATCACCCAGTGTCAGGCGCAGGGAACCGTGCGCAATCTCATGTGGCAGGCCAATCGCGAGCAGCACATGCGACGGGTCAAGCGAGCCGGATGTGCAGGCCGAACCGCTGGATGCGCTGATGCCGGCCATATCCAGCATGATCAGAAGAGACTCGCCCTCGACAAACTGGAAGCTGAAATTGACATTGTTCGGCAGACGTCTGGTCCTGTCGCCGTTGAGCCGCGCGTAAGGAATCTCATTCTGGATGCGCTCGATCATGTAATCCCGAAGCTCCGTCTCCTTCCGGCTGCGCTCTTCCATCGTGGCAAATGCGATCTCCACCGCCTTGCCAAGGCCGACGATTCCCGGAACATTCTCCGTGCCGGCGCGGCGCTTTCTCTCCTGGGCGCCGCCGTGGATAAAGGATTTGATCTTCACCCCTTTGCGGATATATAAAAAGCCGATGCCCTTCGGACCGTTCAGCTTGTGGCCGCTGGCGCTGAGCATATCGATATTCAGTTCGTCAACATTGATCGGAATCTGGCCGTAGGCCTGAACCGCGTCCGTGTGGAACAAGATCCCATGCTCTCTGGCAATCTCCCCGATCTCTTTGATCGGCTGAATCGTGCCGATCTCATTATTTGCAAACATCACGGAAATCAGAATCGTGTCCGGTCGGATGGCCGCCTTCAGCGCCTCAAGATCAAGAATGCCATTCGCATCCACGTCGACAAACGTCACATCATAACCGCGCGTCTTCAGATAATCGCAGGTGTGCAGAACCGCGTGATGCTCGATCTTGGAGGTGATAATGTGTTTGCCCTTGCCGGCATAGGCCTCCGCCGCCGCCACAAGTGCCCAGTTGTCCGCCTCGGAGCCGCCCGCGGTAAAATAAATATTCGCCGTGTCCGTGCCCAGAGACTTGGCAATCGTCTCGCGCGCCTGTGTGATCACTTCTTTGCTCTTTGCGCCAAGACCGTAAATGCTGGACGGATTGCCGTAGGATTCCGTAAAATACGGCAGCATTGCCTCCACAACCTCAGGGCGCGTCGCCGTCGTCGCCGCGTGATCCAAATAAACTGTCCTGCTCATTTCGATTCATCTTCCTTTCCTTTTCCGCTGCCAAGCGCTATGACTTCCTCAAGTGTCATATCATCTACCACCTGGTTAATACTTTGATTGATACGCTCCCACACATATTTTGTGACACACTGGTCATAAAGCTCACAGTGTGCGCTTTTCTCCGGGCACCGGCCCACATCGAGATCACCCTCCAGGGCCCTGAGCACATCGCCCACCGAGATCTGATCCGTCGGCTTTGCCAGCCTGTAGCCGCCGCTGCTACCCCTGGCGCTGACCACCAACCCTACCTTTCTCAGCTTTGCGATGATCTGCTCCAAATAGCCCTCTGACAGCTGCTGTCTGGCGGCGATGCTGCTCAAGGAAGCCGGCTCGTCCTGGCAGTGGTCGGCGATATCGATCATCGCCCGCAGCCCGTATCTCCCTTTTGTCGATAACTTCATAAAAACTCCATTCCGCCGCCCGTCTTCCGGCGGCAAAAATCATGGCAGAAAATAATTCCTAGTATTTTACTTGGATTTATGGTTTCATCATACCAAATGCGAGAGAAAAAGTCAAGTAGGTTTATTTTTGATTCGACCAAAAGAATGTAAACCAAACTTCTTACAACATCAAGGACGATATCTATTCAAAAATTCCACAGGTGTGAGTGCTGGTACGCTTGAATTTTTAAAATCATCTGTATTCCTTGTGATAATATAATCCAAATGATTTTCTAATGCGCATTCATCCTGCAGACAATCCTCAAAATCAGAGAAATCATCTCTTTGTAACGCATGGCGCACATTTTCATGTTTTACATTTGCTCCAGTTCTTTTTTATAATCAAAATCTTCAGATAACGTACCTGCAAATGACTGCAATACCTGAAAGCCATCCATACTTTTTGAATCCTGAACACTTTTTTCTTGATGATCCATAT
>CAYRDY010000063.1:0-12184 GCA_964423195.1 uncultured Catenibacillus sp. | reverse complement strand
AGTTTTTCGTTTTATCAGTTTTTTAGTTTAATAAGTTTCACTTCAATATTTTTTCGAATCGGAAGACAGGTGAATGCGTATGAATTTTATGATTGCGGCGCACACGGACGCCGGAATAAAGAAGAATATGAATCAGGACGCGCTGCTCGTCGAAGTCGCACGGACAGGTCTGGGGAGGGTCTGTCTTTGCGTCATCTGTGACGGGATGGGGGGCCTTTCCAATGGCGAGCTTGCCAGCGCGACCGTGATCAGAACCTTTGAGCGATGGTTTGCGCGCGATTTTCCGGAGATGCTCGCGCATGGATTTGACGCGGAGGTGCTAAAGTCAGCCTGGGATCGCATGGCGAATGAGGACAATCGGCGGATCTCTGTCCACGCGTCCGGCAGGGGCATCCGCATGGGGACGACGGTGGTCTCCCTGCTGATCGTCGGCGACGATTATTACGTCATGAATGTCGGTGACTCGCGGGTTTACCTGCTGACGGATGGGATACGGCTGCTGACGAGGGATCAGACCGTGGCGCAGAGACAGGTCGATATGGGCTTGATCACGCCGGAGGCGGCACAAAATCATCCCCAGCGCAATGTGCTGCTCCAGTGTGTCGGCGCCTCGGAGACGGTGACACCGGCATATTATGTTGGCAAAGTCCCGCAGGATTCGGTTTTTGTCATGTGCAGCGACGGATTCAGGCACGCCATTACGACGGCGGAAATCTACGAAAAATTCAATCCCTCGGCGCTCACCGGCGAGCGTGTGATGAGGGAAAATGCCGTCCTACTCACAGAGCTGAACAAGCAGCGCCTTGAGACAGACAACATTTCCGTCGCGCTCATCAGGACATGTCGGGGGGATTGACGGATGCTACAGATTGGTTCAGTCGTAGACGGAAAGTATAAGGTTCTCAGCCAGATCGGCAAGGGCGGCATGAGTGTGGTCTACCTGGCGCTGAACGAGCGCGCCAATAAGACGTGGGCGATCAAGGAGGTCCTCAAGGACGGCGTTCAGGACTTTGCCGCGGTCAGGCGGGGGCTGATCGCGGAGATCGACATCCTCAAGAGCCTCAGCCATAAGTATCTGCCGAGTATTGTCGATGTCATTGACGACAGAGATACGTTTCTGATCGTCATGGATTACATTCAGGGCAAATCCCTGAAAGAGCTGTTGGAGGAGAGCATGGAGACGGAGGGCGTGCCGATCCCTGTCGAGGACGTCATCTCGTGGGGCAGACAGCTCTGCGACGTCCTCTATTATCTGCACACGCGGCCGGATCCGATCATTTACAGGGATATGAAGCCGTCTAATGTCATGATCAGGCCGGACGGCGAGATCTCCCTGATCGACTTCGGTACGGCGCGTGTGTTCAAGGCGGGGAATACCGAGGACACCATCTGTCTGGGCACGCCGGGGTACGCGGCGCCGGAGCAGTACGGCGGCAGCGGGCAGACACGGCCGCAGACAGATATCTATTGTCTGGGCGCGACGCTGCACCACCTGGTCACAGGGAGAGACCCGTCGGCGACGCCGTTCAACTTTCCGAGGATCACTCAGTGCCGGCCGACACTGCTCGATGAGACGCCGAGAGACCTGCGAAGCGCCGTGCTGGGCCTTGAGATGGTCATCGATCAATGTACGCAGTACGAGATCGGGGACAGGTACCAGTCCTGCGCGGAACTCAAATACGACCTTGAGCATCTGGAGGAACTGGGGCTGCCTTACCGGAAGAAACTCAAGCGGCGCATGGGCGCGTTTGTGGGGTGTCTCGGCATGGCCGCCATCCTGGGCGTCGGAGCGCTGGCGGGCACGATCATGGAGGGGCGCACCCGAACTGGCGGCTATGATTACTATATCGACGCCGCGAGGACCAGTGACACCGAAAAGGCGATCGGGTACTATGAGGATGCCATCACGCTCAATCCGGAGCGGGAGGACGCCTATCTGCTGATGCTCGACAGGATGAACGCCGCCGACGGATTCAGCACGGATGATGACGCCGTCCTGACATCGGTCCTCTACTCCAGATACAACGGGCGTCCCAATGACAATAAGACGTATTTTCAGGCCGGCAATCCGAGCGGCTATGTCTATTTTGCCTATGAGCTGGGCTGTACATACTATACCTCAGACGGCGGCAGCGAGGCCAAGGCATCGGCGGCCGGATGGTTTCAGGTGGTCAATGAGGCGGATATCGATGCGCTTAATTTTAATTTTGATGTCACGGACGGCGCGTTGGACAAGGCGCAGATCAGGGCGATGTCGGAGATTCTGGGGCGCATCAGCGGTTATTATGCGAGCAACAGCATCGGCGTGGTCGATACGCTGGGACGCGGGGAGTACACTTACGGCCAGTATTGGGAGGACCTGATGTCGCTGCTTGAGAACAATGTGGCCGGTGACGCCAATGTGATGATGGAGATCAATCTCTACAATGAGATTGTCTATCAGATCTATACGCACACCGTCGAGTTCAAGACGGATGCCTCGCTGTCGGCGGAGGATCTCAGCGGTGCCCTGGATGACATCGCGGCGCGGCTTGAGCATATGAGTGTGACCGACGAGATCCGCGAGGCCGTGGCAGACATCAGCACCAATATCGATAGGGCACGGAGGAATATTGCGGCTGTCTACGCCTCCAGTGCCGTGGACAGCCCGAAAAATTCATCTGAGGGAGGGACGGGACGATGATAACGAGTCAGAATTTTGAGCAGTCGATGAATCTGTTTCGCAGCATCAAGATCGGCTGCGCGGTCGCGGCATTTATCTTTCTTCTCGCGGCGATCGCCCTGTTTTTTCTTTTGAAGATACCGAATGTCTTCGGTGAGTTGACCGGCCGTGGCGCCAGGAAGGCCATCAAGGCGATGACGGCGGAAAATGGCGGTGGCAGCGCCGATATTTCGAGGAAGATCGGTGAGGACGGGCGGCACCGGCGCAGGGCGCACGCCGCCTCTTCGGTCACGACAAAACTCCGGGAGACGACCTGTCGGCCTCACGGTGACCTGAGCGGGAAGCCGCAGGTCACCGTGAAAATGGCGGAACGTCCGGCGCCAGGCGTATTTTTTGAGATCGAGCGCCGTATCGTCGAGATTCACACGGATGAAGTCATCTGACGGGGCGGGCGGCATGAAAGTTTTTTCAAGGATAGAGAGGAGATCGCGATGAGAGGAAAAAGGGGAATATTTAAAAGAGTGCTTGCGCTTGCCCTGGCGGTGCTGATGACGTCGGGACTTGCCGTATCGCCGTCGGGAGAGTCCAGGATCTACGCGTCAAATCCTGCCCCGACGATAAGAGTCACCGAGGCCGGTGACGGCGGAGATGACATCGATACTTCAAGTGGAGAGAAACCGCCGACTCCGTCAAAGTCGTCGGCGGACGCGGCAGACGCGGTCTATCAGATGGAGATTGCCGAACCCGGCGGGCCGTATCTGCCATATCATGACACCGAAAAAAATGCGTATACATTTACCGCTGAGATTCAAAAAACAGAGGACGGCGAACAGACAAAAGTCGCGGAAAATGAGGGCAGCATCATGTGGTATGTGTCAGGCTCAGGCGGTTCATCGTTTACCAGAGAAGGCTGGAAAACTTTCAAATATCAGATACCGGAGGGAACTCCGGCGAATACGGATCTGACGATCACGGCGACCTATAAACCGGACGGCACAGCGCCCGCCGTGAGCGCGTCGATCGTGATCAAGACCTCTATCAGCGTGAGGGTAGCCGGTAAAATTTTGGATTCCTACACAGAGAAAGGCGCGCGGGAGGGGGATCCGCTGGAGGGCGTGCGTTTGACCTTCAGTGACCGGACCGAGGACAGTAGATTGGAGTCGGTGACGGTTGATACCGCCGAGGACGGCAGTTATGAAGTGTATCTGATATCCGGCAGGACTTATTCCGTTACGGCCGAGAGAGAGGATTACAGTGATCTCGGATTTGATGTGGATCTCTCAGCCATTACCACGGAAGATACCTGCGCTCAGGAAGATATGAAAATGAAAACCAGTCTGAAATTGTGCATCGAAGGGCCTGAATCGATGGCTTCAAAAGGACAATCATTGACTTTTACGGTTAGCGCCGCAAATCACAAAGCCTGGCCTGATCAATGGCCGGTAGAATGGCATTTATCGGAAGACGGCACGGGTCATGTGACAGCTCAGACCGGCGCAGACACCAAATCATTGACTGTCACAGGAACGGGAAAAACCGGAACGGTCACAGTGGGGGCGAGTTCCCATGGGACAGATGCCGAGGGCGTCACAGTGACGATTGTTCCGGCGGGCATCACCGGCACTGTCAGTATAGGTAGAGAGCCATCCGGTGATGCGCCCTTTGTCGTCGGCGATACATTAAAGGCAAAAGTCGAATATAAGCTATCTGACAGTGATCGCGATGATGTGATCACCGATGGCAGTGTCACCTATTCGCTCCAGAAAAAGATTGATGAAAATACCTATTATGATATTGCTCTAAAAGATAATTGTGATCTTCCACTATCTCCGGACAGCGGGGCGTATGATTTGACAGCATACATCAAAACGATCGGAACCTATAGGATTATTGCGTCGTATAGCGGCGACAATTTTGAGTGCCATGACGTATCCTGCGAATTTGATGTTGCAGGCAGGACCGGACAGAGCATCACATTTGACGAGGGAAATCCTGAGCGTATTGTATACGACGAGAAAAATATCACAACATCCATCTCCTTCAATGCCATTGTCGCCGCGGACGCGAAAAACAGTGGCAGCGCGGCGATTCGTGAACAGATCGCCGACGAAGATTATTGGACCATCCGATATGATGATCAGATCATCACAGAACCGAGATTGGCGATTGATAGGGAAAAGGTGACGCCTTTAAATGACAGGCAGGACACAGGTCTTTACCAGATAGAGGGCACGCTGACTTTCGGCGCGATCGATGTCGCCGGGGATACGACGATCTCTCTGAGCTACACGGACGCTCTCCCAAGAGAAATTGAGAATCAAGGGATAGATTCTGAGACTCAGGTTTATAAGGACGCGGCGGCATCCTATCAACTGGAGATCAAACCAAAGACGATTGAGATAGATGATCACTTGAAACTGTTGGAGGATAAGATTTATGACGGGACGGCGGCGGCATCTGTCACCGGTGAGACGATCGCGCTGACCGGCGTCGTGAATGATGATGTTGTATCTGTAAATATTCAGGATGCGATTCTGAATGATATCAACGCCGGCGAAGGTCGATATCTGGATTTAAAGGAAGATGGGGCAAAGACAGGGACAAGCATCACTCTGACGGGGGAAGATGCATCGAAGTACCGATTATCTCTGGACAATATTCAGCGGTTTACCTGTTCGATTCTGCCAAAGACGCTCGAGGTCGATTTGTCTGACCTTGAGATAAAGGCAGATTATTACACGCCCAAAGATGAGCTGCTCAAGATGATTGTGCAGGCAGTCAGGGAAAACAGGGCGGTTGTCTTTAAGGGTTTTGTAGAGGCGGATGAAAATAATGGGGAAGATTTGCGAGATTGCATTGTCGATCATTATATGCCCGTATTTTCGACAATGGCGGACAAAAATTCCGGAACGGGCGACTATGCGATCTCTGCGGACAATCCCGAAACTTCCGGCGCAGAAAAGCCGGCAGAATTAAATAATTACGCGTTTGATCTTCGCGGCGAGAAAGTGGGCACGCTGACAATCATCTCCCGTGATATTGCCGCTTCGGAATATGATCTTGCACCGGAGGCGCAGGTTTGTTATTCGGACGAGGGCGGGGAGGATCACCGTGCTATCTGGGTAGGCAGGGAGAATATCGCACTCTCTCCGTTTTGCGTATCGGATCCCGAAGCGTCAGGCTACAACACCGTGTACTACGGCACCTCAGCGGCAGATATTCATCAGACAGAGATCGACCTCGATGATCCGGCTGACGGCGAATTCTACATGGTCATGGCTCAGGTGTGTGCGTCGCCGGATGGCACCTCGGAGGAGATCGCCAGATCAAATCCAAAGGCGATTTATTATCATCAGGATATCGATACCTCCGTCGAGATCACCGTCGATGCCGTTCAGAATTCCGGCAGTTTTATCGACAGGGTGCTCGAGGTTTTGACCCTCGGCATTTTTGGAAAGAACACTGCCGAGGCGACGATCACCGGCAGGGATGAGAAGAGCGGGCTTGCCTCGGTGCAGTACATGAAGGCTGATTATTCGGAGGCGTATGCGCACACGAGCGGAAAGTCGGACGCGGAGATCGAGACGTATCTCCAGGGATTGGACTGGGAGGGCGAGGGCACAGGCTCGAAGAACGTCAGGTTTAATGACGGCCGGTATGTCGTCTTCGCGAAGGCCGTCGACAATGTCGGCAATATCCGGTACGTCGGCACGAACGGCATTGTGATCGACAGCGTGGCGCCGGCGAAATTAAATATCCGCATTGAGAATGGCAGGGACATCGATGTCTACAATGAGGACGTCACGATCTCTTTTGAAGTCTCGGATATTGTGGATCAAAACGCGCCGGTCTATTCCGGCATCAAAGAGGTGTCCTACTCGGCCATGCTCAACGGCAGGCGTGTGCCATCGTGGGAGGGCAGCAAAAAATATGATGTCGATGGCTCCCAGCCGACCGAAGATGCCTTGAGAGAAAAGGCGATGGACAAAACGACCGGAGCATTCACCCTGCCCTGCGGCGGTATCGTCTCCACAGCGGCCAATGCCGTCAATCGCGTGGATGTCACAGTGACCGCCAGGGATTATGCGGACAATGTCTGCGCGGCAAAGACGCTTTCGTTTGATTATGACGTCGCCAAACCGGAGATCGATGTCTCGTTTGACGGTGATCCGAAGAACGACAGATATTTCAATGAGGATCGCGCCGTGACCGTCAGGGTGACGGATGCCTATTTTGGCAGAGACGGCTACGGCAGGAGCGAATTTTCGGGTACGGAGTATGCGATGCCGGCGGAGGGCTATTCAGGCGGCTGGAGGGATCTGGGCGGCTATACTTACGAGATGAGATATGTGTACAGCATCAGCCGTGACCACACATTTGATGTGAGCGTCACGGATGCCGCGGGCAATGTCTCAGGGATGAGTGATCTGAGTGTACCCGCGCATTACAAAAATTTCGTCGTCGATCAGATCGCGCCGAGGATGACTTCGGCAAAATATTTTATATACGTCGGACAGAACACGATCGAGGTCACGCAGGAGGTGGCGCGGAAGCAGAGATATTACGGAAACAACAGGATTTTCTCGGAGATCACGTTTGAGGAGCACAACTTTGAGCCAAGAGATACCGCGGCCGGTGGTGTGGGCGGCGTGAGCGTGGAGATACAGGCCTTCGACAGTTCCAAGGCGGCGGTCACGGCCGTCACGTCCTGTCAGTGGACGCGGGAGAGCGGCGATACGCACGTCCTGCGCGTGGATTACATCAGTGACGCGAATTATACCTTTGACGTGTCCTGCACGGACAAGGCGGGCAACGCGATGGCTGATTACGCGGTGGATCATCTCACCGTGGATACCGCGGCGCCGACGGCGAAGATCAGCCTGAGCAATCACAAGACGCCGTGGGAGGCACTTGTCTCGGCCATCACTTTCGGCATTTTCTCAAATAAAGACGAGACGGCGACCATTTCTGAGGCGTTTGACGCGACGTCGGACGTAAAACGCGTCTCCTGCCTGGTCAGCCATGACCCGATGACTTGGAGCGAGCTGGATGCGGCGTCACAGTGGACGGACGGAGCGTCCGTGACGCTGAGTCCGGATGCCCAGCGCATTGTCTACGGGCGGATCGAGGACAATTCGGGCAACTACACCTATATCAGCACCGACGGTGTCGTCCTCGATGATACAATCGATAAACCTCAGATCGATATTGCGATGCCTGAACCGCTGAACCATATCTACAACAGCGATGTCGATGTGAAGATCAAGGTGGTTGATCCTGACCCGCAGAACAATCACGACTATTCAGGGCTGAAGTCCGTGTACTACGAGGTCAGAAATAAGGGCGCCGTCACGCAGAGCGGCAATTTCAATATCGCGGCGGGCGCGGCCAGGCAGCGGTCGGCTGAGGAGACGATCGTGATCGATGCCGAAAAGAACAACAGCAACGATGTGGAGGTCTATGTCCGGGCGACCGACAATTCGGACAATGTCTCCGAGGGGACACTCAGGACGATGGTCGATGTCACCAGGCCGGTGATCTCGGTGACATTTGACAATCAATCGCCGGTCAATGGCAAGTATTACAGGGACGCGCGCGTGGCGACGGTCACGATCCGCGAGCGCAACTTTGACCCGAACAATGTGCGGATCACTGTCACCAGCACGGACGGCGCGCAGCCGGCGATCTCCGGCTGGTCGCCGGGCGTCAGCGCGGGCGCGTCGGATGATGAGACGCATACCGCGACCATCACCTTTGCCGCGGACGGTGATTACAGATTCACGGTTGATGATACGGATCTCGCGGGGAATGTGGCGGATGCGGCCTACACTTCCGAGGATTTTACGATCGACAGGACGCCTCCTGTGCTCAGCGTCTCCTATGACAACAACAGCGCCAGTAACGGCACCTATTACAGGGCGGCGCGCATCGCAACGATCACGGTGGTTGAGCACAATTTCAGCGCCGGTGAGGTCCGCGTGGAGACGACGGCAAGCCGCGGGGAAAGCGCGCCGTTTGTCGGCGCGTGGTCAGATAGCGGCGACCGACACACGGCGACCGTAAGCTTTGGCGGTGACTCGGATTATACGCTGAACGTATCCTATACCGATCTTGCGGGCAACGCCGCGGCTCGCGATGTCCGGGATCGCTTTACCGTCGATTTGACGGAACCTGAGCTGTCGATCACGGGCGTGCGCGATCAGTCGGCCAACAGGGGGACGGTATCCCCGGTGATCACGGCGTCGGATGCCAACTTTAGCGGCAGGGATGTGGAGCTTCTGCTGACTGGCGTCAACCGCGGCCGCGTCGATATCTCCGATATGATCACGACGGCGAACACGGCAGACGGGCGGATCATCACATTTTTGAATTTCGGCAGGGATATGGACGATATCTATACGCTGACGGCGAAGACCGCCGACCTCGCGGGCAACGAGGCGACAGAGCGCGTGACTTTTTCTGTCAACAGAAACGGTTCCACCTACAGAGTCAGCGATGCCACGCGGCAGCTCTTGAGAAATCCTTACACCAACAGCCCGAAGGATATCGTCATCGAGGAGATCAATGTCGATACGCTTGAGTTTGTCGAGCTGACCTACGCCAGGGACGGCAGGGTGGTGAAGCTGAATGAGGGCACCGATTACTGGGTCGGCGTCGAGAAAGTCAACGGCGGCTGGAAGAAGTACACCTATACCATCAGCGCTTCCTGTTTTGAGGCGGAGGGCGCCTACTCCATCAATATTTATTCGGAGGACAGGGCGGCAAACAATACCACAAACAAGGCCAAGGCGGTCGACATCGAATTCGTCGTCGACAGGACGCCGCCGTCCCTGGTGATGGGCAATCTGGATGCCGACGGGCTGTATCGTGAGGACAGCCATGAGTTTACGCTGAGTGTCAGGGACAATGCCCTGCTTGAGAAGGTCGTGCTGATCGTTGACGGGCAGAGGCAGGCGTATGAGGGGGACGCGCTGAATGAAGTGCTCAGTGACGGCCTGATCACGTTCAAGCTGGACAGCAGGCGTACAGTCCAGACCGTTGCGGCGGAGGCCTATGACGCGGCGGGCAACAGGGGGATCACGGATCCGGCGAAATTTTCGGTATTTGTCAATCCGAGCGCCATTCTGCAGTTTTATATGAATAAACCGCTGTTCTTTGGAAGTATCGCGGGGCTGTCGGCCCTGATCGCCATCGTCATTGTCGCGATCGTCTCACTCAGGCGAAAGAAAGATCGAAAAAGACGAGGTAAATAATCACCGTTTCGCGCCGCCAAAAGGCGTCCCATCCCGAAGTGCGATACAAAAAAGGATTGCAAATCAAGCCGTTTGATATTAGAATATACATATTGTATATACTTGAGGAGGATCAGGACAATGGGAAAAAAATTGACGGTTCTGGTGCTGTTCGGCGGCCAGTCCTCGGAGCATGAGATCTCCTGCGTTTCCGTGCAGACGGTCATCGGGGCGATGGACACAGAAAAATATACGCCGGTGCCGGTGGGCATCACCAAGGCGGGGCATTGGCTCTATGTCGAGCGTGTCGAGCAGATTGCCTCCGGCGCGTGGCGGGAGCGCGGGATCCCGGCCGCATTGTCTCCGGACGCGACCGAGAAGTGCCTGTTTCTGCTGAAGGGCGACCGGCTGTCCAGGATTCCGGTCGACGTGGCTTTTCCGGTGCTCCACGGGAAGTTCGGCGAGGACGGCACAATCCAGGGCCTGTTTGAGATGGCACAGATCCCCTATGTGGGCAGCGGTGTGCTCTCCTCCGCGGTCTCGATGGATAAAGTCTATACCAAACTGATCGTTGACCGGCTCAATATCCGCCAGGCGCGCTATGTGGTGATCACGCATCGGGATCTGGCCTCGATGGACGGATGCGTCAGGCGCGTGGAGGATGCCCTCAACTATCCGGTATTTGTCAAGCCGTCAAAGGCCGGTTCCTCCTGCGGCGTCAGTCAGGCCGGGGACAGGGAAGCGCTGTGCGCGGCCCTGAGAGAGGCTATCATCTATGACAGCAAGATCCTTGTGGAGGAGAGCATCGACGGCCGTGAGATCGAGTGCGCCGTGCTCGGCGGCGACAGCCCGGAGGCCTCCAACGTTGGGGAGATACTGGCCGCGGAGACATTCTACAGCTATGACGCCAAGTACAATAATCCCGATTCGAGGACGGATCTGCACCCGCAATTTCCGGACGGGAAAATGGAGGAAGTGCGGGCGGACGCGCTGAAAATTTTCAGAGCTGTGGACGGCTTTGGCCTGGCGAGGGTCGATTTCTTTCTTGAGCGGGGCACGGACGAGGTTGTGTTCAATGAGATCAATACGATGCCGGGCTTTACGTCGATCAGCATGTATCCGATGCTGTGGGCGGACAGAGGGCTGCCGGTCAGCGCTCAGATAGATCGCCTGATCGATTTGGCATTCGAGCGGAAATGAGGGCGTTTTGCCGATGACGAGGGATGTGATTTTGTCGATCAGCGGATTTCAGTATGAGACGAACGGCGATGAGGCGACAGAAGTCATGACCGGCGCGGCTTACTGTTTTAAGAACGGCAGGCATTTCGTGACTTTCAAGGAGACGGTCGAGACCGGTGAAACGACCACAAATCTGATCAAGATCGCAAACGGGCGGGTCGACGTGATCCGGCGCGGCCCCCTAGATGTGCACATGGTCTTTGAGCGTGGTCAGAGAAATGTTTCCCGCTACAGGACGCCGTTTGGCGATCTGCAGATCGGCATCCGCACGCTGAGCATCGACAGCCGCGCGGACGACCTAAAGATTCATACGGAGATCAGCTATCTCCTCGACATTGATGATCAACATGTCTCGGACTGCAAAATCGTGCTGGACATCAGGCCAAAGGGGATAAGACCAAAGGGGAGATAAGACCGGAAAGGGCTTATCAATGAAAACAACAAAAGGCCGGTCCGCCCGCGTGCGGGTGGACCGGCTTCGATAAAAATTTGTATGAATTCTGTTCTCGTCTTGAAACTCTGCCGGGCAGAGTTTATTTATTTAATTTTCCGCGACTTCATTTTTTTGCGATTTCACCATCTTCTTTTTCTGGAACGGGAACATCAGTCTCGGATGAATTTTTTCTCGCCGGATCAGCGTCCGTCGGGCTGACAACAGTTGTTCCGTCGGAATAAGCGGTGATCAGGATACCGTTGGTCTCGCCGGTGTATTGTTTTAGTTCATCAGCGACGTCTCCTTTAAAAAGGTCTTTGTTTTCTAAAGCTTCCTTTGACGTGTTGTATTTTCCCTGCAAGTCATGGAGATGTGAAACCATATCGACGTATGCCGCCGCATCCTTTGATGCCTGTCCACCATCCTCATAATACTTTTCAACTAAATCTGGACATTCTTTTTCAAGATATTTTTTCGCAGTATCAATATTTCGAACAACCTGTGCTAGCCCATGATGTCCAAAATCGCTAGCTTGTGTATTCATAATTTTTTTAATTTCGGTCGCAATTCCTTTATCTGGATTAGCTTGATCAAGATAGGAGGCGAGCATGGATAATG
>CAYRDY010000062.1:7686-12418 GCA_964423195.1 uncultured Catenibacillus sp. | reverse complement strand
TCCTCGCGCTCGCGTTCATAATTATAGTGATCATCGCGCGTCCTGTCCTCGCGCTCCCACTCAGAATTATAGCGGTCCTCGCGCGTCCTATCTTCCCGCGTCCGGTCCTCGCGCGCGAGCTCTGTCTCCTCCTGTCTCTGTGCGCCCTTCTTCTCCTCCGCAGGCGCTTCACTCCGAGCCTTCTCCTCATTTGCTTTTTCTTCAAGGTCACATAAAATCTTCACCAACTGCGCTTTTCGCATCGTTGAAGTGTTTTTTATTCCCTGCGCTTTGACAATCTCGCGCAGCTGAACAAGGGATAAAGTATTGTATTTCTCCTCCATAAAATTTCCTCCTGCAGAATATGAATTTTAAACTGGGAAAATAGAGAATATTTATTGAAAAGTTAGAAATCAATGGCGCCGGAAAACCCATCGGCCGCTCATCGTAAATTTCATTATACGACGAACATCTGAAAAAGTCAATCTAAATTTCATGCCTCCACCTCGCACGGCGATTCTGACGGTCTGGAAAAAAGACAGCGCGCAGCACAGAAAACAGGCCGGGACGTGCCGGCAGTCTACAGCAGCAGATCCGACAGGGCGGCAAACTGTTCGAGTGTGAGGGCTTCGCCCCGCACCGCATCCGGCAGGCCCGCCGCTTCCAGCGCCTGCCGCACCCGTGGCTTATCCCAGGACTGCTCAGGGCTGTTGGCAAGCGCGTTGGCAAGCGTTTTCCGGCGCTGTCCAAACGCGGCCCGAATGACGCGAAACATCTGCCGCTCGTCTGCCGTTCGCACCGGCGGCTCCGCGCGGCGGGTGAGGCGAATCACCGTGGAATCCACATCAGGGCGCGGCATAAAGCAGTGGCTCGGCACATTGGCCACGATATACGGCTCGGCGTAATAACGGATCGCCAGGGAGAGCGCCCCGTAATCCTTGCTGCCAGGCTTTGCCTGCATGCGCGCGGCGACCTCCCTCTGCACCATCACCGTCAGATTGATGAACGGCACATGGTTTTCAAGCAGGCTCATGACGATCGGCGTCGTGATATAATATGGAAGGTTGGCCACCACTTTGATTGGACGCCCGTCATTTTTCTCTGCGGCGAGCGCACAGAGATCCATCTTTAAAATGTCCGCGTTGATCACCGTCACGTTGTCATAGGGAGCGAGGGTCTCCTCAAGGATCGGCAGCAGTTTGCGATCGATCTCCACCGCGCAGACCTCTCTGGCCGCCTCCGCGAGATACTGCGTCAGCGTCCCGATGCCCGGCCCGATCTCCAGCACAAAATCATCCCCAGACACACCGGCGCCACGGACAATCTTCTCTGGCACGCGGGCGTCGATCAGAAAATTCTGCCCATATTTCTTCTGAATACTGAAATGATATTTCTGAATGATCTCTCTCGTTTTCTTTGGATTTGCTAGCTTATCCATCGTTCTCTCCGAATTTTCCTTGGGATTGGCAGTGCCCGCCGCGATCCCCAATTTCGACATTGATTTCACGGGACAAATCTGATAAACTGTAGACAGACGGCTGAGAAAGTCCCGGACGGCGACTGTGTGACGCGCGGGCCGCGACTGTGACGCGCAGATGACGACTGTGTGACGCGCGGGCCGCGGCTATATGACGCATAGACTGCGCCTATTTGTTTGATTTCGGGGGAATTTTTATGATCAAACGGAAAAACGCCCTTTTTCTTCTGGCAATCATCTTCATCCTTGCCGCGTTTCTGACGGGCTGCTCCAAATTTGACTGCAGCGGCTATATTCAGGCGATGCTCGACTCCATTTATAAGGGGAATCACGAGGCTTACGCCGACATCACGCATGTCAGCGAGAGCGATCTCGCGCTCAACTATGAGGAGGGCATCAACGCGGAGATCGAGGCGCTGATCTCCTATATGAACATCGCGGAATATTCCTCCTTTGTCAATGAGGACACCCGCGAGAATGCCCGCAACATGTTCAAAAATATTTATCAGCATGCCGATTATACCGTCGGCGAGGCCGATGAGTCCGGCTTCGTCACGGTCACAATCCGACCGATCGACATCTATCAGCTCGCCGACGCGGATCTGACCGAATACAATAGCACCTTCTACGCGCGAAATGAGAACGGCGAATTCGCCGCGATGGACGACGAGACATTTTACAGCAGCTATATTCAGGGCGCCATCGACATCCTGAGCAGCTATCTCGACCAGATCGGCTATACCGCTCCGCGCGATGTGACGGTCCATGTCATAGCCGATGAGAATCATGTCTACAGCATCACGGAAGATGAAATTCTACAGCTGGATCGCTATATCATCGACTATGAGTGAACCGGCGGACGGCCTGCCCGACTTACCCGGCTTGCCCGGACGGCCCGACTTATCCGGCTTGCCCCGGACGACCCGACTTATCCGGCTTGCCCGGACGACCAAGCCGGGCGCTGGCCGCTCAGTCTATCATCTGCTCGGAATCCGACGGCAGCGCGTCGACCTCCGTCACCTTCGCGTTGTCGACCAGGATATCCGTCACTTTCTCGCGAAGAATCGACATGCGAATCTCATCCTCGCCGAAGTCTTTATACAAAAGTTCGACATCGTCATAGCCTATCTCTTTCGCGTAATCCTTGATCTCATCATCCGTGATATCCTCCGTGCTCAGGCCCTCTTTTTCCGCGATGGCCCGGACAACCATCTCAGTCCCCAGCTCCTGCATCACCAGATCCTCGATCTCCTTCTCATAATCCTCGAACGAGATATAGAAATTGCTCTCGACATATTCCTCCAGCGTGACACCCGCCTCATCCGCGGCCTCCTGATCGAAATTCTTGTAGTAGGCTATCCTTTCTTCCTTCTCATCCTCAGGGTAGTCCTCAGGATCAATCTGCGACAGCATCTTGTCCCAGACCGCGTTGCGCACACTCATCGTCCGCTGAAATTCGATATTTTCCTGCATTTCCGACTTGAGCTGTGCCCTGTATTCATCCACGGTGTCACAGTCCGAAATCTGTGCGATGTATTCATCCGTCAGCTCTCCGGCGCTCTTCTCGACAATGCCGTTCACCGTCACACGGTAAATGACATCTTTTCCCGCCAGCGACTGGTCAGGATAGCTCTCCGGCAATGTCACAGGAATCTCGACCACATCGCCGCCCTTGGCGCCGACCAGACTCATCTCCGCGCCGTCAAAGAAAATCCCTGAGCCGATGGTGATATAATAATTCTTTTCCTCCTCGCCGATCGGCGTGCCGTTGTCATAGCCCTGATAATTCATGCTGACGAGGTCGCCCGCGATGATCGACCGGTCCTTATTGAGCGTCTCCGTGCCGTTGGCGCTCACGATATTTTGGAGCTGCAATTCCACATCCTCATCAGTGATATCGGGAATCTTCTGGACAGTGACCTCCAGCCCCTTGTAATCGCCGAGATCAATTCCCAACTCCGAGGACTCCTCGGCAGAGGACGTCTGCGCCGTTTCACCGTCACTCCCCGAATTTCCGGAAGTCTGCGCCGTCGTGTCCGCGTCTGTCCCTCCGCCGTTCTTTCCGCAGCCCGCGCACAGGCAGAGCGCCGCGGCCGCGGCAAAAATCCAAATGTATTTTTTCATAATAAAAATTCTCCCTATCCGTCTATCCGATACAATTTTTTTGCGTTTTCACAGGTTGTCTCCACAACCTCATCACAGGGGACACCCTTGACGCGGGCGATCTCCGCTCCTACATAGGTGAGGTTCAGCGATGAGTTGCGCTTCCCTCGGTTCGGCTCCGGCGCAAGATACGGGCAATCCGTCTCCAGCAGGATCCGCTCCAGCGGCGTTTGCGCGGCCACCTCTCTCAGTGTCTTTGCGTTTTTGAACGTGATCACGCCGCCGATGCCGATGTAAAATCCCATATCCACATAGATTCGGGCAAATTCCGGCGAATTGGAAAAGCAGTGGATCACGCCGCCGATATCCCCGGCATGCATTTCCCGCATGATGTCCAGCGTGTCCTGGGCCGCGTCCCGCGAGTGAATGATCACCGGCAATCCCTTCTCACGCGCCAGGTCAAGCTGACGCCTGAACCAGTATTTCTGATTTTCGCGCACTTCCGGCGCCTTCTCCCAGTAATAGTCGAGGCCGATCTCGCCGACGGCGACACATTTTTCATGGCCGCACAGCTCGGACAATTGGGCGAACTTTTCTTCGTCGAGCTCACCGACATCGCTCGGATGCACGCCCGCGGACGCATAGATCCACGGATATTTCTCGGCCAAAGCCAGGCTCGCCTTCGTCGACGCGATATTCGCCCCCACATTCACCACATAGCCAATCCCGCCGGCCGCCAGACTATCCAGCAGCGCGTCCCTGTCCGCGTCAAACCGCCGGTCATCATAATGCGCATGTGACTCAAAAATCATGATATCCTCTCCGTCCATCAGCTGATCTGGGCCCCGGACGGCATATCCTTATCCGGCGTCATCAGCGCAAGATTTCCGGAGGCGTCCTCCGCGCAAAGAAGCATCCCCTCGGACAACACGCCGGCCAGTTTTGCCGGCTTTAGGTTGACAGCGACCATCACTTTCCGGCCGACCATATCCTCCGGCTGATACTGCGGCCTGATTCCGGAGACAATCTGCTTGACCTGACTGCCGATTTTGACCTGAGAGCAGAGGAGCTTCCTGGATTTTTTGACCTCCTCGCAGGCGATGATCTCCCCGACCTGGAACTGCAGCTTCGAGAAATCGTCAATGGTGATCTCAGGTTTCGCCTCGATATCGA
>CAYRDY010000062.1:4891-7586 GCA_964423195.1 uncultured Catenibacillus sp. | reverse complement strand
CTGCCTGTTCCCGCTGCGGCGCCCTCAGACGCCGCCCGCTCGGCCGCCAGCGCGTCCGCTTTTGCGAGCACCTCTTTCATATCTAGGCGGGCGAAAAGAATCTCTGTCTTCTCGACCACCCGGATACCTGTCTCCAGAAGTCCAAATGTGTCCAGCTTCTCAAAATCGCGTTCTCTGGTACCTAGCTGATCCAGCATTTTATCCGCCGTCTCCGGCAGAAATGCCTTCAGGCAGAGCGCCGCGATGCGAATGCACTCCATCAGATTGTAGAGCACGGTCGCCAGCCGATCCCGCTTTGTCTCATCCTTTGCCAGCTTCCAAGGCTCTGTCTCGTCGATATATTTATTGCAGCGGCGCAGCAGCGTAAATACCTCCGTGATGGCATCCGCCACCCGCAGCTTGTCCATCTTCTCCGTCAGGCGTCTCGGCGTGTCCAGCGCCAGTGATTTGAGCTCCTCATCCAGCGGCTCACTCACGCCCGGATTCGTGATGACGCCGTCGAAATATTTATTATTCATGGAAATCGTCCGGTTGACCAGATTGCCGAGAATATTCGCCAGATCAGAATTCATGCGCTCGACCATCAATTCCCAGGTGATCGAGCCGTCATTGTCAAACGGCATCTCATGCAGCACGAAGTAGCGCACGGCGTCCACGCCAAATACGTTGACCAGATCATCCGCGTAGATCACATTTCCCTTGGACTTACTCATCTTGCCCTCGCCCACAAGCAGCCACGGATGCCCGAACACCTGCTTCGGCAGCGGCAGATCCAGCGCCATCAGCATGATCGGCCAGTAGATCGTATGGAAGCGGATAATGTCTTTGCCGATCAAATGCAGATCCGCCGGCCAATATTTTTCAAACATCTCGTCGCTGTCGCCGTCTAGGTCATAGCCGAGGCCGGTGATATAGTTGCTGAGCGCGTCGATCCACACATAGACCACATGCTTCGGGTCAAAGTCCACAGGAATGCCCCATGAAAAACTCGTCCTGGAGACGCAAAGATCCTGCAGCCCCGGAAGCAGGAAATTGTTCATCATTTCATTCTTGCGGGACTCCGGCTGAATAAAATCCGGATGGTCATTGATGTATTGGATCAGCCGGTCCGCGTACTTGCTCAATTTGAAGAAATAGGCCTCCTCCCTCGCGTTGATGACCTCACGCCCGCAGTCCGGACATTTGCCGTCCACGAGCTGGCTCTCCGTAAAGAAAGATTCGCACGGCGTGCAGTATTTCCCCTCGTAATATCCTTTATAAATATCGCCCTGCTCATAGAGCTTTCTGAAAATCTTCTGCACCTGCTTCTCATGGTATTCATCCGTGGTGCGGATAAATTTGTCATAAGAAGTATTCATCAAATCCCAGATTTCTTTGATCTGCCCGGCCACACCGTCAACATATGCCTTCGGCGTCGTCCCCGCCTCTTCGGCCTTGATCTCAATCTTCTGGCCATGCTCATCCGTCCCCGTCTGGAAGCGCACGTCATAGCCCTGCAGCCGCTTAAAGCGCGCGATGCTGTCGGCCAGCACGATCTCATAGGTATTGCCGATATGCGGCTTGCCCGACGTATAAGCGATCGCCGTCGTGATGTAATATGGTTTTTTTGGCATGATTCATTCCTCCTACTGAATGGTATACTAGCACACCCGAAAATGAAAGTCAATCACAGTCACTGTTCCGACAGATCTGAACTGCCGTCCCTCTCGACCGCGTCCTTCTCGACCAAACGTCTCTCGGCCGCGTCCTCCCCGACCAAACGCCTCTCGACCGCGTCCCTCGGCCGCATGATCGTGATTGCCTGTTTCAGGTTAATGATCTCCGCCTGGCGGCATTTCCCGCCGTCCTCTCCGTCCAGCGTCCACGAGATTTCCTCGTCGCTTGACAACTTGATCCTGTCCGTCTTGATCAGATGCACAAAGCGCTCATCCACGTTCTGGAGCAGGAGATTGCCCACCAGAGCCTGCAGATCAAGCAAATTTTTTGGCATTTTCAAGAGCAGGACCTCAAACAGGCCGTCGTCCAGCAGCGTCACCTTCCCGCTCAGAAATTTAAAGCCGCCGACCGAGACTGAGTTTGTGATCATGCCGTAAATAAAATCGTCCTCAAGACAATGGCCGTCGTACTCACAGCGGATGTGACAGGACTTGACTTTCATCAGACTCTTGATGCCCTCCATCACATAGGCCGCATGGCCGAGGGTATTTTTCGCCTCCTGCGGTGTCGTATAGGAGACCTCCGTAAATATGCCGAACGCCGCCACATAGACAAACGGCTTGCCATTGAGCCTGCCGGCATCACACGCAAAAGGGATCCCGTCGATCACCGTCCGGGCGGCCTCAAGTGGCATGGCGGACAGCCCTAAAGTCCGCGCGTAATCATTGGTCGTCCCGGCGGGAATATACCCGATCGCTGGCGCATGCTCCAGCTCAAGCACGCCCGCGCCGACCTCGTCCAGCGTCCCGTCGCCGCCGCTGCAGGCGATCATGTCATACCGCCCGCCGCAGTCCTTGACCGTCTCATACGCGTCTCCCTTCCTCTGCGTGGTATGCACCGTCACCTCAAACCCATCGGCGACGTACATGTCGATAATGTCACACAGATAGGGCTTGATCTGATTCTTCCCCGATCTCGGATTGACAATAAAAAGCATTTTTTTCAAAGTTTTCATCTCCCACACTTCCATTTTTTCCCG
>CAYRDY010000062.1:0-4791 GCA_964423195.1 uncultured Catenibacillus sp. | reverse complement strand
ATACTCCGGCGCAATTCCTTTTTTAATTTTTCGGGGAACTCATGCAGTCCCTCCTCAAGCCATATCACCGGATAGTCCAGGCCATGCGTTTCCATGACCCGCAGCACCTCGTTCTTAAGCATGCCGCAGGCAATCACCGCCGTATTTTCTCTATTTAGTGTCGGCATTTCTGTACTCCTGTTTCCCGCTTCGCGAGCACACCAGCTATCGTTCCCCGATCGCATCGCTCGCTCAGTGTCAATCGTTTCCCGCCACGCCGCACGGCCGCAGTTCGCTGCTACCGTAACTTTTTCAATGATTTTTTCGATTTCAAGATTTCAATATGTATTTTACCGCGAATCGGCCGCCATTTCCACAAGAATTTACCGCAAACAGCAAAATTTTCCCATGCCGGCCATCTGACATCCGGCAAAGCCCCGCGGACGCCGCTTTATTAAATTAACGCGGCGGCCATTTTGAAATTTTTTCTCTTTATCTTTCATTTTTTAAAATTGTCTGTATGATCTCATTTTTCTTATAAATTGAACAACTATAAATTTTTTTATAAAGTACAAATTAAACATTGTATTTTACAAGGTTTTATATTATAATAATTGCCGTGAAGTCAATGGGGACTAATTCTCAGAAAGCATCGCCCAAACAGCCGGTGCTTCTATTTTTGAAGGAGGAAAAAAAATTATGTCATATGTTGATGAAGTCATCGAGAAAGTCATCGCCAAAAACCCGAACGAGCCGGAATTTATTCAGGCAGTCACAGAGGTCTTAAATTCACTGCGCCTGGTGGTGGACAGCGATGAGAGATATCGAAAAGAGGCGCTGCTTGAGCGGCTTGTGGAGCCGGAGCGCATTATCATGTTCCGCGTGCCTTGGGTGGACGACAACGGCAATGTCCAGGTCAACAGGGGTATGCGCGTCCAGTTCAACAGCGCAATCGGGCCTTACAAGGGCGGTCTTCGCCTGCATCCGTCCGTCAATCTGAGCATCATCAAATTCCTTGGTTTTGAGCAGATTTTCAAAAATTCTCTGACAGGTCTGCCGATCGGCGGCGGCAAGGGCGGCTCCGACTTCGACCCGAAGGGCAAATCCGACAGAGAAGTGATGGCTTTCTGCCAGAGCTTCATGACTGAGCTCTGCAAACATATCGGCGCGGACACCGACGTCCCTGCGGGCGACATCGGCACAGGCGCGAGGGAGATCGGCTATCTGTACGGCCAGTACAAGAGAATCCGCAATCTCTCCGAGGGCGTGCTCACAGGCAAGGGTCTCTCCTACGGCGGCTCACTCGCCCGCACGGAGGCAACCGGCTACGGCGTTGTCTATCTCGTTGAGGAATTGTTAAAATCAAGGGGCGACAGCATCGAGGGCAAGACCGCCGCGGTTTCCGGCGCGGGTAATGTCGCGATCTACGCGATCCAGAAGCTCGAACAGCTCGGCGCCAAGGCCGTGACATGCTCTGACTCCACCGGCTGGGTTTATGATCCGGACGGCATCGATGTCGAGGCCCTAAAAGAGATCAAAGAAGTGAAGCGTGCCCGCCTCACAGAATATAAAAAATATCGCCCGAACGCCGAGTACCATGAGGGCCGCGGCGTGTGGAGCATCAAGGTCGACTTAGCGCTTCCTTGCGCCACCCAGAATGAGCTGCTGATCGACGATGCCAAGACGCTTGTCGCCAACGGCTGCAAGGTCGTCGCCGAGGGCGCCAATATGCCGACCACATTGGAAGCGACAGAGTATCTTCAGGCCAACGGCGTGTATTTCGCGCCTGGCAAAGCGGCCAACGCCGGCGGTGTCGCCACCTCCGCGCTTGAGATGTCCCAGAACAGCATGAGATACAGCTGGACATTTGACGAGGTCGACGCAAGGCTCAAAACCATCATGGTCAACATCTTCCACAACATCGATGATGCCGCCAAAGAGTACGGCGTCGAGAACAACTTCGTCGCTGGCGCCAACATCGCCGGATTCATGAAGGTCGCCGACGCGATGCTGGCCCATGGCATTGTATAAATCATAGCATATGCTCCTGCGCCTTCGCGGCGCCACAGATAAAATCTGGTTGTCAGAGTTTTAGAGTAATCAAGAAGGGCTGTGAAGAAAGGTGCCTCGGCGCCAATTTTCACAGCCCTCATCTGTTCAGTTCAATCATTTGTTCGGTTCAGTCATTTGTTCGGTTCAATCATCTGTTCAGTCCAGTCACCTGTTCAGTTCAGTCATCTGTTCAGTTTAGATAATCATAGACATATGTTGAGATCTGCACGATCCGGTTCTGCGCGTCCGACGTATCCGGAAGATCCTGCGCCATCACGCATAAGATATAATCCTTCTGCTGACCGTAAATGATGGCGGTATCATTCTCCGTGTCCGCGAGCTCGCCGGTCTTGTTGGCGCTGACAATGCCCTGCGGCAGTCCCGCGGGGATTTTCCATGTCCGCTGCTGATTTTTGAGCAGCTCAAGCATCTCGGAGGACGCCTCCTCAGAGACGCAAGTGCCGTCATAAATCTGTTCCAGCAGCCGCCCGCAGTCCGCCGCCGAAGTATAATTTTCACCCTCGGCGGGCACCTCGCGGAAATCTCTCAGATCCCTGCCCTGGCTGGTATAGATATAACCATTCGCGGCAGCATAATCATTGACGACCGTCATCCCCTCGGCATGATCTGTGCCGCTCTCACTGAGCCGCCTGACCAGCTCATTGGAGGATTCATTGTGGCTGACCGTGATCATCTGATTCAGCAGATTGTCAATCTCCGCCGTCTGCTCAAGCGTTCCCTCGTCAATCTTTTCATAGACGGTGGCCATGATAAACAGCTTGATCAGGCTGGCCGCCTTCATCGCGTGGTCGTTGATCGATAAATATTCCTCGCCGGACAGATCCCGCACATAGATGGACCAGTCGCCCTCATAATTGTCAATGATATTTTCAAGCTGCGCTTTCAGATCGTCCATCCCCTCGGTCAACGGATCCTCCCGCGCTCCGCTCTCGCCTGTTCCCGAATCAGAGGCAGCGCCGTTCCCGCCATCTGCCGATTCGGATGACGACCCGTCATCCGCCGACTCACCCGCTGACACGCCATCGGCAAGGTCTGCTGCCGCGCTGTCCGAGAGCTGTCCCGCCGGATCCCGGTCCGCGCCCTGCTGTTCAGAGCCGTTTCCCCCCGCCAAGGCAATCTCCGCCTCCAGCGATTCAATTCTATCGACCTGTTCTCTGATCCTGTGCTCCTGCCGGACGATCACGCAGATGCCACAAACCGTGAGCACAAGCCATATCAGGATCAAGACCACCGCCACGGTGATCGCGGCCGCGCTTTTCTCTCTATTTCTTTTCATTCGCTATTCCTCAATCGCTTTCAGAGAAGACGACACGTAGGATGCCAGATTTCTCACGCACGGCGCCGAATTTTCCTGATTGCCGTTGTCCGTCAAAACCGCCATGATAAAGACCTCATCCCCGTTTTCAACGATGCCGATCTCATTGTAACGCGCCGCGGTGATGCCGTTGAGATTCAGAAAACTGTCAAATTCTGAACACGCCGGATACATGCCCTTGTTTGCGGCATCGTCGGATGCGAGCTTAAAATAAGACTGCAGGAAATTTCTGTCGATCGCGTAAAAATTATTCTGATAGATGGCGTTGATCATCAAGGCCAAATCTCTGGCGCTGACAAAATTCTCCAGCGGACTCGTCTCGACCATCAGTTTTCGCTGAATGTCCACGCTGGTAAATCCATAATCATGGCAGGTGTTGTTGATCGTCTCGATGCCGAGAAAATCGACGAGCGAGTTTATGGCATTATTATCGCTGTATAAAAGCGCCTCCGACATCAGATCAATCAGAGGATAAGCCTGACCATCCTGATTCTCTTTCATATTGCCGCGGCCATTGGCAAATGTATATGTGAATATCGCCGTGTCATCCGGCGAATACAGCCCCCTGTTGAAACCGTCCGCCAGCGTGAACATGATCGGCACGGCGATAAGCGCTGAGGCAGGCATCGCCTCATACGCATCGCCGCCGTCATACTCCTCAAAATTTGTCAGGTCGAGCACATAAGTGCCGTAATTCGCGCCGCTGGCATCCATGATCGTCTGCATATAGGCCAGGTCAAGCTGAGTACCGCCCAACAGCTGAGACGACTGCTGCGCATTGTCAATCTGGCTCGCCCATGTCTTTTCCGGTTCAGGCGGCTCGGTCTCCGTCTGAGGCTCGGTCTCTGTCTGTGATTCCGTTTGCGGCTCGGTCTCCGTCTCCGTCGCGGACATTGTCTGCTGCTGATTATACTTTTCACTGGAGAAAATATCCTCTTCCTCGCTACTCTCTCCGTCCGCATTTAAATCCCCGCCTGAATCGCCGGCTGCCACCTGCTGATTGTCGTCCGGATCGCCCTTCTGAATAGGCAGTTTGCCCATCACGGCTAAGACGGCAACGACGATTGCCGCCACCAACACAACCGACCCCGCGACGATGCCTATGATTGGCAGTTTGGAGCGCTTCGCGCGCTTCGGGGCATTCCGATACGGCTCATCACGATGCGGTTCGTTCTGATACGTGCCATCGCGATACGGTCCGTTCTGATACATGCCATCGCGGTACGGCTCGCCCTGATACGTGCCATCGCGATACGGCCCATTCTGATACGTGCCATCGCGGTATGGCTCGCCCTGATACGTGCCGTCACGGTACGGCTCGCCCTGATAGGTATCTCTGTATGTCCCGTTATTTTCCGGACTGCCATCCATAGAAGATCTGTCATACGCATCCGCATAAGAAAAATCCTGCGTATAGTCCCACG